>DATKNA010000104.1:0-5907 GCA_035541595.1 Kineosporiaceae bacterium | reverse complement strand
GGACGACGACGCGAGCGGCGCCGACCATCCTTGACGGCGTCCATGCGGAGCGGGATCACCCACGACACGCTACCCCCGCCCTCCCGTCGGGCCCGGCGCTCGTCTCAGCCTCCCCTCAGCTCCCGTCGACCCACCGGTCGACCGCCGTCGAACGTCGGCTCGCCAGCTCAGACGACCGTGAGCTTCGGCAGCACGGTGCGATGGGCGACGGTCTCGGCGCTCGATGAGTGATTCCATGCCGACAGGATCTCGACGCTGTCGTCGAGCATCCGGTGCTCGCTCACGGGGGCCACCCGCCGTCGCCCCCGACGAGTGCATGCGTGGCTGCGTTGCACGCGCTGTTCGGCATTGCACGCGCTGTTCGGCGTTGCACGCGCTGTTCGGCATTGCACGCGTTGTGGCGCTTTCGGGCGTCCGGCGAGCGGCAGAACCCGTGCAACCCAACACAACGCGTGCACGTTCACGGTCGGCGCCGTCATCCTCGCCCGTCGTCCGCCCCCGGACGGTCCCTCTCACGGTCGCCCTCGCCCGTCGTCCGCCCCCTGACGGTCCCTCACACGGTCGCCCTCGCCCGTCGTTCCCCCGCTGACGGTCTCGAGATCCACTTCGCGACATGGACGCCTGCGGTCTGTACCCCCGGCGCAGCAGCGTCCATATCGCGAGGGAGGTCTTGGCCGGCTGGTGAGGATCCGCCCCGATCCTGCTCCCTGCGCCGGTGCGGGGCTTGGCATCCTTGCCCCATGCAGAGCGTGTACGAGGCCGCGGGAGGTGCGGAGGGCCTCCTCCGCCTGGCCGAGGCGTGGCACTCCAGGGTGATGGCCGACGGCGTGGTCAGCCACGCGTTCCGCCACGGCTTCCATCCCGAGCACCAGGAGCGACTCGCTGCGTACTGGGCCGAGGCTCTCGGAGGACCCACGACCTACTCGCGGACGTATGGAAGTCACTCGTCGGTCGTACGGATCCACAGCGGCAACGGCGAACACGATGAGATGGACCGCCGGGCGATCACCTGCTTCGACCGGGCCCTGGACGACGTGGGCCTGGCAGCGACCGAACCACTCCGGCAGGTGCTGCACGACTACTTCGCCTGGGCCACCACGACGGCACTGTCGCAGTACCAGGCGTCGGCTGACGACGTCCCCGAGGGGCTGAGCATCCCGCGATGGTCGTGGGACGGACTCCAGCGCTGAGCCCAACGAGTCCGTCACTGCACGACCCTGCTCGACATGTCACGATCCGACCTCGACGTGATCACGCTCGACTCCTAGACTTCGCGGGCATTCGTGCTGCTACCGAGAGGACGGCACCTCGTGCCACCCGCTGTCGGCGACCAGTCCCCACACCGCCCGCTGAGATTCGGAGTGGTCTGCGAATCCGCGCCGCAGCCCACCGCATGGCTCGACCACGCGCGCCGCGTGGAAGACAGCGGCGTCGATGTACTCCTCGTCCGCGACCACTTCATGACCGGACCATTCGGCCCACAACTGGCCCCGTTCACCGCCCTGGCAGCCGCGGCGGCGGCGACCACCCGCCTGCACGTGGGGACGATGGTCCTCAGCAACGACTACCGCCACCCCGCGGTCCTGGCCCACGAAGCAGCGTCGTTGCACGCCATCTCCGGCGGACGATTCGAGCTCGGCCTCGGCGCCGGCTGGTATCACCCCGAGTACGCAGCCGCCGGGATCGCGTTCGACCCGCCCGGGCGCCGCATCGACCGGCTCGACGAGACGCTCGAGATTCTCACGCTGCTGTTCCGCGGCGACGCCGTGCACCACACCGGCGCCGCCTACACGATCGACGGATTGGATCTCTCGGTCGTCCCGGACCTGTCGGGTAGGCCACCGATCGTCGTCGGCGCAGGCGGACCGCGGATGCTGCGGCTGGCCGCACAGTATGCCGACGTCATCGGCCTGCTTCCCGCGCCCATCCGCAGCGCGGACGACCCCGATGACCCAGCGGACCGCCTACCCGCGGCGCTCGACGCCAAGCGTGACATCGTCGCATCGGCCGCCGGGGATCGGTTCGCCGACATCGAGCTGAGCGCGTTCGCGACGTTCGTCATCACCGACACGCGTCGCCCCAGCACGGAGGATCTGATCGCGACCCGCGGCTGGTCGGGCGTCGCCCCGGAGACCGTCTGGCAGATGCCGACCATCTTCATCGGCGATGCCGACCAGATCCGCCAGGACCTGGCCGCCCGACGAGACCGGTACGGCCTCAGCTACCTCATCAGTTCCGACAATGATCTGACCACCCTGAGCAAGATCATCGCCGGACCGTGACGAGACCCTCCCAGCGGCCGGCCGACGCCTTCACCCGCGCTCGCTCACGGGATCAGCGCTCCGGACCTCCGCCCTCGCCGAGGTGTCGTGGGTGCGGCGGGTGTGCCGATCCTTGACCAGGCTGGCCCCGGTGGTGACGATCAGCGTGCCGGCGATGAAGCCGAGCGAGAAGGTGATGGAGATGTCCGGCCCGATGTGAATGGGATTGCCGCCCGCCAGGAACGGCAGGGTGTTGGTGTGCAGCGCCTCGAGGGTCAGCTTGAGCCCGATGAACCCCAGGACGACGGCCAGGCCGTAGCTCAGGTACACGAGCCGATCCAGCAGACCGCCGATGAGGAAGTACAGCTGGCGCAGCCCCAGCAGGGCGAACGCGTTCGCGGTGAGGACCAGGAAGGGCTCCTTGGTCAGCCCGAAGATGGCCGGGATGGAGTCGAGCGCGAACAGCACGTCCGTCGTCCCGATGGCGATCATCACGACCAGCATCGGTGTGACCAGGGGGCGTCCGTTCACCCGGGTGAGGAGCTTGCGGCCGTCGTAGGAGGTGGTCGTGGGAAGCACCCGCCGGACGGCGCGCAGCAGGAGGTTGTCGGGCAGCTCGGAATCCTGTTCCCCGTCGTGCCGAGCCAGATTCCATGCGGTGTGGATGAGCAGGGCGCCGAACAGGTAGAACACCCAGGAGAACCGCGAGATCGCGACGGCGCCGACGGCGATGAAGAGCCCGCGCATGCACAGCGCCAGCACGATGCCGACGGTCAGCACACGTTGCTGGTACGCGGCCGGGACCGCGAACCGGGACATGATGATGACGAACACGAAGAGGTTGTCCACGCTGAGGCTGTACTCGGTGAGCCACCCCGCGTAGAACTCGGCCGCGTACCGCCCGCCGTGCAGCGTCAGGATGAGCACTCCGAAGGCGATCGCGACGAGGGAGTAGAGGACGACCCAGCCGGTGACCTCCTTCATCGACGGCTGGCGCGCGCGGCGGCCGACGACGAAGAGGTCGATGCCGAGCAGCGCGAGGACTCCCGCGGTCGTGCCGGCCCAGAGCCACCATTCGACCTGCATCGGACTGCACCTCCGGTCGACAGGACATGACGTCGTGACCGGAGGTCTCATCCGCCGTGGGCGGCCGACGGTGCCGGGCGAGAGAGACCCGGTCACCCTGGGGACTCGCCGTCCTGACGACACCGCCGCGAAGGATTACTCCCCTCCACGTTCGTGGCTACGATGCGCTCCCGCGGGCCCGGACGCAAGCGCCCGGGGCCGGGACCACAACGACGGTCATGCGCTCAACCCGCCTCCCACTCCCCCGCGGGAACGTGGGCGGCGCGGCTGCAGCCGGGCAGGTACGTTGGGCGGCATGTCCGAGCTGATCACGCCGCAGGAGTTCGAGCGGTCCGACGGCGTCGCCGACTGGCGGGTGGTGGCATCCGCGGCCAGTGCCCGTTTCCGCACCGGGTCGTTCACCGCCGGCGTCGAGCTGGTGGTGGCTATCGGCGCGCTCGCCGACGCCGCCGACAGCCACGCGGACGTCGACCTACGACCCGCCGCCGTGACCGTGCGGCTGCCCATGCGTGACGTCCCCGGGCTGAGCGAGCGCGACGTCGAGCTGGCCCGGCAGATCTCCACTGCCGCGCGCGAGCTGGAACTTCCCGCCGACGCGGCCGCCGTCCAGGACGTGCACCTCACCATCGACGCCGTCAACCGCCCGGCCGTGCTCCCCTTCTGGCGGGCGGTGCTCGGGTACGAGCAGGTCGGCGACGAGGATCTGGTCGACCCCTGCGGGGCCTCGCCGGCGATCTGGTTCCAGCCCATGAGCGGACCTCGCCCGCAGCGCAACCGGATCCACGTCGACGTCTGGGTTCCGCACGACCAGGCCGAGGCCCGCGTCGCAGCGGCCCTCGCCAGCGGCGGCCACCTCGTCAGCGATGAATACGCCCCCGCCTGGTGGACCCTCGCGGACGCCGAGGGCAACGAGGTCGACGTCGCGACCTGGATGGGACGCGACTGAGCACACCTGCGCGACCACGACACCAGGGCCGTCAGCACGCGGAGCCCGATGGGTGCCGGCTCGAGTCACCGTCGGAGCCCCCGGTGCTGTTCGCCTCGACCTTGCCGATCTTCGGGTGGCGTGCGTGCGCGCCCGCGGCGGCGACCACGTCTCCGGCCGCCACGTGGCGCAAGGCCTGGGCGAGGCGAGCGCCGATTCCACGTTCGGGGGGTAGATCGATGACGACCTCGAGGACGCCCGAGTCGTACTGCCGCTGGCCCTCGCCGAAGCTGTCGACGAGCCCGAGGGCCCCACGATTCTCCCCGAGTACCATGGCACTGAACCGGCGCACCCCTTCGCGCCGAGCTCGGTAGGCCAATCGCGTGAGCAGCGCACGCCCCAGGCCACGCCCCTGCCAGTCGTCGACGACGGTCACCGCGACCTCGGCGACCTCCGGGTCGTCGCTCGAGCGAACGTAGCGAGCGACGCCCACCCCTTCCCCGCTCGATCGGTCGACGGCGATGATCGCCTCGTGGTTGGTGTGGTCGACGTCCGCGAAGTAGTCGAGGTCCGACGCGGACAACTCGTTCATGCTCGTGAAGAACCGCCGGTAGCGCGACTCCTCGCCCAGCCGCTCGAAACCTGCCGCGAGAAGGGGCTTGTCCTGGGGAGTGATCGGACGCAGCGTCACACGCGCGCCATCGCGCAAAGTGACTGTCCGGTGCCACGATGAGGTCGGCATAGCGTGCTCACCCACGAGCGTACGCCTCCTGGGGCCCCGAGCAGGGCGGCGACACCCGGTCAGCTCGTCGTGCGCGGACGTACCCACCGACCCCGACGTGGCGATGCCGATCCGCGCGGCGGCGGGCCGGCACGTCTGCGGTGCCGAGCAGCTCGTCAGTCCGCCGCGTCCGCTTCAAGCGCGCTGGCCGAGGCTCTGCGGATCGTTCGCGCCCCGCTGACGGCGGCCCGGCGCCATGGGGCAACACCCTCGATCTCGGTCTCCAGGGAGAAGCTGAGGAGGGTTCTGATCAGGACGATGAGCCCCAGCACCAGAACATTGTCGAGGGTGGGCGCGACCGCGACGGTGCGGACCAGGTCGGCGGCCACCAAGATCTCCAGCCCGAGCAGCAGTGTCCCCCCGAACGACTGGCGCAGGACCTGGTAGGGCTTGGTCGACCAGCCCGACCGCCGGACTGCGATGGCGGCCAGGACGAACGACCAGATCACGCCCACCACGAGGATCGCGGCTCCGAGCGCTTCGAAGCCTTGGGCGACGCGATCCATGAGCTGGGTGAACGTCTCGGCCGATGCCTCGGCGACCACCGCATCGAGGACCATGCGCACCTGCCCCGGCACCTCGTCTCGTCGCCCAACCGGACGTGCCTATTCCCCGTGACGGCCCCCGCGACCCTCTCCCTGCACCCCCACCCGTCGGTCGATCACGCGGTGGAGACGCCGAACGCGATCCGCCGAGGCCCGACCGAGAAGGAGTCTCGACAGTACCCGTGGTCTCCGAAGGCCTCCATGCCGGCAGTGCCACCTCCAGATGCGGGTACACGGATACCTGCCCGGCGGACGCTGTCATCGCAGCATCCGCCGGCGCAATCGTGCCGATCTCGCCGCAGTCGCTGG
>DATKNA010000103.1:0-2198 GCA_035541595.1 Kineosporiaceae bacterium | reverse complement strand
CGTCCCAGCGCCGTGACCGCAGAGCAGGAGCTTGGCGGAGCGCCCCTCACCCCCGTCCCGCGGGCCTCGCGCGGCCCGTCGGCGGGCCTGGTCCTGGCGTGCATCGCGGTGGCCGTGGTCGGGGCCGTCCTGCTCGCGGTGGCGTCCAGCCCCGCTCCTGCGCCGGCGCCCACCTCGCCGCCGGTCGCGCTCGGCTCGCCGACTGCGACGCCGCCCAATCCTGCGCCGCCGCCGACGATCCGGCCGAGCGCCACGCCGCTCGACGTCACCCGGACCGTCACCGTGCTGCGCGGGGTCGCCGACCCGGCTGCCGCTCTCGGAGGCCTCACCGGCTGCGCCCACGTCCGGACGACCACCGGCCAGCTCTCTGCCACGGTTCAGGGTGGCGAGGTGGACGCCACCGCAGCTGCGGCCGGCCGCGACGCCGGCTGGCTGTTCGTGCCGCCGGGCGTGCAGGCCGCCACGAAGGTCTGGCTGGGCGACGACGTGGTCGGCCTCGCGCTGGCGGCGGGGGAGCCGGTCGCGGCCGTGGGAACGGACGGGTCGGTGTGGCTCGGCGGGCCGGCAGGCGGCACCCGCTGGCTCCCGGTCGCAACGCCCGCCGGCCGCACCGCCTGGGTCATAACGGCCGACGAGATCGTCGGGCAGGGCGCCTGCGAGCCCTGGACGGTGCCCGACCTCGTGGCGGGCCAGCGCTCGCTGACCTGCGCCGGGCTGGGCGTGCCGCTGTGCATCGGCATGGTCGCGCGGCTGCGGTCGGACACGCCGGACCTGCTGGTGGAGGGCGCTGACCTCGTGGTCGTCACGCCTGCCTGCGCCCCCGGCTGCTCGAGCGACCCCACCATCGCGGTGTCGGTTCCGGTGGGCTGGGCCGGCGACCGCGCCGACCTGCGGGCTGCGACGCCGATCCCCTCGAGCGGATCCTTCACGCGCCTGCCGTCGGGCATCCTGCCGGCTGCCGTGCTCGACGTGCTGGGGCGCCCGGCGCTCCCGCTCCCGACCGGCGGCGAGCGGGCGCGCCGCAACGACTGCTCCGAGACGCTGGCGGGCACGCTGAGCGGCGCGCCATGGGATCCCCGCGTCGCCTGGGTGGGGGCGGAGCGCGTCGTCTGGCCGTCCGGCACCGTCGTGCGCTTCCTGCCGTCCGCGGTGCTGTCCGTGCCGGGCGCCGCCGCCGAGCTGACCGCGGGCGGCGGCGATCGCGTCGTCCTCACCGGGTCGCTCGACACCGCCGCCGGGCAGTTCGACGCCTGCAGCGTGCAGCCGCTCCTGGCCGCCGCGGTCGGCGCTGACGGACCGGATGTGCGCCGGGTCTACTGGCCCCTGGGCGGGCCGTGGGTGGGCACCTTCGGGGGCTGAGGAGGTCGTCCGCCCAGCGGTCGCGCTCCAGCTAGAGCATCGCCCGCCACGCCGTGGCGGTGGCCTGCAGCGTGGCCAGCCCGGCCGGGCGCGTCACCGTGAAGGCGCCCACCTCGCCGGGCGCGAGCATGGACGGCGCCGCGCTCGACCAGCCCACGTCGAGCACCTCGCCGTGCGCCCCGTACCACGTCCTCGCCACGGCGACCGAGCGTGCGGTCGTCGACCCCGTGTTCTTCACGGTGCCCTGCTCGAGCGTCGTCCCGCCCGGGCCCGGCGAGTAGACGAGCGACGTGACCGCCAGCGACGGCGCGCCCGTCGCCGCAGCGGCCGTCGTCGACAGCCGGACCGCGGCGTATGCGGGCACCGTGCCCGACAGCTGGAACGGGGTCACGGCGCCGTCCGCGAGGCGGTCGGCGAACGCGAGCCCCTGGAGCGTCGCGACGGTCTTCCCGGATGCGCTCAGGAACGTCGCCGTCACCGTGACGCGTCCGGCGGCTGCGCCGGTGTTGTTGATGACCTCGCCGACCAGCCGGACCTGGGATCCGCTGCGCGTCGCCCTCGACGAGAGCACCGGCGCGCCGGACGCGAGCTGCCGGAACCGGACGATGTACGGCTGGTCCGCCCGCGCACCGCCGTCTGCAACCACGCGGAGCCGGTAGGTGCCCGGCTTGAGCCGGCGGACGAGCTGCTCGAAGCGGGTGCCCGCGTGATCCGAGGCGGCGAGCAGGGTCCCGCAGGTGGACCGCAGCTCGAGCCGCGCATCCGCCGGCAGGTTGCCGGCCGTCATGACGACGCGCCGGGCCGACGTCAGCGTGAACCGGTACCAGTCCTCGTCGCCG
>DATKNA010000102.1:0-13033 GCA_035541595.1 Kineosporiaceae bacterium | reverse complement strand
ACGAGCAGCAGCGCCAGCGCGATCGCACCGATCAGGAGATCGCGCCGGGCGCGCAGGGTCACCACGGCCACCACGGCCGCGGCGACCCCGAGAACCAGCGTGACGAGCCCGCCCCACTGGTGGACGCCGACCCAGGTGTCGTCGTACGGGCCGCCCTTGCCGGTCGGAACGAACAGGCCGGCCCAGAGCCCCTGCAGGAGGACGCCGAGCGAGGTCAGGCCTGCGAGGGAGCTGAACAAGGCGGTCGTGGGACGGGCCGCTGTCTTCGCGGCCCCTGCACCGGCAGTCGTCGACACTCCGCGATCGTAGACCCGTACCCGTCGGACGCCACGCAGCGTCAGCGTGGTGGACCGGGCCTGCTCACTGCCTGTGTCGGGCTCGGTCTCGGCCTCGGGGGCGTCGCAGCGGTTCGGTGGTGTCGGGTTCGGTGGTTTCGGTCTCGGTGGTGTCGGGTTCGGGCGCTCCCGACCGAAGGAGCCGGACACCGACGGCTGTGCCCCCGCCCGCCATGGCGAGAACGGCCGCGGGAACGGCGTCCCCGACGAGCAGCAGTCCCGCGACGGCCGCGGCGAACAGCAGCAGCTCGAGCACCAACCGCATTGGGTCCGGCAGCCGACGGCGGGACGCCGGGGCGATCCAGACGCCCCACACGCCGGCGATGACGAGGGCCGCGCCGATACCGAGGGCGATCGCACCCACAACGCTTCTCGTGTGGGCGGCGGCAGCCCAAGCGGCCGAGGCGACGAGCGTGATCTCGCTGAGGAGTCGCATCGTCAGCACCGCCGTGGTCGGGTTCGATACCGTGGTCCGGCTCGATGCCGTTGTCATCTCGATGCCGTTGTCATCTCGATGCCGTTGTCATCTCGATACCTGTGTCATATCGATGCCGTTGTCATGACGCCTGCCTGGGCACGTCTCGATCCTCCCGGACGGCCCGTCCGGTGGCGTCACCCGATGGGTGGAGCGCTTCACCGGATTCCCGTCCGAGGTCCGTGCGTGGTGTTGCGTCGCAGGGGCCGGTCGCGCTGGACCCAGGACGGTGGGCGGACCCAGGGGACGTCGTGGACCATCTCGATCTGCCAGCCGCCGGGTTCGTGGATCTCGCTGTGGTGCCGGGGACACACCATGGCCAGATTCCGGATGTCCGTTGTGCCGCCGCTGGCCCAGGGCGTCGGGTGGTGGACGTCGCAGTGCTCGCCGGGCACGGCGCACCCTGGGATCACGCAGCCGCCGTCTCGTGCGAGCAGGGCACGCCTCTGTGCGGGGGTTGCCAGCCGGGAGGCCCGGCCGAGGTGTAGGACGGCCCCGTGCGGATCTGCGATCACGGCGCGCAGTCGTGCCGAGCAGGCCAGCAGGGCCAGGGTGTCCGGGTGGACCGGGCCGCCGTGTTGGGCGCGGGCGAAGCCGGGCGTGTCGTGGAGATCATGGACGCTGGTGCGATCCGGGGGGCCCGGGTCGGGGAAGGGGCCGGGTGGATCGCCCCCTGCGGCGCCGCGCTGGAGCCTCAGGGCGGTGGCGAGTTGGTCGAGAGTGGCGGCGACGATGATCTCCGCCGGTGGGTAGGGGCCGCGCCGGACGCCAGGGTACCCGCGGATCTCCTCCTCACCCTCTCGCGGCGGATCCGGCTGCCCCTGGACGTCGCTGTCGGTCACGCCGGTTGCCCCGAGCAGCTCGTCGGTCGGCTTGCCGACCGTCTGCGTGCCGCCGGCGCCGCAGCCCGAGGCAGCGGCGTTCAGCGCGTCGACGAGGGCGTCCATGCGGCGCTGCGCGGAGGTGCGTTCGTCCGGAAGGACGTGCTCGGTCCCGTCGGGATCGATCGCGCTGCCGGGCTGTGGGGCCGCTGCGGCGGCGATGACGGCCTGGAAGGCAAGGGCTTGGGCGGGTCCGCACGCGAACTTCCCGACGAGGGACCCGTCCGGCAACGGGCTCAGGTGCAGGTAGCGGCGCTCGTGGGCGCCGTCGGGGGTGGGCGGGTCGAGATGCTCGATCAGCCGATCGGCGATCTGCTTCAGCTCCGGCACGCTCACCACCTGGGATTGCCGGGCCAGCACCGCGTCGACGACGGCGATGCAACGTCGTTCGCCCTGCTCCCCGGTCGCCGGATCGACGACTGGGATGAGCTGGTCTCGGACGGACGCATGGAGGCGATGGTGGACGGTGGCGGCAATGTCGACGTGCCCACGCGTGATCAGACCGTCGGCGTACGCATGCCCGACCGCGGAAAGATCTCCCGCGTCCGCGAAGAGGAGGCTGGCGGTGATGGCATGCCGGGCGGCTACTCGACGGTCCAAGCCGAGAGCGTGGTGCAGGAACCGCGCCCCCGCCGTCTTCGGCCTGGCACGGGGCACGACGTCGTCACGGTCGTCGAGTGCCCGCACCGCCGCCAGCACCGCCGCGTCCAGGCGGGAATGCTGCGCGTAGAGAACCCGCACTGCTGCCGCCATCTGCTCGGCGCCCACCGCGGGCCAGCGCACCGCCTGCAGATCATCGATGGCCGCCCTCAACCGCTCCAGCGCTTCGCAGACGTACGGCGCGCTCGCGAGCGCCCGCGCATCTGCTGCCGCCTGCGCTCGCCGGGCCGCGACGAGGCGGAAGATCTCATCACCGCCGTCGGCGCCGTCGCGGCCCCCCGCGCCTGTCTCGTCTGTCGGCCCCCCGTCCATGACCATGACACTAGGGGCGACCACCGACAAATCCAGCCATACAACTGCGCGAAAGAGAAGCTCTCATGAAGAAACACATGTGAGCTATCTCATTCGGCCTTCATGTCACACATCTCCGGGCATCGGTACCTGCCGCCGGGGAAGGACATGCGGAGGTACGGGCAGGGGAGGGACCTGAGGAGGTACGGGCGGGGGAGGGACCTGAGGAGGTATGGGCGCGGAGGCGTGAGGATCATCATCCAGGCGATGCTCCGGACGCCCCGTCGGGCGCTGGTCACGGTGGGCTCAACCGGACGAGATGGAGGTCGACGGATGCTCAAGGTGATCGTCGACCGCGACGTCTGCCAGGCCGATCGTCGGTGCACCTTCACGGCCCCGCAGGTGCTCTTCGACCAGGAGGGCGAGTTCGTCGTCGGGCGGGACGAGGCCGGCGGATCCCTGCGGGACGAGGCCGGCGAAGCCGCGGATGTCTGTGCCGTGCAGGCGATCACGATCGAGATCTGAGATCGCGTGGGCGCGCATCGGGGACGGCGGGTGGTGGTCGTCGGAGCGGGCCTGGCCGGCCTGCGGACCGCCGAGGCGCTGCGGGCCCAGGGTTACGCCGGCGAGATCGTCGTCGTCGGCGACGAGCCGTGGGCGCCGTACAACCGGCCGCCGCTGTCGAAGGAGGCCCTGGCCGGCGAGTTCCTGGCCGAACTGACCCGCGAGATCACGCATCAGCGCCTCGCCCACCGGGTGCGCAAGGCGGCCGCGGACGTCGTCTGGCGCCTCGGCACTCCTGTCGTCCGGGCCGACGTCGCCGGGCACCGCGTCGAGCTCGCCGACGGCGCGTGGCTGGAATACGACGCGCTGGTCGCGGCGACCGGCGTCGCCGCCCGGCGGCTGTCCGTCCCCGGCCCCCCGCCGCTGGCCGCCGCCGGCCGGCACGTGATCCGGACTCTGGACGACGCCATCGCCCTCCGTGCCCAGCTCCGACCGGGAGCGCGGGTCGTGGTCCTGGGTGCCGGGTTCATCGGCTGCGAGGTCGCCGCGACGGCCCGCGTCCTCGGCTGCGAGGTCGACATGGTGGCGATCGACCCGCTGCCGATGATCCGGCCGCTGGGTCCCCTGCTCGCCGCCGAGCTGCAGCGCCGGCACGAGCAGCACGGCGTCCGGTTCCACCTCTCCATGGGGGTGTCCCGGTTCGAGGGGGCGGGTTCAGGGACGGGCCGGGTGACCGGCGTGGCGCTCGTCGACGGCTCGGTGCTGGCGGCGGACCTCGTCGTCGAAGCCCTCGGCTCGATCCCCAACGTCGGCTGGCTCGACGGTCACGGGTTCGACCTCGCCGACGGCGTCCTCACCGACGGCGCTCTGCGCCCCGTCGCCCCCGCCACCAGCGGCGATCACGCATCTGGCGACGATCGTGCACGTGGCGGCCGTGCGCGGGCCCTCGAGGAAGTGGCCGTCGTGGGCGACATCGCCCGGTTCCCCAACCCCCGCTTCGGCCCGGGAGCGTGGCGGGTGGAGCACTGGAGCGTCCCGACCGACACCGGACGGCGGGCCGGCGCTGTGCTGGCCGCGTACCTGGCCGGGGACGCCGAACGGTGCGCGGCGCTGGCGTCGGCGTCGTGGGAGATCCTCCCGTCGTTCTGGTCGGACCAGTACGACCTGCGCCTGCAGTCCTACGGGATGCCCGGCCTGGCCGAGCCCGGAGGCGTCACGGTGCTCGAGGGAGACCTGGACGCCGACTGCGTCGTCGGATACCACCGGGACGGGCAGCTCGTCGGGGTCGTCGGCATCGGCATGCTGCCTCGCGTCACCAGCTACCGCGATCAGATCCGCTACCGGGTCACACCGCTTGCGTGAGGGCGGAGCGGGCCCGGACGGCGACTCGCCGGGCCGGCCCCGGCCGCCGATGATGCCCAGCCCGACGACGGCGCGGGGTGCTCACCCCCGTCGCCGGCGCTGCGGCACGGATCGCCCCGGACGTCGAGGGGAGCGGGCCCACCCCGGTGAGGCGCTCGGCGAGCACCGCGGGCGGAGCGGCCGTGGCGGTGGGCGCGGGGGCCCCGACGAGCACCGTGCTGGGGGACGGACCGCCGCCCGCCGAGGCCACCGCCCCACAGCCTGTCAACGCGGCCAGCGCGAGGAGGGCCAACCGCCCCACGGTCACGGCGGACCTCGGTCGTCGTCGGTCGTTCATCGCGGGCGCCTCCGTGTCGCGGTTCCCGACGCGGTGCCACCGTGGCACCGGCCACCCCGCCACCGGCCGAGGCACGCGGTGCAACCCGCCGAACGACCGACCGCGTCACCCGCCGGTCGTCTCCCGGAAGCCCTCGAGTCCGGCCGGCGACAGCTCCGGCGGCGCGTTCCACTTCTCCGCCAGGCTTCCGTCGCACGGCGCGACGATCACGGACGAGAACGTGCGCCCCGGATCGGGGGGCACCGGACCGGCGGCGAGGCACCGGCCCTCGGCGTCCACGATCGTGTAGCTCGTCGAGTAGTCGCCGGTGTCCCCGTTCTCGGTCCATTGCTGCCGCGGCCCGGAGTCGCACGGGGTCGTGGTCACGTATTCGGACGTGCCGGCCGGGTCGGGCGAGGTGAGGCAGCGGTTGGTGAGGTCCGCGGGATTGCCGAACCGCAACTGGTGCGCGACCGGGTCGTCCACGAGCTGCTGCGGCGGCCAGTCCAGGGTGGTCGGGCTCTGCTTGCACGGGTGGAGCTGCATGAAGTAGTTGTCCCAGTTGACGTCGGTCACGTCGAAGCAGCGGGCGAACTGGGAGAAGTTGACCAGCTGGTACTGGGCCGCGCCGGCGCCCCCGGGGCCGGTGCGGGACTCCGGGGACCACATGCTCTGGGCGCTGCCGCAGTCGGCGGACAGGATCAGCGACGTCCCGATCGCATAGGGTTGGGCCATCGCGATGCAGGAGGCCACCGTCGCCGTCCCCGTGGGATCCACGGCGCGGATGTGGTCGTTGGTGTCGTAGATCCAGACCTGGTCCGGCCGTCCCGTGCACGTCTCGAAGGTGAGCGCGGTCCCGCGGACGCCCGTGGAGGTCAGGCAGAGCCGGCCGCTGACGTTGAAGACCGTGTGGTCCGCCCGGTAGCTGAGCATCTGCGCGGGCGACCCGTCGTCGCAGGTCGTCGCCACCGCTGCGGCGCCCGCCGCAGGCACGGCCCCCGAGGTCGACCAGCACAGGTCGACCGCCGAGAGGTTGTTCTGCGCCCGGGTCCGGAACAGGCCGCCGCCGATGTTCGCGTTGTCGACGTCGAAGCGGTACACGGCCTCCACCGACCGTTCCCGCAGGGCGGCGAACGAGCCCAGCGCCTGGGAACCGGTCGCCGCGGACTGGAGCAGCGCGTAGAACGGCGTCCGGGCCAGGCCTTGACCCGGGGTGCACGGCAGGGCGTTGTCGGCCCGCCAGCTCTCCGGCCGGCTCCGCGGGTCGTCCACGTAGTAGCGGATCGTGACGGCGTACCGCAGGCCCGGCACCTGCGCGCCGAGGGTCCCGGTGATCGGCGTCCGGTCCGCGCAGGGGAGGTCGCCGCGCACCCCGACGCCTCCGGACGAGGCGGCGCGCAACGCGGCGGTGGCGCCGTCCAGCCCGGCTTCCGCGACGTGGGCCGTGAGGGTGCGGCTGCGCTCGTAGATGATCCCCTTCTGGGCCTGGACGACGACGGCCAGAGCCCCGAGCGCCAGCGGCACGAGCACCACGAGCGTGCCGACGACGGCGACGAGCGCGACGCCCTCCTCCCGCCGGCGGCCGCCTCGGGGGTTGGCGGGTGACGACCGGTGCAGCCGCACGTCAGGACCTCCCGAAGTCGAGGCAGGTGTCCGAGGCTCCGGTCGTCCCGGAGTTCCGGGCTGTGATCGTCGCCCGGGTCAGGGCCTGCCCGTGCGCGAGGGCGAGGCGCAGCTGGACCGTCAGCCGGCCGTGCTCGGCGGCCCCGCCGGCCGGGGCGAGCGCGAACGGCGGTTCCGCGGCCAGGTCGTTGACGACCCCGGTGGCGACGGTCGCCCAGGCGGGCGCGGTCGCCGGCGCCGGCAGCGGCCAGCTGCGGACGGCGAGGGTGCGCGTGGCGGCGTCCAGCCGCCACTGCGTGCAGGTGGGGCCGGCTGCGGGGAGACCGACGCCCACCTCGTACTCGACGAACGCCGCCGTGCCGATGGTCTGCGGCGCGTCGATCTGCTCCGCCTGGCGCAGGTCGCGGTCGAGCCGGTCGAGCACGACGCGGCCGCGGTCGTCGGCCATCGAGGTGTCCTGTACGCGCTGAAAAGCGCTGATCACAGAGGTCAGGGCCGTGGCGAGGGCGGCCAGGAGCAGACCGGTCACGGCCGCGGCGACGACGAACTCCACGACGCTGTAGCCACGGTCCCCGGCCCGGCCCGCCGGCCGCCGTCCGGGGCGGCCGCCGGTGTGGCGGCGGGTGTGGTCGCGGGTGTGGCGGCGGGTCAGCACGAGCCGCTCCCGATCCGCAAGGTGATCACGGCGGGGTCCGACACGCGGTGGTACCGGTCGACCAGCCGATAGGTGAACTGGGTCGTGTAGGTCCCGGCCGCGGGCGTGTACCGCCACGTCGCCGACCCGACGTTCTGGGTCAGGGCGCCCTGGTCGGGCGGTGTCACCAGCTGGACCGGGGCGTTGCCGAGGTCGCCGCTGTCGCGCAGCTCGTAGGACTTGTACGTGGGGTCGAACGTGAGCCCCGTGCCCGCCGGCGTCGACCAGCACTTGTCCACCGCGGTCGGCAGCACGTCCTGCAGGGCGTTGAACGCCGGGTCCGGAGCGGGATCCAGCAGTGTCCCGGCCGTCACCGGGCACTCCAGCCGGGTGCAGCCGGGCCAGGTCACGGCGGCGACGACGCGGTAGAGCGTGGCGGTCGAGGGGGTCGGCGTGGCGGTCGAAGAGGAGGGCGTGGCGGTGTCGCAGGGGCCGCCGCCGACGTCCCGCCGGCAGGTCCCGACCACCGTCCGGACGGTGTAGGCGATGCCATCCACCGTGGCGGTCGACCGCACCGGGAGCGCCGGTCCGTCGGCGGCGGCGTCGCCGTAGGCCATCTGGGTGTCGGACAGGTCGAGGTCCCCGACGGGGACCGCATCGACCAGTGCAGCGGTGCGCCCGTCGAGCAGAGCCGTGGTCCCGTCCGCCGCGGTCCGCGCGGAGAGCGTGCGCGCGGTCTCCAGCGCCTGGTTCGCCAGCATCGTGGCAGCGACGGCGCGGTCGGCCCGGCCCGTCCCGTTCAGCGCACGGACCGTCACCAGGCCCGTGGCGGCCAGGATGACGGCGAACAGCGCGAGCGCCACCACGGCCTCGGCGAGCGTGAACCCCGCCTCCGCCCGTCCTCCGGCGACTCGCCCCCTGACCTGCGGTTCGATGCGATCGCGGAAGCCCGACACAGGGCGATCGTGGGCCGGTCGCGCACCGTGCGCACGCTCATCGGGACGGGCTCACCCGGGCGGCCGTCGCCCGATCGGGGAGGGCTCTGGAGGTGGCGCGACGGGGGTCAGCCGGTCGCGGCAGCGGCGGCGCGGCCGGCGGCGCGCCCGGAGAAGAGACATCCGCCCAGGAAGGTCCCTTCGAGCGAGGCGTAGCCGTGCATCCCGCCCCCGCCGAAGCCGGCGACCTCACCGGCGGCGAACAGTCCCGGGAACACCTCGCCGTCCGGCCGGAGCACCCGGGCCGACAGGTCCGTCTCGAGCCCGCCGAGCGTCTTGCGGGTCAGCACCCGCAGCCGGACGGCGATCAGCGGGCCCGCCGCCGCGTCGAGCAGCCGGTGCGGCGTGGCGATCCTGACCAGCCGGTCGCCGCGGTAGCGCCGGGCGCCGCGCAGGGCGACGACCTGGAGGTCCTTGCTGAACGCGTTGAGGATCTCCCGGTCCCGCGCGACGACCTGCCGCTCGACGAACGCCAGGTCCAGGGGGGCGGACGGGGTGAGGTCGTTCATCCCCGCGACGAGGTCGGCGAGCGAGTCCCGGACCACGAAGTCCTCGCCACGGTCGAGGAATGCCTGCACCGGCGCGGGGACGCCGGAGCGGGCCCGGCCGAGCACGCCCCGGACGTCCTTGCCGGTCAGGTCCGGGTTCTGCTCCGAGCCGGAGAGGGCGAACTCCTTCTCGACGATCCGCCGGTTCGCGACGAACCAGGTGTGCTCGGCGCCGGTGCGGCCGATGTGGGCGAGCGTGCCGAGGGTGTCGAAGCCCGGGAACAGCGGCACGGGCAGCCGGCGGCCGGTCGCGTCCAGCCACAGCGACGACGGACCAGGGAGGATCCGGATGCCGTGGCCGGGCCAGATGGGGTCGTGGTCGGCCACGCCCTCGGTGTAGTGCCACATCCGGTCGGAGTTCACCACGCTCGCGCCCGCCTTCTCGGCGATGCCGAGCATCCGCCCGTCGACGTGGGCCGGGACGCCGGTGAGCAGGTCGGCCGGCGGCCGGCCGAGCCGTTGCGGCCAGTTCGCCCGCACGAGGTCGTGGTTGCCGCCGATCCCGCCGGTGGTCAGGACGACGGCCTGCGCCGAGAACGCGAACTCGCCGGTCGCCTCGCGGGACGTGGCACGCCCGCGTTCGGCGGCATCCGGGGCCAGGACCGCGCCGTGCACCCCGTCGACGACCCCACCGGCGACGGCGAGTCCGTCGACCCGGTGGCGGAACGCGAACCGGACCCGCCCGGCGGCGGCGTGCTCGCGGACGCGGCGCTCGAACGGCTCGACGACGCCGGGCCCGGTGCCCCAGGCGATGTGGAACCGTGGGACGGAGTTGCCGTGCCCGTCCGCCAGGCCGCCGCCGCGCTCCGCCCAGCCGACGACCGGGAAGAACCGGACGCCGAGGCCGGCCAGCCAGGCGCGCTTCTCGCCGGCGGCGAACTCGACGTACGCCCGCGCCCAGCGGCGGGGCCAACGGTCCTGGGCGTCGACGCGGTCGAAGCCCGCGCTGCCGAGCCAGTCCTGCCAGGCGAGGGCCGCGCCGTCGCGGATCCCCATCCGGCGTTGCTCGGGGGAGTCGACGAGGAAGAGGCCGCCGAGCGACCAGAAGGCCTGCCCGCCGAGGTTCGCCTCGCTCTCCTGGTCGACGAGGATGACCCGGCGGCCGGCGTCGGCGAGCTCCGCGGTCGCCGCGAGCCCCGCGAGGCCCGCGCCGACCACGACGACGTCAGCGTCCACCGGGGGCTTCCGGCGTCCGGGCGGGCGCGGCGCCGCCGGGGACGACCTGGAGCGCGGGCCGGGCCGCCACGGCCGCGGCGAACGTCTCGAACGCGGGGTCGGTCAGGATCAGCCGGCCGAACATCATGAGCAGCCCCTCGCCGGCCTCGAGCGGGAGGAACCCGTCGACGACGAGCGAAGAGAACCCGTGCACGAGGCTCCAGGCGAAGACGTCGATACCCGACCCGGGCTGCAGACCGGGCCGCAGCAACCCGCGCGCGCCGAGCTCGGCGAGGCGCTCGAGCAGGATGGCGTACGGCCCGTCCGGCTCCGCGTCGTCGTCGAGCCCCGGGATCTCGTGCTCGGCCGTCCCGCCCTCCACGCCGAGCGGGCCGAAGACGTGCCGGAACAGGTGCGGCTCGCCGACGGCGAACTCCACGTAGGCGCGCCCGACCGCCTGGAAGCGGTCGATCGCGCCCCCGTCGCTGTCCTCCGGGACGGCGTCGACAGCGGCTTGCATGCGGCGGCCGAGCTCGTGGCCGCCGGCCAGGCAGACGGCGTGGAGGAGGGCTGCCTTGTCAGGGAAGTGCTGGTAGGCGGCACTCGGCGAGACGCCGATGATCTGGGCCAGCCCGCGCAGCGAGACCTGGTCGGTCCCGCGCTCGCGGACCTGGCGTACCGCCTCGTCGACGAGCGCCTGTTCCAGGGCCCCGTGGTGGTAGCGGGCCTTCGCGGCGCTCTTCATCATGTCGCCAGTCTACCCGGCCACGGCTCGATCTCAACAATGTTCAGATGAGTCTTGACAGCGTTCAGATCCGTGCGCCAGAGTGGCCCCACGGCCGTCAGAACAGTGTTCAGATCAAGAGTCGCCCCCTGAACAGGAGATCCACCATGTTCGAGCGTCTCGGCCACGTCGTGGTCCGCCGCCGCAAGACCACCCTCGCGCTCTTCGTCCTCGGGCTCGTCGTCGCCGGCGTCGTCGGTTCCGGCGTCTTCAGCCGCCTGCAGGCGGCCGGCTACACCGACCCCGCCAGCGACTCCTCGCGCGCGGTCCAGCAGATGCGCGACGAGTTCGGCGTGGCGGACCCCGTCGCGGCCATCGCCGTCGTCACTCGCGACGGGCCGGCCGCCGACGCGGCGGACGGCACCGCTCTGGTCCAGCGGCTGCAGCGGGAACCGGGAGTCACGCAGGTCATCTCGTGGTGGACGTCGGGCCGGCCGGACGCGCTCGCCGGCAAGGACGGCAAGACCGCTCAGGTCCTCGTCTACGGTTCGCCGAACGCCGACGACGTCCAGCGCAACGACCTGGCCAAGCAGATCACGGACACCGTCGGCGGGAGCCGCGGCGATCTCACCGTCCACGTCTCCGGCGCCCCCGCGCTCAACAACGCGTTCAACGACACCATCACCAAGGACCTCGCCAAGGCCGACAGCATCGCGATCCCCGTGACGATCGTGCTGCTCATCCTGGTGTTCGGCGGGCTCGTCGCGGCCGGGTTGCCCATGGTCGTCGCCGCCGGCGCGGTGGTCGGCAGCTTCGCGGTGCTCTTCACGGTCACCCTCGTCACCGACGTCTCGATCTTCGCCCTCAACCTCGTCACCGGTCTGGGTCTCGGTCTCGGCATCGACTACGCGCTGCTGGTCGTCAACCGGTTCCGCGAGCAGCTCGCCGCCGGCGACGACGTCGAGAACGCCGTCGTGCACACCGTCGGCACCGCGGGCCGCACGGTCGTCGTCTCCGGCGTGACGGTCGCGATCACGCTCGCTTCGCTGAGCGTGTTCCCGCAGTACTTCC
The DNA here is from genome assembly GCA_035541595.1 of Kineosporiaceae bacterium. GTDB lineage: Bacteria > Actinomycetota > Actinomycetes > Actinomycetales > Kineosporiaceae > DATKNA01. The sequence goes on along the minus strand of DATKNA010000102.1, from coordinate 1,459 downwards.
TGCGCTCATTCGCCTACGCCGGGATCGCCGTCACGCTGCTCGCCGTCCTCTCCGCCCTGGTCGCGCTGCCCGCCGTCCTGGCGCTGCTCGGCCACCGGGTGAACCGGTTCACGGTGCTGCGCGGCGACCTCGCGCCCCGCGACCACGGCGTGTGGGCGGGCATCGCCCGCCGCGTGATGCGGTCCCCGTGGCCGGTGCTGGCCGTCGTCGGCGGCGCGCTCTTGCTGATCGCCTCGCCGGCGCTCGGCGCGACCTTCGGGCAGAGCGACGACCGGGCGCTGCCGAACGGCAACCCCACGGCCGTCGCGTCGCAGATCCTGCGTGAGCAGTTCCCGGGCCGCGAGGGGACGCCGGTCGACGTCGTCCTCCCCGCCGGCGTCAGCGGCACGGACGCCGCCCGCTACGCAGCGGCCCTGTCCCGGGTCGACGGGATCGTCCGGGTGACCACCCCCACCTCGGTCGTGGCGTCCGGCGTCGTCGTGGCGCCGAACCCGCGGCCCGCCGGCTGGACCGCGCCCGACGGCCAGCAGCGCCTGGCCCTGGTGGCGGACGTCGACCCGCGGTCGCCGTCGGGTCAGAGCCTCGCGGACGCCGTCCGCGCCGTCCCCGCCCCCGCGTCCGGCGTCCTCGTCGGCGGGGCCGCGGCGGAGTACGCCGACACGCAGTCCGGGATCACCGACCGGCTGCCCGCGGTGCTGGCCTGGATCGCCGTCACCACCCTGGTCGTCCTGTTCCTCTTCACCGGCAGCGTGGTGCTCCCGATCAAGGCGATCGTCCTCAACGTGCTCAGCCTCGGGGCGACCCTCGGCATCCTGGTCTGGGTGTTCCAGGACGGCCACCTGCGGGGCCTGATCGGCGACTTCACGGTGACCGGCACGGTGGACACCTCGATGATGGTGCTCATCGCGATCCTCGCCTTCGCCCTCTCCATGGACTATGAGGTGTTCCTGCTCTCGCGGATCAAGGAGGAGTACGACGCGACCGGTGACACCCGGCGGTCCGTCGTCCTCGGTCTGCAACGGTCGGGCCGCATCATCACCGCCGCCGCCGCCCTGCTCGCGGTCGTCTTCGCCGCCTTCGTCAGCAGCGGCGTGACCGGCATCAAGCAGCTCGGTCTGGGCGTCGCCTTCGCGATCCTGCTCGACGCGACGATCGTCCGCGGTCTGCTGCTGCCGGCCTTCATGGCCGTCCTCGGCGACCTGAACTGGTGGGCGCCGCGACCGCTGCGGGCGTTGCACGCCAGGATCGGCCTGTCCGAGGGGAGCGGTTCCGCTCCGCTGCCGGTGCCCGGTGCCTCGGGGACCGGGCCCGGGGTCGGGGTTGGTTCCGCGAATCCCCCCGAGCCTGCCGCTGTCTAGATGATCGATTCCAAGGGATCTTCAGTGGTCGTAGGCCAGGAGTGATCTCTTGACGGGTTGGCCGGTGTGGTCGTTGTGCCAGATGGTGGCGGTCAGGGCGA
>DATKNA010000101.1:0-7485 GCA_035541595.1 Kineosporiaceae bacterium | reverse complement strand
AGCAGCAGCTGCGTCTTGAACGCCTTGCGCGCCTCGACCTCGATCTCGGCGCGGTGCTCGTCGTCCTCGAGGCGGTCCTCCCCCTCGAGGTGCCGGTGCACCTCCTCGGCGACGATCCCCTCGGGCACCGGGACGTCGACGGTCTCGGTGAGGTGCTCCAGCAGCCGGTCGCGCGCCTGCACGCCCTGCTCGACGCGCTTGACCTGGGCGACCCGCGCGCGCAGGTCCTCGCGCAGCTCGTCCATGGTGTCGAACTCGCTGGCCAGCTGGGCGAAGTCGTCGTCCGGCGGCGGCAGCTCGCGGATCTTCACGGACTGCACCGTCACCGTGACCTCCGCCTCCCGGCCGGCGCGGTCGCCACCCGCCAGCGGGGCGGTGAACGTCGTGGTCTCGCCCGCCTGCAGGCCGGCGATCGCCTCGTCCATGCCCTCCAGCATGGTGCCCGACCCGACCTCGTACGAGACGCCGGTGACACTGTCGATCTCCTCGTCGTCGATCACCGCACTGATGTCGACGGAGACGAAGTCGCCCTCCTCCGCCGGCCGGTCGACGCCGACCAGGGTGCCGAACCGCTGGCGCAGCGTCTCGAGCCGCTCGTCGACGTCGGCGTCCGTGACCTCCAGGTCGTCGACGGTGACCGGGATCCCGTCGAGGTCGGGCAGGGTCAGCTCGGGCCGGACGTCCACCTCCGCGGTGAACTTGAGCTCGCCGCCCTTGGCCGGGTCCGGTACTTCGGTGACGTCGACCGTCGGCTGGCCCAGCGGCCTGACGGAGCTCTCCTCGACGGCGCGCAGGTAGAACTTGGGGAGCGCCTCGTTGACGGCCTCCTCGATGACGGCGCCGCGGCCGATCCGCTGGTCGATGATCCGCGGCGGCACGTGACCCTTGCGGAAGCCCGGCACGGTGACCTGCTTGCTGATCGAGGTGTAGGCAGCGTCCAGGCTCGGCTTGAGCTCGTCGAACGGCACCTCGACGGTGAGCTTGACCCTGGTCGGGTTCAAGGTCTCGACGGCGCTCTTCACAGCGGTGCTCTCCTGCGGGTCTTCTCGGGGGGCAGACACGGAGGCCGCGCGGCGCACGGCGCGCAGAGGACGCGGGCGCACGGCAGCGGGCCGCCAGCCATCGTAGCCCGAACGGCGGCCCCGGCCCGCCCGGCCGTTCGTCCTGCCGGGGTGACCGTCCGGGGAAGCCGGACCTGAAACAGATCATGGACGCCGGTGCCGACCTCTCGAGAACAGGCGTCGCTGCCGCCAGCACACAGCTTGTAACGGTCGGCTGTCGCCACCTGCCGACCGGCAGCCCTCCCCTGCGTCCGGAGGCGGACCTGCGAGGGTTGGAAAGCCGGGTCGATCTACGATGGACGGGTGGACCGGGCGGGGTCCCGGCGCCACGACCGCCATGACAGGAGAGGACGACCGGCGGTCGGAGGCGTCAGCCGCTCGGGTCCCCCCGAGTGAATCGGAAGGGGGTGAGTCGCTTGACACGGATGCCCCTGAACCCCGGCGACGAGGTCGATGCGGTCGTGACGACCGTGACACCGTTCGGCGTGCTCGTTCAGACGGACGCCGGCGTCGCCGGCCTCGTTCGCGGCCCGCGCGATGCCGTCGGTAGCCCGCTGCATCTGCGCGTTCTCGAGTACGACGACGTGCAGCATCGCTTCAGCGCTGAACAGGCCTGATGCCCCGGCCGGCCGCGTGGGATCTTCCTCCCGCGCGGCCGGTCCGGGCTCTGCCGTTCGTGCTGTCGTCGCGCTCCCGGGCCCCAGGCGCGCGTGGTCTTCCCAGGCAGGCGCCTACCGGTCGCGGGGGTGGTTCGGTCGCCCGAGGCGAAGCCACATGGCGCCGCCGAAGACGTTCCCGAAGACGAGGAGGAGGATCCAGGTGCGCCTGTCGAACGTGCGCATCTCGCTCTCCGGAGTACGGCTGAAGTCGGCGAGGCAGTAGGCGTAGAAGGCCAGCAGAGCCAGTGGCGGGAGCGCAGTGATCAGCGTCATGGCTTGCCCTCCCGACCGACTGCGCCAGCCTCAGTGTGCACGGCACGGGCGCGGCGGAACCGGCGCCCCGGCGCCCCATGCGCCACTGTCGTTGTCGTTGTCGCGCTTGGCCCGTGATGGACGCCCGCCCGCAGAACCGGAGACACTCCGGACATGACGATCGAACTGTGGTGGCCGAGGCTGCGACCCGAGACTCGCCAGTGGCTCATCGCGAACAACGGAGACACGGTGCCCGACTCCGTCATGTCCGAGATCGAAGCGGCGGGGGGACCGGCGAGGTCCGACCCTTGGTGGTCTGAGCAGGAGGGATCGGCCGGTCGGTGCATGCCCGACGAGGCCGTCGACTGGATCGAGGAGATCGCGAACGAGGAAGGGATCGCTGACGAGGAGGGGGCCGCCGGCTGACGAGCTTGCGGCCCGTCAACCCTCGCGGCAGCTCGACGACGTCCCAAGTGGGCTGACTCCGCCGACCACGGACGTCACCCTCTGTCTGCTGGGACGCTGTCGCACATCAGCTGTCCGGAATCTATCGCGATCTTGCCGGAGAATTCGCACGCCTTGGTGCACGTCGCCGCTCAGCGCTGATGACCCAGCGCGATACGTGCTGGTCGGGGTAGCCGGATTTGAACCGGCGGCCTTCCGCTCCCAAAGCGGACGCGCTACCAAACTGCGCCATACCCCGTCGCCGACGCCGTCCGCGGCACCGCGGGCCACTCGGACGCGGTCGGACGACGGCAGCCACCAGGCTACGGCCTCATCCGGGGCCGGGCGGCCGGCGCGAGCACGCCGCCCCTCGAGCCGCCCCTCGAGCCGCCCCTCGCCAGCAGCCGTGGAATGCAGCTCCCTTCCGACGAGAGAGGGCGGCGCCGGGGTCAGACCGCGGGTGCGCCGAGCGCCGTCCCGGGCAGGAGGACGTCGTGCGCGCTGCCCCTCGCGGTCGGCGGCGGCAACAGCCCGTCGAAGACGCGGCCCCGGTCGAAGGCGAGGGCGTGCTCGCGGGCCCGCCGGGCGCGGTCCCGCCGCTCGGCGTCCGGCATGTCGAGCACGGCATGGTCGACGCCGGCGGCCAGCGCGGCGACGTCACCGGCGGGCACGATCAAAGCGGTGTCCCCCACGGCCTCGCCCGTACCCCCGGTCAGCGTCGTGACCACCGGGCCGCCACCGGCGAGCATGGTCTCGGCGAGCGCGATCCCGAACGTCTCGACGAAGTCCGGCTGAGGCTTGGTGGGCAGCGCGTACGCGGCGGAGCCGCGCATGAGGAACGGCTTCTCGTCGTCGTCGACGTCGTCGAGCAGGACCACCCGCTCGTCCCCCGCCACCAGGGCCCGGATCTCCGGCAGCGCCGGGCCGGTGCCGGCGATCACGAGCCTGACGTGCTCACGCGCCCGGCACCGGGCGAACGCCGCGACCAGATCGTGCACTCCCTTGGCCCGGGCGACCCGGGACAGGAACAGGACGTATCCCCCGGCGGTCAGGCCGCGCCGGGTCAGGGCGGCGTCCGTGGCCACCGGATCGAGGTCGAGGAACGCCGCGGCGTCGACGGGCGGATAGCTGACCGTGAGCCGGTCCCGGAAGGCGTCGGCGAATCGGGTGCCGCCGTGGGCGTCCACGGCCTCGGCCTCGGCGATGATCTCCTGCCGGGTGTACTCGGACACGGCGACGACCTCGTCGTGCGCCAGGAACGTCGCGAGCGTGGTCGTGGCGGCCCCGAATCGGCCCTCCCGCAGGCACGACCGGATGACGTTGGTGACGTCGGACCCGACGGCTTTGGCGATCGTCCGGACGTCGGGGGCGAAGCCGGCGGCGCGCGCGGCCGCCACCGCGTCCACGACGACGTTGGCGTGCGGCGCGAGGTACATCGACAGGCAGGTCGTGGGCACCGGCTCGGCGAGCAGCTCGACGAGCCGGCCGGTCAGCCCGGCCAGGAACCGCCCGTCCGGCACCCGGTAGTCGCCGACCGGCTCCGGCCGCTCGACGGTGATGCCCCGGCTGTACGGCTGGAGCCGGTCGAGCGGCTTGAGCGGCAGCCCGGCCGCCTGCAGGGCCGCGATCGGCCAGGTGAGCAGCCGGACGTCGGTGTACCCCCGGGTCAGCGCCACCTCGGCGAGGTTGCGCGCCTCACCGGAGTGCCCGCAGATGACGGGGTCGGCGCGGACGACGACCACCAGCCGGCGGCTCATCGCGGCCCGCCGGAGTTCGACGTCGGCTCCGACGCCGACGGGGGGCGGGCCGCGCGCCCCCACGCCGACGGCTCGGGGCCGAGCTCGAGGTGCAGGACGCCGCCGCGGTGCAGCTCCGCGGCGCTGAGATGGGCGCGATCCATGTGTCTCCCGTTCAGGGTCGCGTGCTGGACGTACTGGACCGGCGGCGTCTCCTCGACGCCGTCGGCGCCGATCGGGCTCTCACGGTGGCCCGTGGTCTCGACGAGGAACTCGGCATCGCCGACCCGCAGGGCGGCCCGGGCGAAGGCCGGCGCGTTGACGAGGAACAGACTCTGCCCGGCGATCGGGAAGAGACCCAGGGAGGCCCAGACGTACCACGAGGACAGGCCGCCGGAGTCGTCGTTCCCGGGCAGGCCGCCCGGGCCCGTCCCCCACTGCCAGGTCAGGGCGTCGTGCACGATCCGGGCCGTCCGGTCCGGCCGGCCCGCGTAGTGGTACGCCCAGGGCACCTCCATGTCCGGCTCGTTGTTGAGCCCCTCGAAGCGGTTCAGCGCGAACCCGGCGGCCATCTCGTCGTCCTCGGGGCGGATCCCCGGCTGCTTGACGGGGTCGGCTCCGAAGCCGAAGAAGGTGTCGAGCATGCGGACGAAGGCGTCGTCCCCCCCGGCGCGGGCGATCCGCGCGGCCATGTCGTGGAGGATGCGGAACGAGTAGTTCCACTTGCCGCCCTCGTAGAACGTCGAGTCGCGCAGCAGCCCTCCGTCCGGTTCGAAGGCGTTGACCCACCGCCGGGCCCGGCCGGCGAGCTCCTCCGCGAGGCGGACGTCGCCGACCGCGCGGGCGACCTGTGCGGTGCAGTGGTGCGCGTAGGCGAGGTCGAGGCTGTGGCTGATCGGGTGGACGATCCCGTGCTCGATGAAGTCCTCGCCGTACATGCGGCGCAGCTCGTCCTCCATGTGCACCAGGGCCCAGGCCCAGTCGAGGTCGCCGAGCCCGAGGGCGTGGACGTCGGCGAGCGCCGGGTGCGCCAGCGCGCTGCCCTGCCGGAAGAAGCGGTCAGCCCCGCGCGCCATGCGGTAGCCGATGGGGAAGTTGCCCTCCTCCTCGCAGACCCGGATCAGCGACTCGAGGAGGTCCACGGCGCGGTTCGGGACCAGCGTCGTCAGCAGCGGGATCTGCGTCTTGTAGATGTCCCACATGGTGCAGACGTCGAACGCGAACGGGCCGGACGCCGGCCAGAACGGGCTCTCGTCGTCCGCGAAGCAGGGCTTGATCAACGAGTGGTAGAGCGCGGTCGCCATGACCGTGCGCCGCGCCGGGGTCCCGCCGTCGAGCTGCACGCGGTCCAGGTGGTCGGCCCATCGGGCGGCGGTGCGCAGCCGCACTCGCTCGAACGCCGGCTCGTCGTCGGGGCACTCGCGCCGGAGGTTCTCCCGCGCCTGCTCGCAGCCACGCAGGGAGAAGCCCAGCCGGACCTCGATCGTCTGCCCTGCGCGGGCCGGCCCCAGGAAGAGCAGGCCGAAGGGGCGAAGCGTGGTCGGCCGGATGCTGTCGAACGCCAGCTGGGTGCCACCCTCGATGAGCCGCCGATCGTGCCAGAGCATCTGCCGCCAACCTGGGCTGAGCACCTCCAGGTGGACCGACAGCGGGACGCCCTCGAGCACCACGGTGCCCTGGGCCCGTCCGTGGCCGAGGTTCTCGACGTTGGCCCGCAACGGCACCGTGCGGCCGTGCGGGATGGCGAGCCCGCCGCACGACAGGTCGACGACGACTCGGGCGCTGCGGTGCTCGGGGAAGGTGTACCGGTGGACGGCGATCTTCTCTCCGACGGTGATCTCGCAACGGATGCCGTTCTCGAGCCTGGCGGCGTAGCGGCCGGCGCTCGCGGTCTCGTCCTGGAGCGGCCAGGCGTCGCCCAGCGCGTCGAGCGGTTGCACCATGGGGGTGACCCGGACGTAGTTGTAGTACTTGCGGATCGCCCCCGTTCCCGACTGCTGGAAGTGCGTGAACCCGCTCGCCTGCTGCCGGTCGAAGATCTCCTCCGGGAGTCCTTCGGTGTTCTTCGTGTAGCGCCCGTAGCCCGTCGGGTAGGCCCCCGAGTACGCGCAAGCCGACACCATCCCGAGCGGCGACGTGGCCCCCGGGTGCGTGTTGCCGACCTGCGACTTCGGCCACCACCACGTGGCTGCCAGACCGCTCGCGGACGGCAGGCTTGTCGCGGCGGTCCCGATGAACGGATCGACATCGTCAAGGATGCTGCGACTGTAAGCCCAACCTGTCACCGACAGGTTTCTGCCGCGTGAACTCGCCCGGGTGGCGGGCGCCCCGGGCGTGAGGCGGGCGCGCCGACGGCCGGCCCGGGCGTGAGGCCGGTGGGCCGGAAGCGGTTCGGCGCTCGGCGCCGGTCACGCTAACCTCGGAACCGGGCGCGGCGGCCCGGCGAGGCCCCGCGCCGCTGTGCGGGTGTAGCTCAATGGCAGAGCTCCAGCCTTCCAAGCTGGTCATGCGGGTTCGATTCCCGTCACCCGCTCCACCACGAAGGCCCAGGTCAAGAGGTCACTCCCCCGACCTGGGCCCTCCGCATGTATGGCTCCTCAGTCCGTTTCGTGCCCGCTACGTGCCCGATGCCTCGCCGGGTTCTTCGGCGCGGTGACGCCTAACGAGGTCGTCGAGCGAGGCGGCGATGGCGTGGTCACGGTCGCTGCGCGCGTGCTGATAGATGAGCGCGGCGCGGGCCGAGGCGTGCCCCATCCGGGTCATGAGATCGCGGAGGCTGGCGCCGGTCCCGGCCGCGAGAGTGTTTCCGGTGTGCCGCAGGTCGTGGAAATGCAGCCCCTCGACGCCGGCCGCCGTGGTCGCACGCTGCCAGATGGTGTGCCAGTTGCTACGGCGAATCGTCGCACCCTTCGGGCCGGTGAACACGCGCCCGTCCGGTCCCTGCTCGGCGTAGGTCGTCAGGTGCACCCGGAGGTCCGGTACGAGAGCCTCCGGGATCGCGACGGTGCGGACGGCGGCGGCCGACTTGGGCGGACCGACCACCAGCTCTCCCCCGACCTCCGACACCGACGCCTCGACGCGGACTGTCCGGCGGTCGAGGTCGACGTGCCGCCGGCGCAACGCCATCGCCTCGCCCCAGCGCAGGCCGGTGAACGTCGCCAACAGGACGAGTGCGCGGAAGCGCGGACCGATGGCGTCGGCGATCGCGAACACCTGCGGGATGGTCGCCGTTGGCCGCTCAGGACTCGCCTCGCTTCCGGCACCGGGGATGCGGCAGGGGTTGCGGCGGATCAGCTCGTCGTCGACCGCCGTGTTGAAGATCGCCTTGAGCAG
>DATKNA010000100.1:0-11186 GCA_035541595.1 Kineosporiaceae bacterium | reverse complement strand
GTACGCCGGAGGCTTCGCGGTCTCGATGTCCTACTACTGCACTCCGCCGCTGCTGAGCCCGAGCACGTTCGGCGCGCTGGTGGGCGCGCCCCGGTCTCCCGACGTGATCTTGGTGGAGCGACCGGCATACGTGAGCGGCCGCATCGTGCGGATCAAGATCAGTGCCGACGCCCCGAACGTCCGCGAGGACAGAGGTATCGCGTCATTTGCACGATTCAACCAGCGGCGGGTGAGCATCGGGCCCGCTGCGGCACGAGCGTGGCGCCCTGCAGATCGGACTGGACGTCGGGAACCCTGAAGGTGCCGCCGACGATCTGGTAGACGGAGACCGCGCAGGACCTGATGTCGCCGTGCGCGGTGAACCGGACCGGGCCGATGATGCTGTCCGGCAGGCTCGTGGCCCGCAGACCGGCGAGAACCGATCCTCGGGTGCCGTCCGAGGGCGCGCCTACCAGAGCGCCGAAGGTGATCGGGTCGAGCAACGGCGGGGTGCAGTAGTACGACATGGAGACCGCGAAGCCTCCGGCGTACCGGGCGAACTCGTCCGCGAACAGCTCCGGCATCACCGCGCACGGTCCGCCCAGGTCGTTGATGCAGGGCCGCCCATGAAGGGCAGCACCGACCGCGCGGACGAAGGCTTGATGACCGTCTGGGGTGAGCAGCAGACCCCACACCGCGTGCCCGAGCTCGTGGTAGACCAGGAACCGGTTGGACGGGAAGGTCGCAGCCGTGGTGTCCCGGTCCAGGTGGATGCCCCACCGACCGCCGATGCCGCTATCGGCCTGGGAACACGACGCTGCGGGCGGGCGGCAGAACGCCACGTCGTCGTCGAAGGCGACCATCCCGGCCAACCGCTCGACCACCGGCCGCGCGGCGGGCACCACCTGCGCGAGATCCAGCTGAACGGCAGCGCGAGCCGACGAAGGCAGGTCGAATCGCCACGTCCGCGCACCGGACTCTGATGCCGTGCCGGCGGCCGTGTGGACAACACCGCCGACCAGCAGGACGGTCAGCGCCAGGGCGGCCAAGCGGTTGGTCATGCCGCGGACGCTTGGCGGCGCTGGTCAATGCCGGCTCAACCGCCGCTCAACGAGCGATCTCCACCGTCGCGCGAGCTAACGTGACGACGTGCTGCGGTTCCGGGTCCTCGGCCCGTTCCAGGTCGAAGACGATCAAGGCCCGCTGTCCCTGGGAAGCGCCCGACGACGAGCCCTGCTCGCCCTACTCACCCTGAATGCTGGTCGGGTCGTTGCGGTCGACCGGCTGATCGATGCCCTGTGGGGAGAGGCTCCGCCGCGGACCGCCGCGCATGTTCTGCACGTCTACGTCTCCGACCTGCGGCACGTCATCCCCGACCAGGTACTGGTGACGGCCCCGCCCGGCTACCTCTTGCGGGTGCCTGCGGACGCCGTGGACCTGGACGAGTTCGAGCGGCTGCTCGCCCGGGCCCGCGCGGCCTTCACGGCGGGGGACCCGGCAGGAGCCGTCGCGGCCGTTGACGCGGCGCTCGCACTCTGGCGGGGCCCGGTGCTGGACGATCTCGCGTCCGAAGGGTTCGTCCGGGTGGAGGCCCAACGGCTGGAAGAGTTGCGGCTGACGGCTCGGGAACTGCGCGCCGCTGCTGCACTCATGCTGCCCGACCGACCAGACCTCGTGCCCGAACTCCAGACGCTCACCGTCGAACACCCTTACCGGGAGCGATCGCATGCCCTGCTCATGCGGGCTCTCGCGGCATGCGGTCGCCAGGCCGAAGCACTGGATATCTACACGAGCATCCGGGGCCGACTGGCGGCCGAGCTGGGCATCGAGCCCGGGGTGGAGCTGCGGGCGGCGCAGACGGCGGTGCTGCGTCAGGAGATCGCTCCGGCCGGTCTACCGACAGGGGTCGTCGTGGCCCTCGGCGCAGATCCTCTCCGGCTGAGCGCATTGGCCCGGGCGGGAGGGATGCCAGCCGCCGCGTCCCGGCGAGAACTTCTCCTCGCGGCCGTCCTGGACGCCGACCGCACGCCGGCAGACCTGACGGCGGCGGCTGCGGCGGCAGCGTCGGCGCTGCGATCAGTCCCGGTCCCTGCTCGCAGCGCCGCATTCCGTTCCCATGACCTCGCCCGAGACGTCGCCGCCCTGGTCGCCGAGCACGACGCCGACCTGGTCGTCCTCGACGCCGCCGGACACGTCGGGCCGCGAGGGTGGATGTCCGATTGGCTGCTCAGGGCCCTGACCGGGATCACCGCCGACGTCGCTCTTCTGATCGGCGACTCCCCCGCACCGCGCCCGCCCTACGCCATCCTGTTCGGCGGCAGCGAACACGACTGGGCGGCAGCCGAACTCGCCGCGCTCCTCACCCGAGCCACAGGCACCGTATTGCGAGTCATTGGGACGATCGGCCAGGACGACGATGCATCCCGGCTGATCATGCGCGTCGGGTTCGCCATTCAGCGGGCGATCGGCGTCCAGGTCGAACCGATCCTGGTAGAACCGACCAGGACGAACCTGCTCACCGCCCTCGCCGGCACGACCCCGATCATCGGCTTGTCGGAGCGTTGGCAGACCCAAGGGCTGGGATCGCTGCGCCACCAGCTCGCACAGTCCACACCCGGCGCCCTCCTAAGCCGCCGCGGTCTGCGGCCCGGGCTCCTCGCAACGCCCACGTCCAGCACCCGATTCGCCTGGTCCGTGGCCTCGACGTCAGCGCTCGATCAGATCCGCATCGGGCGGCCCGGACTCGACGAATGATCCCTCGGCGGGCCGCAACCGTGGGCTGCCCCGCGCGGACAGCGGCCCCTTGACCGGCGTGGGTGTCGCGACAGGCCGCGATCGCCGACCATGGGGTGGTGCCCACCGCCAGGCTGGATCACGACTCGCGGTCGTCCACCACGGCAGCGAGCGGTGCCGCGCACACGTCGCGGCCGTCTCCGGCCGAGGTCTTCGTCGACCGGGGACCCGGGTACGCCCGGATCTCCGGCGGTGTGTGCCACGCCGAGGCCGACACCGACGTGGTGGGCTCGTGACCACCGGACCTTCGACGGACAAGGCGGCGGCCCTGCTCGCACTCCACGCGGGTCCCGGCTTTGTGCTCCCCAACGCCTGGGACGCCGGGTCCGCCCGGGTCCTCGAGCAGGTCGGCTTCCCTGCCATCGCCACGACCAGCGCCGGCATCGCTTGGTCGTGCGGAGTCCCGGACGGAGGAGGGCTGGACCGCGACACGATGCTCGAGTACGTCGGTCGCATCGTGGCTGCGGTGGGCGTGCCGGTCACCGCGGACCTCGAAGCCGGGTACGGCGCCACCCCGGATGATGTCGGCCGCACCGTGGCCCGGGCCGCGGAGCTCGGGGCGGTGGGCGGCAACATCGAGGACGCCGGAAGGGGCGGGCTGTTCGGCGTCGATGTGGCGGTCGACCGCCTGGCGGCCGCCCGGGCCGCGGCGCCCAGCGGCACGTTCGTGCTGAACGCCCGCACTGACACCTACTTCGCCGGCACCACCGGCGACCCGTTCGCCGAGACGGTCGAGCGGGCGGTCCGGTACGTCGACGCCGGGGCCGACTGCGTCTTCGTGCCCGGTGTCGTCGACGAGGACACGATCCGGCGCCTCGCTGCGGCCATCCCGGCCCCGCTCAACGTGGTGGCCGGATTGGCGAATGTCATCGACGCGCCCACGCTGTTCTCGCTCGGGGTCACGCGGGTCAGCCTGGGCGGCAGTCTGGCCCGAGCCGCGCTCAGCACGCTGGAGCGCGCTGGCCGGGAACTGCTCGACTCCGGCACCCTCGGCTTCCTCGACGGTGCGATGGCGTACGCCGAACTGCAGCGACGCTTCGTGCCGGTCGGGCTCGTCGACGACGGGGTCAGCCGATCCGCTCGGCCAGGGACACGATGATCCCCTCCGGTCCGCGCACGTAGGCCATGCGCCAGATGTGCTCGTACTGCCCGATGCCGCCGACCAGGCCGTAGCCGTCCGCGGCCAGCCCGTCGAGGGTCGCCTGCAGGTCGTCGACCTCGAAGGCGACGTTGCGCAGCCCCAGCTCGTTGGACATGGCGGCGGGAGAACCGGGCTGGTGGTCGGGCCGGACGAAGCTCGACAGCTCCACCCCGGTGCCTCCGTCGGGCGGACGGAGCATGACGATCTCGCTACGGGAGTCGGGGATGCCGATGACGGTGTCCACGAAGTCGCCCTCCATGAGCATCCGGCCCTCGACCTCCAGACCCAGCCCGACGAAGAACGCCGTCGTCCTGTCGAGGTCGGCGACGGTGATGCCGACGTGGTCGAAGCGTCGCACGTGCGTCATGGGTGCAGTCTCCGGTTCGTGTCGTGTCGATTCGGCCCGGGGAGGGTCACGTCGCGCTCGACCGCGAACCGTCCGCGGCCGCCGAGACCGGCATCGTTGACGAGAACCTCGACCGGGACGTCGTCCAGAGCTCGGCTCCCGGAGGAGGCTCCGGTGACCACCGCCAGCGGACGCCGACCCGACGAGCCCGAGGTCATCGCGGCCCACCCTGCGGCGGCGACTGCAGATGTGCAGCGAAGAACGAGACGATCCGGCGGCGGGCGTCCCGAGCGGATGGGTCGTGGTATCCGGCGGGTCCGGCGAACACCCCCATCACCCGGAAGATCAGGGGGTCTGCGTCGCCGGCGCCGGGATGGTCGTTCAGGAACTCGTGCCCGGCCTGCGGATACTCCTTCACGTCGTGGTCGACGCCCAGGGTGGTCAGGACGGCGTCCAGCTTCTCCGTGGTGCCGCGGTTGGCCCGATCCCGCGCCCCGTAGCTGCCCACGATCGGGCAGGCGCCCGACAGCACCTGCTCGGTGTAGGCGTCCTTCGGGACGCCGACGCCGTAGTTCACGCTCGAGGCGCTGAACCCGTGGCCGGGGGCGAGCATCAACGCGAAGCCGCCGCCGATGCAGAACCCGATCACCCCGATCCGGCCTGCACAGGCGTCCTGACCGGCCAGCCAGCGTCGGGCGGCCTCGACGTCCTCGAACGCGCGGCCACGCCGGGCCCGCAGGTCCCGGCTCAGGGACATCAGGCAGCGCATCCGACCGCCCCACCAGAACAGGTCGAGCGCAACCGCCAGATAGCCCTCACCGGCCAGCCAGTCGGCCTGGTTGCGCAGGTCCTGGCTCATCCCCAGCGCGTCCGGGATCACCACCACCCCGGGCCACGGTCCCTCCCCACGCGGGCGTACCAGGTACGCCGGCATGTCACCGTGGCGCGTGCGGATCGCCACCTCAGCCATCGTGTCCGCCTCCCGACGCCCTTCACTCGCGCCGTCGACCTGGCCGAGTTCGCGGCTTCCAAGTGATCTCGCAGCGCGGTCCACCTCCGGCGTTCCTGGTGCGCCCCGATCAGGGTGAACAGCGGCGCCGGCAGCCGGACGGCGCCCTTCGGGCGCGCGTCCGAGGACCGGCGCAACCGCGTACCCGCCGGCGTCGGGGTGAAGGTCAGCGTCCCGCTGACGTCCGCGCTGCTCATGCGGGTGGTGGAGGCGATCAGACGTGGGCGGTCGAACCCGATGTACTCGATGTCCATGCCCATCGGTCGAGATCGTCCGCGGATGGAGGCCCGGAAACCGGGTACCCACCAGCAGGCAATTGACGGTCGATCTGCTCGAACAACTCGGGGGTCGCGCGGACACGGCGTCGCGTCACGAGGCGTGAGGCACGTCACGTCCACTCTCACGCTCGCGAATCTTCGCTCGCATCCGCTCGAGAGTTGCAGCCGGAATCTCGGAGACGTCCTTAGCTACGCTTGCCTCGAATAGCGCCTGGTCCTCGTCCGGTGTCAACCTTGCCAGTTCCTCTGGCGTCCACACCCGTGCCATGTCCCCGCCTTCTCATGCCTGCAACGACCCATGAGCAGACTACTCCGGAATGATCCGCAGGGAGCGGCCTATGGTCAACCGCTCGCATGTCGGCCGGGCCCCGCGTCGCCCCGGTCGCTGGCGGCAGTCGTGCGCGCGCGAGCCGTGCTCTGAGGGACGTCCAGATCCGTTCGCTCCTGCCGTCGACGACCCGGGTCGCCCGCCTTCTGGAACCGGAGGTCGTGGCGTAAGGGCCACGACTGATGGCGGCACGGGTAAGACGCCAAGGGTCTTCTCCCCGCCTCGCACCATCCGAGCACCGACCGCCAACGACCGTATACCCACCAGATGTCGGATCCGCCGAACAGCGGTCATCCATGGACCGCGGCGCCTCCGCCGGCGGCGTGCCGCGCGAGCCACTCCGACTCCTTGGCGCGAGCGGTCGCCACGGCGTCGTCGACGATCAGGGGGGTGGCCGGGTCGAGGTCGGTATGCGAGTCCATGGAGTAGAACCGGACTTCGTGGCCGTCGGGGTCGTGCAGCAGCGGGAGGATCCAGCCGACGGTGGCGAAGTGCACGCCGGCGTGCGGCTGGCCGAGCGCCGTGAGGTGGGCGGCCAGGCTCTCCAGGGCTGTGCGATCGGGCACGCCGATCGAGAAGTAGTCGAATCCCGCGGCGGCCCGCGCGCGCTCGGCGTCCAGCACGAGGCCGAGCCAGGGACCGCCGTCAGGGTGCGTCATCGACACCCCCGAACGCCGCCCGCCCGAGCGGAACTCGATGACCACCTGGTACCCGAGACACTCGCCGTACCAGCCGATCGACCTGTCCAGATCGGAGACCGGCAGCTTGAGGTGGTGCACTCCGGCCAAGGTGGGAATCATCATGCCCTCCAGTGCAGCGCAACTGCAATCATGCAGTTATACTGCATCTTGTGAGGGATGACGTCAACACCGGCCCCGCGGGTCGTGGCCTGAGCGCACAGCGCGTGGCCAGGACGGAGGCCCAGCTGATGGACGCGGCGCGGGACCTGTTCCTGGAGCAGGGGTACGTATCGACGACGCTGACTCAGGTGGCCCAGCGCGCCGGCCTGGCCGCTCGGACCGTCTACGTGCGCTTCGGGACGAAGGCGGCCCTCTTCAGCCGCGTGGTCGACCGCGCCCTCGTGGGCGACGCGGAACCGATCGACGTCGCGCACCGTCCGGGCACGACGGAGGCCATGACCGCGGACACTCTCCAGGCGCGGATCGACGCCTTCGCGGACGTGTGCATCGGGGTCGCGGAGCGTGCGGGGCCCCTCTTCGATGTCGCTGCTCAGGCGGAGGCCGTCGAACCGGAGGTGGCCCGGGCCGCGACCGCCGGTCGCCGGGCGACGGTGCAGCTGTGCACGGCGTTCTGGGGGAATGCCGCCGCCGACGGGCTCCTTCCCGACGAGCTCGATCCGGAAGCCCTCGCCGTCGTCACGGATCTCCTGGTCTGCGCGGACACCGTCGTGCACCTCCGGCGGACGCGCGGCTGGTCCGCACCCGCGCATCGTGGCCTCGTGGTCGACACCCTGACCACCCTCGCGGCTCGCCGCGCGCAGTGACAGCGCGGCACGTGGCCTGGCGCCGCCGCGTGCCCACGCACGACCTGGTTCGCCCGGGCGCCGGGCGACGGCGGGAACCTACCATCGGCGCATGTGGCGCAACATCACCGAACTGCGCGGTCTCGAGCCTCCGGCCACGGACGACGAGGTCGAGGCAGCCGCCCGCCAGTTCATCCGCAAGGTCTCGGGGCTGCAGAAGCCGCCGGCCGGCGCGGAGGATGCCTACGAGCAGGCGATCGCGCACGTGGCCGGCGAGGTGCACGCCCTGCTCGATGCGCTGCCGGACCGCCGGCAGCCCCCGGCCACCGTTCCACCGCTGCGGCGTCCGGAGGTCAGGGCGCGGATCGCCGCCAGGGAGGCGGCCCGTCGGGCCGGACAAGCCGACATCAGCGCACCGTGAAGGACCGCGTTCCCGGCGATGGGGGACTTCCTGCCGAACTGAGGACGCGCGGATCGGGGCACTCCCCACCCGCCGTCGCAGGATCAGCGTCGTCCCGACGGAGGCCCTGCCGGTGACCTCGTCAGGGTGTCGACGCCCACACGGGTCCGCGACCAGGACGCCGGCCCTACGCCAACAGGCGGGCCAGGTCGAGGTGGGCCATGGCGATGCCGAATGGCACGTCGCCCTTGTCGTCGTCAGTGAGCCTGGCGCGTAGCTCGTACACGCCGTCAACCAGCTCATAGGCGTCGAGCACTCGGTCGCGTGGGTCCAGCAGCCAGTAGTGGGTCAGGCCGGCAGCGGCATACTTCGCGGTCTTGCGGACGAGGTCGTCGCCACGGTTGGTCGACAGCACCTCGACGACCAGCACGGGGAGGCCCGTGAAGCGGATGTCCTCGTCGGTCTGAGGGTGAACCATGACGTCCGGAACGAACTCGTCGCGTCCCACTCGCCAGGACCAGGCCAACGTGACCCTGTGTGTGGATGGCGTGACCTCGTCGAGCGCCTGCGCCGTGCGCCGGGCGGCGTCCTGGTGCCGCCGGGTCGGGCTGGGTGTCATCACGGCTCGGCCGTCGATGTACTCGGCACGGACGTCGTCCCCCAGGCGCGTGTACTCCTCCCAGGACATGCGCTGCCCCAGGTGGACCTCGGCGGGTGTGCTCATGGGCCACCTCCTCGACCCAGCGTATCCACGCTCTTATGGCGATCGCCGTACCACCAGTTGACGTGCCGCCATGACGGAGGGTGCACAGTGCGCTATCGGAGTCAACACGGAAGGCCTTCCGCGGCGTAGCGGGGGGACGCGTGGTGGTGGGCGTGACGCGGCGTCGCCGGCAACGCCGCCGGCCCGGATGAGAGGAACCGGATGGGCGAGAAGACTCCGTCGCAGGAGATCGACGACATCGTCGCGATGCACCACGTTCACCGCCCGGCCGGCGGCATCCCTCAGGCGGGTGCAACGCGGCGAGTTCCGTCTCGAGTCGTGGCGGACCGACCTGCCTCGAGCCGACCTGGACGTCAGGCCCGCTCGGCCACCCAGTCGTAGAGCTGGTCGACGTCGAGCTGCAGCGCGTCGATCACGGCGATCATCCCGGGGCCGTAGACGCGCCACGTCCAGGCTCCATGCTCGCTCTGGTAGACCTCGACGCGAGGCTGGTCTGGGTCGACGACGACGTATGCCTTGAGCGACGGCAGCCGGACGTAGGCGGCGGCCTTCTCGCGCCGATCCCGAAGCGCGGACGAGGGTGAGAGCACCTCGACCACGACGACGGCGTCGACCTCGTACTGCTCGTGCCCCCCGGGCCCGCAGTGCACGAAGACGTCGGGGTAGTAGGAGTTGGTGTCGACGACGACCTTGCGGTTGTGCGGGAACACCGCACAGCCGGCCTTGCTGTAGGCCTCGTTCAGACGTTGTGCGAGGTAGAAGGCCGCCTGGTCGTGGGCGCGGGTGCCTCCCGACATGAGGACGACGCGCCCGGCGACGAGCTCGTGGCGTAGCTCGCTGCGCTCCTCGAGGGCCAGGTAGTCCTCGAAGCTGTAGTGATCCTCAGGGGGCTGGCCCGCTGCCGTGCTCACACCGTCGCCTCCGCTGTTCTGTCAACCGCATCTCCATCGTGGCACGAGCACGCACGCCGAGGTCACGGGCGAGGCGATGGGCGCCGACGTGGCTCCCCTGTCGCCGTGCCAGGAGGCGCGGAGGGGCCTTGAGCGGGCAGGCTGACCGGGTCGAGCCGCCGGGCGCGGGCAACGAGGAGCCGACCGCCGCCGTGTTCGCCGGGCTGGCCCCGCCGGCGGCGGCGACGCGGGCGGGGCGCCGAGTGTGATCAGCGCCTACGAGTCCGGGTGTCAGCAGCCCGCGCGCCCAGCGTGTTTCCTGCTCCGGCGGGCAGGGGACCGGTAGAGTCGTCGTAGGTCGAGCCGCGACGGGGGGAGGCCGCTGTGACGTCCGCTGCTGGTGAACCCATCTGCGACGCGTTCGGTCGGCCCGTGCACACCGCGGAGGATCTCTCCCCCCTCTCGGAGGCGGAGCTCAGCCGGCTCCACGACGAACGCCGAGTCGCCGACCCCGACACTTTGCCCCCGTGGCTGAAAGCACGTCTGCTCGGCGATGACGAACGCATCCTCGAACGCGGAGAGAAGCTGGCTTAGCTGACGTCCTCGCTCTTGGCCCAGACCTGCGCACCGCCGAGGTGCGCCGACCACCGGTCAGGGGGTGCACAGGGCTCGGTCCGAAGGTCAGCGGGTACCGCTCGACGTCCCGGATCGGCATGGGCCGGACGCTACGGCACCTGCGGCTCGCGACGGGCGGTCCCTCGGGCCAGGGCCAGGTGGCCGCCGAGGAACCCGGCTGCCGCGCCCGCGGCGTTCCCCGCCAGGGCGAGGGCGACGCCCGTGGCGTGCCGGCTACGGCGGCGAGCGACCCACGACCCGATGAAGCAGAAGATCGCGACGTCGGTGGCGAGGGCGTGCACCGCACCGATGCGGCGCGCCTCGCCCGTCATCGACGCCCAGTCGGCTGCGCCGGTCAGCGCCGTCGCCGCGCCGGCCAGGACGCCGACACCCACCAGCTTCTGCGCCGCGGGCCGGGCCACCTCGCCGCCGGCGAGGTCGAGCAGCATCGCGGACGTCCAGCACCCGAGGGTGAGGTCGGTCATCGGGGGGTGCGCCGAGTGGCCGAGCACCGACGTCCGCAGCATCCGCGACCGTCCGGCCCACGGCACGATCGGGCCGTAGACGGCGACCTGCGCGTCACCGACGCGGTCGGCCAAGTCGCTGGCGCCGATCATCCGGATCACACGCTGCGGGAACGGCACGCCCGCCATGCCGCGACGTTACCCAGGTGCGGGGACCGCGTCCAGGGACTGCTGCAGGCCTGATCGCCTGGAACAACGAGGCCCACCCCTTCACCTGGACCGAACCCGCCGACCAACTCGTGGAGAAGCTCACATCAGCGAAAACCAAAGGAACCGCTACGGCAGACCGTGTTCGCCGTCGACCGCGACAAGCGCGGGCGCCGCGCCTGGATGCGTCTGTGGTCGGGGGAGATCCGGATGCGCGAGCGGGTGTGGATCTCGGGCACCGGTCGTCCGGCCCCTGTAGCCGAGGTCGGCGTCAGCGAGCCCGGCGGTGTCATGGTGCGGCCGGTGGCGAGGGCTGGCCAGATCGTCGCGCTGCGCGGACCCGAGGCGCGGATCGGCGACACCCTCGGGCTCCCGCCCCGCCGCCGGGTCCACCGGTTCCCGCCGGCCACCGTCCAGTCGCTGGTCGAGCCCGTGGACCCGTCCCAGCGCGGCGCGCTGTTCGCCGGGCTCACGGAGCTGGCCGATGAGGACCCGCTGATCGACCTGCGCATCGACGACGTCGAGGGCG
>DATKNA010000099.1:0-4206 GCA_035541595.1 Kineosporiaceae bacterium | reverse complement strand
CGGCGTCGTGACGGTGCCGCACCGAGGTCGGGCCCGCCCACTCGCTGTAGCTGTTGCTTCCCGCACAGTGTCTGTGTACCCTCGGCGCTCACCACGGCGCGGCTCGGGCGCCGGAAGGGGGGCCTGAGATGGCGCGGTCGTACCGGCGTTCGGCTGTCGTCCTCGGGCCGGTGTTGCTGGCCTCACTCACGCTCCCGGCTGTTGCGAACGCGGCCGTGACCTCGAACCCCGGTGTCCCGCAGACGCGCTTCAGCGGCGTGAACCGGTACGACACCGCAGCGAAGATCGCGACGGCGACCTTCCCCTCAGCCGACACCGTCGTCATTGCCAGCGGCGCGTCGTTCGCCGACGCCCTCGCCGGCAACTATCTCGCCGGGAACGTCGGCGGCCCGATCCTCCTTACCGATCCCAACTCGCTGTCGCCGGAGACCGCCGCCGCGCTCGCGGCGCTGAAGGCCCGGACGGTCCTCCTGCTCGGTGGGACCGGCGCCGTCAGCGCCGGTGTCGCCACCGCGATCGGCGCCATGACGTCGACGAACGCTGCCGGGGGGAAGGTCGTCGTGACCCGCATCTCCGGGGCGAGCCGGTACGACACCGACAAGGCCGTCGTCGAGACGCCCCCCGCGAGCTATGTCGGGGGCGTCGGAGGCGAGAAGACGGCGCTCCTCGCGAGCGGCGTGAAGTTCCCCGACGCTCTTGCGGGAGGGGCGTTGGCGTTCGGCGGTGCGCTCCCCATCCTCCTCACCGACCCCGCGTCCTTGTCGCCGCAGGCGGCAGCAGCGATCCACGACCTCGGCATCCAGCAAGTGGTGATCCTCGGGGGCCCGGCGGCGGTCAGCGCCGCGGTCGAGTCGGCGCTCGCTGCGCTGGGCGTCACGACGACACGGCTCGCCGGCGCCACCCGCACCGCCACCGCTGCCGCCATCGCGACCTATGCAGGCACGACGCTCGGCTGGGCGACCGGCATGGGGCAAGCCGCCAACAAGTGTCCGGCGGACGCGTTGTTCGCCAACGTGAACGTCGCCCGGGGCGACGACGGTGGTGGAGGCGTTGACGCCCTTGCCCTTGGGCCGCACGCCGGCACCGCCAAGGCGCCGATCATGCTCACCACGTCGGTCGACGACCCGTCCGTGGACTTGTTCTGCCTCGTCGGCGAGAGCTCCGGTGACTCGAGTGCCCCCGGGCCGCTCGCGGGTATCGACATCGCGGGCGGGACCGGGGCCGTGTCCGCCGGCAATGCCGCGCTCCTGGACGTCGCCTCGGGCGGCGGCCAGACCGGCGACATGACCGTCACGCCGACCGCGGCCACCGCGGGGACGCAGCTGACGGCGACCAGCACCGACCCCTGCCCTGCCGCGCCGACGGGGGCACTGGGTGTCCTCACGTTCTTCCTCGTCCCGGTTGCCGGAGGGGGCCAATTCCAGGTCGTCCAGAGCCCGATGTCCCTGGCGGGTGGGCCGTTCACGCTGAAGGGCGCCATCCCGGCCGGGACAGCCGCGGGCCAGTACGACTCGATCGTCGTGTGCGGCACCGTCTTCGCGGGGGAGGACGTCTTCTACGCCTATGCGGCCGACATCGGACCGGTCATCGCCGTCAGTTAGCAGGGGTGCCGACGCCACGGCGAACTGCTCCGCGCCCCGAGATCGCAGCGCGAGGGCCGTCGCCTATGTGAGGGTCGCGGCGGGGGCGGGTGGCGTCGACCGTGACTGTGGCGAGGTTCGACGTGCCGCAGTCCATCGGTCTCGCCCGCACCGTGCTCGCTCTCACGCGGCTGGACCTCGCCGTTCCGGTGGTTGACCCGGGCGGTCAGCTGTCCGCGGCCTGGTCGCCGTCCGTTCCAACCGCGGCCTGCGCCGCTCCGACGGCAAGCGCGTGATCCAGGAGGTCGCCGACCCGCGTCTCGTCCTCCCCCAGAGCGAGGCACAGCTCGGACGCGAGCACTTGGCGAGCCCGGGCGAGCATTCGGGATTCGGCTGTCGAGAGGCGTGCGCCGCCACAGCGGCGAGAGAGGTTCCGCACGACCTCCGCCAGCTGGTAGACATCGCCCGATTTGAGCATCGAGGTGTGGTTCTTGAAGCGACGCGACCAATTCGACGGGACACGGACGTCGCGCCGGCGCAGCACACAGAACACCTCATCGGCATCTTCTGCACTGATGACGTCGCGCAGGCCCACGGCACCGGCTGCGTCCGATGGCACCCGTAGCGTCAGCGCGGCGTCGCTGAAGTGCAGCACGAGGTACTCGCGGGTAGCGCCGAGCACCTCGATGGTCTCGACGTGGTCGACCACGGTCGCGCCGTGGCTGGGGTAGACGACTCTGTCACCGGCGGCAAACGCCATGGCACCTCGGTCCTTGGGGGCGAGGGAGCAAGCTTACCGGCCACGGGACGGGTAGCCGCCGTTGCGCGTTCGTGATGGCCGTGCACGAGCACCGCCGCAGCATGGCAGCCGAGGCAGCTACCGTGTAGCAGGTAGGCACTGCCCGTCGAGGACCGGCGGTCGTGCTGTTGCACGAAAGGGGCCCGGGGTGGCCGCACGGCGGAACGGCGGCTCGGGCGAAGAGGGAGAGGACCTCGTCCGACGGTACCTCGCTGACCTCGGCCGGCACTCGCTGTTGACGAAGGCCGACGAGGTGCGCCTCGCGCTCGAAGTCGAGGCCGGAGCGGTGGCCCGGGCCACGCTCGAAGCGGCTGGCCTCGGCGAGAGCGAGCTTGCTCCGCCCCGACGTAGCGAGCTCGAGTCGGTCGTGGTGGCCGGTGATGAGGCGGCGCGCACCTTCGTGACGGCAAATCTCCGCCTCGTGGTGTCGATCGCGAAGCGCTACCAGTGGAGCGGCCTCCCCCTGCTCGACCTCGTCCAAGAGGGGAACCTGGGGCTCATGCACGCAGTGGAGAAGTTCGACCATCGGAGGGGCTTCAAGTTCTCCACATACGCGACGTGGTGGGTCCGGCAAGCGATCGCCCGAGGGATCGCCAACACCGGGAGGACGATCCGCCTCCCAGCCAACGCGCAGGACGCCCTCTTCGCGTACCAACGGTGCCGCGAGCAGCTCGAGGCTGCACTCACGCGCCGGCCGGGAACCGACGAGCTGGCGACCGCGCTCGGGTGGACCGAAGCTCGAGTCGCCGAAGTTGCGGCGTTCCATCGCGAACCGGTCAGTCTTTCGTCGCCCTTTGGCGAGCATGGCGACGACGAGCTCGGTGACGTCGTCGCGGACGTCGACGCGGTCGAGCCCGCGGTGGCGGCGGTCGAGGCGCTGCTCGGGGAGGAGATCGACAGGTTCCTCGAGCTGCTCGACCAGCGGGAGCGGCGGATCATCCGGCTGCGCTTCGGGCTCGACGATGGCGAGCCGGAGACGCTGGACCAGATCGGCCTCCGGTTCGGGCTCACCCGCGAGCGGATCCGCCAGATTGAGGCGCGAGCGATGTCCAAGCTGAGGCATCCCTCGGCACCCGGCCGCGAGCCGCTCTCGGATTGGTGAGGAATGCCTTGGCACGGGGGACCGACCTCACCCAGTGGACGGCTTGCGGAGCTGTGGCCGCTGCCGCTGAAAGCCGCCTGCCGTGGTGCCGGATGGTACGGTGCCGATCGATGGCGCGACGCGGTGCATTGGCATCCGCCATCGATGCCCACCGGCGATACATGAGTGCGAGCTGAGCGCCCGAGGTGGCGTGGTCGGCCCGTCGTGAGGTCCTGCCTGCGGGCGGGCCATGGGCGGAGCTCGATTCCGGAGGAGCCTGGAGCCCGTGCCTCCTCGAGAACGAAGACGGCACCGCCCAGCTGTGGTACGCAGGCAACGACGGTGCCACCAGCCGGGTCCTCTCCGCACGTGTCGGACGGGACGGCACGTGCATGCGGACGGGAGTCGCGATCGATACCGGGTTCGCCGGTCCTACCGACACCTTCGGCGTCGACGCGCCGTGCGTGGTACGGACGCAGGCGGGCTATCTCATGCTGTACGGCGGCTCCGATGGTCCAGACACCCGGCTCCACGTCGCGACGTCGCGCGATGGCGTGGTGTGGGAGCCTCACGGCACCATCATGCAGCGGGGCAAAGAGGACGCCGTCGGTGCCACCCACCCCTCGCTCGTGACCACCAATCGGTGGTGGATGTACTACGCGGGGTACGACGGCTCCGACAACGGCCGCCACGCGGTGATCCTTGCCGCAGTCTCCGATACCGGCGCGTCCTGGGACCGCGTCGGC
>DATKNA010000098.1:0-20906 GCA_035541595.1 Kineosporiaceae bacterium | reverse complement strand
GGTCGCCTGGGTAGGGTGGCCAGCCGTGCGCATCGCGGTCACCGGCTCCATCGCCACCGACCACCTCATGGCCTTCGACGGGCGGTTCGCCGACAGCTTGGTCGTCGAGCAGTTGCACCGGGTGGCCCTGTCGTTCCTTGTCCACGACCTGCAGATCCGCCGGGGTGGCGTGGCGGCCAACATCGCGTTCGGTCTGGCCGCACTGGGTGAGCGCCCCCTGCTCGTCGGAGCAGTGGGGGAGGACTTCGCCGAGTACCGGTCCTGGCTCGAGCGGCACGGCGTGGACTGTTCGGGTGTGCACGTCTCGTCCGTGCTGCACACGGCCAGGTTCGTCTGCACCACCGACCGTGACCAGGCGCAGATCGCGTCCTTCTACGCCGGGGCGATGAGCGAGGCCCGCCAGATCGAGCTCGCACCGCTGGCCGCCGGCGAGCCCATCGACCTCGTCCTCGTCGGGCCCAACGACCCCGAGGCGATGCTCCGGCACACCGAGGAGTCGCGGGCCCGCGGCCTGCCCTTCGCCGCCGACCCGTCGCAGCAGCTCGCGTGGTCGGACGGCCCGCAGATCAAGGCCCTCATCGAGGGCGCCGCCTATCTGTTCAGCAACGACTACGAAGCGGCTCTCGTGTCGAGCAAGACCGGATGGAGCGGTGCGGACGTGCTCGCCCGGGTGGGCGTCCGCGTGACCACCCACGGCAAGGACGGGACCGTGATCGAGCAGGCGGGCGAGGACACCGTCCGGGTCCCCGTCGTCCCGGCGCACGCCGTCGTGGACCCCACCGGTGTGGGCGACGCGTTCCGCGCCGGCTTCATGGCCGGGCTCTGCTGGGGCCTGTCGCACGAACGCTGCGCCCAGGTGGGGAGCCTGCTCGCCACCCACGTCCTGGAGACCGTGGGGACGCAGGAGTACCGGCTGGAGCCTTCGGCCGCCGTGGGGCGCTTCGCGGACGCCTACGGCGGGCGGGCGGCGGCCGAGGTCGCCGGGCACCTGACGGGGGTCCGCCGGAGGTGACGAGGCGGGCCGCCGTCCCCGGCGGGCGGGCCACGGGCCGGCCGGCGGCCGGCCTCCCGGCGCACTCGCCCGTCCGGACGCCGGTCGAGCCGCCGCCGAGCGCCTACGTCTTCGATCCTCGCCGGGCGGGTCCGGGGGAGGACCTCGTCGCCGTCGGGGCCGACCTGCGCGCCGGCACCCTGCTCGCCGCCTACCGGGCCGGGCTGTTCCCCATGGGGCTGGGACGTGCCGGCGCGAGGCCGCTCGGCTGGTGGTCGCCCGACCCGCGTGGGGTCCTGCCGCTGGACGCGCTGCGCGTCTCCAGGTCGCTGCGGCGCTCGCTGCGGCGGTTCGAGGTGCGCGTCGACGCCGCATTCGACGAAGTGGTCGTCGCCTGCGCCGACCCGGCCCGGCCGGGTCGGTGGATCACCCGTGAGATCGCGGCCGCCTACGCGGAGCTGCACCGGCTCGGCTGGGCGCACTCCGTCGAGTGCTGGCGCGACGGCGAGCTCCTGGGCGGGCTCTACGGCGTGGTCATCGGCGGGCTCTTCGCGGGGGAGTCGATGTTCCATCGGGAGACCGACGCGTCCAAGGTCGCTCTGGTCGGGCTGGTCGAGATCCTGCGGGCCGACGGCGACCCCCGCCGGCTGCTCGACGTCCAGTGGCGCACGGACCACCTGGCCGGCCTGGGGGTCGTCGAGGTGTCCCGCCGGGAGTACCTGGCCCGGCTCCGGGTGGCGCTGGGCTGTCCGGCGCCGCACCTCTGCGCGCCGGATGCGGCGGCGCCCGGCTGACCGGCCGATCGGCGGCACGCGCGCGCCGCCGACGGGGGCGCCGAACGGCGTCACCCGCTAGTGTTTCTGCCGTTCAGGACCGTCAGCCCCGGGTGACAGCGCGCCGGGTCAGAAGCGTGGGAAGGCCACCGTTGCGCTCGCACGAAGAAGTCCGCGGCCCTCGCGCCGGGCGGCGCCGGGCCACTGTCGCCGCGGCCACCGCCGGCGCCGCCCTGCTCCTGTCGGGCTGTGACAACGAGATCGCCACGGGCTGGCTGCCGTCGACGCCGACGACGACGAACCAGACCGGCCGGGTCATCGGCCTGTGGAACGGCTCGTGGATCGCGGCGTGGTTCGTCGGCTTCGTCGTGTGGGGTCTGATCATCTGGTGCGTCGTGGCCTACCGGCGCCGCCGGACCGAGACCGGCCTGCCGGCCCAGGTGCGCTACAACCTCCCGCTGGAGATCATGTACACCGTGATCCCGCTCATCATGATCGCGGTGCTGTTCTTCTTCACCGCGCGCGACGAGGCGGCGATCGCGGACACCTCGGCCACGCCCGACGTCGTCATCAACGTCGTCGGCAAGCAGTGGGCCTGGGACTTCAACTACCTGCAGCAGAACGGCCAGCCGCTGAACGTGTACGAGGCGGGGGTCCAGGGCCAGCTGAACGGCAAGCCGGGCGTCGAGCTGGAGTTGCCCACGTTGTACCTGCCGGTGAACCGCCGGGTGCAGTTCGAGCTGACGTCGCGGGACGTCATCCACTCGTTCTGGATCCCGGCGTTCCTGTACAAGATGGACGTGATCCCCGGCATCCGGAACAAGTTCCAGGTCGTTCCGGAGCGTATCGGCACCTTCCAGGGCAAGTGCGCCGAGCTCTGCGGGGAGTACCACTCGGAGATGCTGTTCAACGTCCGGGTGGTCTCGCAGGCGGACTTCGACGCGCACATCCAGCAGCTGCGGGCCCAGGGGAACGTCGGAGGGCTCGACGCCAACCTCGGCCGCAGCCACACACCACCGGGTCCGGGCGCCGTCCCGGGCGGGAACGGCTACGGCGTCGACGGGACCGGGAGCAAGTGACATGACAGCCACGTTCATCCCCGAAGAGCAGACCTTCGCCGCCCCCGTCACGACGCGCAAGGGCCGCACGATCACCCGATGGCTCATCACCACGGACCACAAGACGATCGGGAACCTCTACCTGATCACGTCGATGTGCTTCTTCCTGCTCGCGGGGCTCATGGCGCTGATCATGCGTGCGGAACTGTTCGAGCCCGGGCTGCAGGTCGTGCAGACCAAGGAGCAGTACAACGAGCTGTTCACCATGCACGGCCTGATCATGCTGCTGCTGTTCGCGACGCCCGCCTTCGCCGGCTGGGCGAACGCCGTCATGCCGCTGCAGATCGGGGCGCCCGACGTGGCGTTCCCGCGGCTGAACATGCTCGCCTACTGGATGTATCTGTTCGGCGGTCTCACCGCGGCCTCGGGCTTCCTCGTTCCGAGCGGGACGGCCGCGTTCGGTTGGTTCATGTACTCACCGCTGTCCAACGCGACGTACTCCCCAGGCGTGGGCTCGGACCTGGTCATCTTCGGCCTTGCTCTGGGCGGATTCGGGACGATCCTCGGTGCGGTCAACTTCATCACGACGATCGTCTGCATGCGCGCACCCGGGATGACGATGTTCCGGATGCCGGTCTTCACCTGGAACATCCTGATCACGAGCGTCCTCGTCCTGCTCGCCTTCCCGCCGCTGGCGGCGGCGCTGCTCGCGCTGGGGGCGGACCGCCGGCTCGGCGCCCAGGTCTTCGAGCCCGAGAACGGCGGCGCGATGCTCTGGCAGCACCTCTTCTGGTTCTTCGGCCATCCCGAGGTGTACATCCTCGCGCTGCCGTTCTTCGGCATCGTGACGGAGATCCTGCCGGTGTTCAGTCGCAAGCCGATCTTCGGCTACAAGGGCCTGGTCTTCGCCACGATCGCGATCGCCGGGCTGTCGGTGGCGGTCTGGGCGCACCACATGTACGTGACCGGCCAGGTGGCGCTGCCGTTCTTCGCCCTGATGACCATGCTCATCGCGGTGCCCACCGGGGTGAAGTTCTTCAACTGGATCGGGACCATGTACCACGGGTCGCTGACGTTCGAGACCCCGATGCTGTGGTCGATCGGGTTCCTGATCACGTTCCTGTTCGGCGGGCTGACGGGGATCATCCTGGCCTCGCCGCCGCTCGACTTCCACGTCTCCGACAGCTACTTCGTCGTGGCCCATTTCCACTACGTGGTCTTCGGGACCGTCGTCTTCGCGATGTTCGCCGGCTTCTACTTCTGGTGGCCCAAGCTCACCGGCCGCATGCTCAACGAGCGCCTGGGTAAGATCCACTTCTGGACGACGTTCATCGGCTTCCACACCACGTTCTTCATCCAGCACTGGCTGGGTGTCAGGGGTATGCCGAGGAGGTACGCGGACTACCTCCCCGAGGACGGCTTCACCTGGATGAACCAGCTGTCCACGGTGGGGTCGTTCATCCTGGGCGCCTCGATGCTGGTGTTCATCTACAACGTCTGGGTCTCCCGGAAGGCACCGAGAGTCCAGGTCGACGACCCGTGGGGCTACGGCGCCTCGCTGGAGTGGGCCACCTCATGCCCGCCGCCACGGCACAACTTCGTCTCGCTGCCCCGGATCCGCTCCGAGCGGCCCGCTTTCGACCTGCACCACCCCGAGGTGGCCGCGGCGGGCGTCACACGGCCGGACGCCGGCCTGCTCGCACGGGTGGGCGGTGGGCCGGATCTCGACCCGGACGCCGGCCGCGCGGACGCCGGCACGCGCGACGCCGCCGGACCCGGTTCGGACCGGTCCGGCGGCGACGGCCGGTGACGACGCGCTCCGGGCGACCCGAGGAGAGGGCGAGAACGTGAAGATCGAGACCACGCTGTTCGGGTCCGGGGTGTTCTTCTTCATCCCGCTCGCGATCATCTACGGCATCGTGACGAACTGGCACGAGCCCGTGGGGGCGGCCGCGTTGTTCCTCACCGGCGGTCTCGCGCTGCTCATCGGCCTCTTCTTCTGGATCACCTCGCGCCGGATCGATCCGCGCCCCGAGGACGACGCCGACGCCGACATCTCGGAGGGCGCCGGTGAGCAGGGCGTCTTCGCGCCCTACTCCTGGTGGCCGCTGCCCCTGGGCTTCGCCGCGGCCCTCGCGTTCGCCGGGTTGGCCCTCGGGTGGTGGTTGGTCGGCATCGCTGCCCTGGTCGGCTCGATCTCGCTGGTCGGATGGGTCTACGAGTTCTACCGCGGCGAGCACGCGCACTGACCGAGCCCAGCACCGACCGAGCCCAGCACCGACCGAGCCCACGCACCGACCGAGCCCACGCACCGACCGAATCCGCGAACCGGTCGCGACACCTGCTCTCGGTTGGGGTCCGGTCGCTCTCCGTCGCTATGGTGTGGGCAGCAACCTCGACACCCACTCCCGCGTCCTTCTTCGAGGCCGCAGTGGTCGTGGGCGGAGACACCTGGGCGTCTGGAGGAGATGGGTCGTGCGTGCACGTGACTGGGCGACGGCGGTGGTGGTCGTCGCCGCTCTCGGTGCGAGCGCGGCGTGCTCCGCCCGTCCGTCGGTGCTCCGCACGGTCGGCGGCTCTCCGGTGGCCGCGACCTCGGCCGCGGCGCCGACGATCAACGTCGAGCCGGGCAACGGCACGCACGGAGTGCGGCCTGACACGCCGGTCGTGGTCAGCGTGGCGAACGGCGCCGTGGCCTCGGCGGACCTGGTCACGTCCGACGGGCAGCACCTCGCCGGGCGCACGGATGGCGGGGGCTGGCGGGTCACCGACTCCCTGAAGCCGGACACCACGTACACCCTGCACGTCACGGCGAAGAGCGCATCCGGGTTGACGACGACCCGTACGACCTCGTTCACGACCTTGACCCCACGGGCCTACAACCGGGCCGTCCTCATTCCCGGCGACGACTGGACTGTCGGCGTCGGCATGCCGGTCATCGTGACGTTCGCCGCGCCCGTCGCGAACAGGGACGCCGCCGAGAAGGCCCTCACCGTCACGTCGACGCCCTCGGTGAAGGGGGCCTGGCGATGGATGACCTCCAGCGAGGTGCAGTGGCGACCGGCGGCCTACTGGCCCAGCGGGACCACGGTGAAAGTCACCGCCGCCCTGGGCGGGGTCGAGCTGTCACCGGGCGTGTGGGGCCGAAGGACGGTCACCAGCTCGTTCTCGATCGGCGCGGCGCAGATCAGTACCGTGGACGTCACCCGGGACATCATGACGGTTCGGCGCGACGGCAAGGTCATCAATGTCATCCCCGTCACCACCGGGATGACGAATAGCAAGCCGACGTTCCTCACCCGCGGTGGCATCAAGGTCATCATGAGCCGCGAGGCGTCCGTGCGGATGGACGCGGCGACCACCGGCACCGATCCGAAGGACCCGAACTACTACAACCTCACCGTGCGCTGGGCCCTCCGCCTCACCTACAGCGGCGAGTTCCTGCACGCCGCCCCCTGGTCGGTGGCATCGCAAGGCCACGCGAACGTGAGTCACGGCTGCACCGGGATGAGCGACGCGAACGCCAAGTGGATGTACGACCACTCCCAGGTCGGTGACGTCGTCGTCTACACGGGCAGCAGGCGTCCGCTGGAGTGGGGCAACGGCTACACGCTCTGGAACACGTCGTTCGCCGACTGGGCGTCCGGGCGCTGACCCCACCGTGGGGCGCTGACCCCACCGTGGGGCGCTGACCCCACCGTGGGGCCGGTGACCCCACCGTGGGGCCGGTGACCCTCCTACGTCAGTCGCCACCGACCGGCGTCGACGTCGAGGCCGTCACGGCCCCGCGCTCCTCCTCCTCGTGGGCCGGCAGGGCCTCGTGCTCCTCGTGTGCGGCATCCAGCTCGGCTGGCGTCACCGGCTCGACACGGTCCTCGAAATAGAACCTGCTGATCCTGCGTCGCAGGCCGTCGAGGCGCGAGCCGTGCCGACGGACGCCGTGCTCGTCGTAGGCCGGCAGCGGCTCGAGCGGCCGGATCGGCTCGTACCCCACCAGCTTCCACCGGCTCACGTCATCCATCGGGGCGTGGACCTCGAAGAACTCGCCGGTCTCCGTACGGTAGATCGTGCCGGTCTCCCGGCCGTGGAGAACCTTCTCCCGGTCCTTGCGCTGCAGCCCCAGGCAGATCCGTTTCGTCACCACGAACGCCACCGGCGGGAGGACGAGCCCCAGCAGCCGCAGCGTGTTGGTGATGTCGTTGATCGACAGGTGCAGCTGGCTGGCGATGATGTCGTTGCCGCCGCTGATCAGCAGCAGCAGGTAGAACGTGATCGACATCACCCCGAGCCCGGTGCGCGTCGGCGCGTTGCGCGGGCGGTCGAGCAGGTGGTGCTCGCGCCGGTCACCGGTGGCCCACTGCTCGATCCACGGATAGAACAGCATGGCCATGGTGATCAACCCCGGCACGATCATCGCCGGGATGATGATGTTGAACGAGAACGTGAAACCGAGCGCGGTGAACTCGAAGAGGCCGGGGGTCAGACGCACCGCCCCGTCGAGCCAGCCCATGTACCAGTCGGGCTGCGATCCCGCCGTCACGGGTGACGGATCGTACGACCCGTACATCCACACGGGGTTGATCGTGAACAGTGCCCCCATGAGCGCCGTCACCCCGAAGACGATGAAGAAGAAGCCGCCGGCCTTGGCCGTGTAGACCGGGTAGAGCGGATACCCCACGACGTTCTGGTTGGTGCGGCCCGGGCCGGGGTACTGGGTGTGCTTCTGCACCACGAGCAGGATGAGGTGCGCGGTGATGAGTGCGAGGAAGATGCCCGGCAGCACCAGGACGTGGACGGTGTAGAGCCGGGGGATGAACGCCTCTCCCGGGAACTGCCCGCCGAAGGTGAAGAAGCTCAGGTACGACCCGACGACCGGGACGGCGAGGATGATGCTTGACGCGATCCGCAGGCCCGTGCCCGAGAGCAGGTCGTCCGGCAGCGAGTAGCCGGCGAAGCCCTCGACGATGGCCAGGAGAGCCAGGATCGTGCCGATCACCCAGTTGAGCTCGCGCGGCTTGCGGAACGCCCCGGTGAAGAACACCCGGAACATGTGGACGGTGATCGCTGCGACGAAGATGAGCGCCGACCAGTGGTGGATCTGCCGCATCAGCATGCCGCCGCGCACGTCGAACGACAGGCGAAGGGTGGATGCGTACGCCTCCGACACGGTCTGGCCCGCGAGCGGCGTGTACACCCCGTCGTACGTCGTCCTGCCCACGCTGGGCACGTAGAAGAACGTCAGGAAGACGCCCGTCAGCAGCAGGATGATGAAGCTGTAGAGGGCGACCTCGCCGAGCATGAACGACCAGTGGTCGGGGAAGATCTTCCGGAACAGGAACTTGACGCCCTTGCTGGCGCCCACGCGCTCGTCGAGGAAGTTGCCGACATCGTCTGCCACACGGGCCGTCGTGCTCATCCACGCTCCCAGAAGCTCGGTCCGACGGCCTGCGTGAAGCCGTGCTTCGCCACCAAATATCCGTCTGCGTCGACGGTGATCGCCAGCTGCGGGAGGGGTCGCTTGGCGGGCCCGAAGATCACCTTGCAGTCCTGCGTCACGTCGAACGTCGACTGGTGGCAGGGGCACAGCAGGTGGTGCGTCTGTTGCTCGTACAGAGCCACGGGACAGCCCATGTGGGTGCAGATCTTGGAGTAGGCCACGATGCCCTCGTAGGCGCCCGGCTGGGACTTCGGGTCGAGGTCCGCCGGGTCGAGCCGGAGCAGGATCGCGGCGGCCTTGGCCTTCTGTTCGAGGTAGTCGGGGACCTTGTCGAGGCCCTCCGGCACGATGTGCACGATCGAGCCGATCTGCATGTCCGCGGGCTTGATCGGCCGGCCCTGCGGGTCCGTGAGGATGCGGGTGCCGGCTGTCCACATCGTCGTCGACAGGTCGTCGCCGGGGAGCGGACCGAGATCGCGGAGCAGGACGACCGCCGGCAGGGGCACCAGGACGAGCGCGCCGATGAGCGAGTTGCGGATGAGCGGGCGGCGGCCCAGCCCGGACTCCGCCGCGCCCTCCTTGAGGATGGTCACCGCCGCATCACGGTCGGCGTCCGACCCGCGCAGCAGATGCCGTTCCTCGACGCGTTCCTCGTCGGGCATCAGGGTCTTGGCCCAGTGGACCGCGCCGGCGCCGATGCCGAACAGGGCCAGGAACAGGCCCATCCCCAGGCCCTCGGTGCTGATCCTGAGCCGGGTCATGTACTCGGCGAACGACATCGGGGTGTCGAACTTCACCGCGAAGTAGACGACCAGCGTGATCAGCGTTCCGAGCGCGCTGATCCCGAACAGGGTGGCGACCTGGCGCTCGGCGCGCTTGGCCGCCTTCGGGTCGGTGTCGCCCATCCGGGCGTGATGCACCGGGAGCCCGGGGTTCTCGAACCGTTCCGGCAGCAGCCGATCGGCGTCCGCGGGGACGACCTCCCGGCCGGGTGCGCTCTGGGGCGCCGGGGTGTGGCCACTCATGCCTTGCTGCTCCTCGTAAGCGACGGCGGAACGTCTGCGAGCGCGCTCACGACGACTTCGACCCGAGCCAGACCGCGCAGCCGATCAACGCGGCGAGCGCGACGATCCAGGCGACCAGGCCCTCGTTGACGGGGCCGACGAACCCGAGGCTGAACCCGCCCGGCGACGGCTGTTTCGAGGTGGTCGTGAGATAGGCGATGATGTCGCGCTTGTCCTGCGGGGTCATGGTCCCGTTGTCGAACACGGGCATGGACTGCGGGCCGGTGAGCATGGCCTCGAAGATATGCGTGGGGCTCGTACCGTCCAGGTTCGGCGCGTACTTGCCGCGGGTCAGGGCACCGCCCTTGCCCGCGAAGTTGTGGCACATCGCGCAGTTGGTGCGGAAGATGGCCGCCCCCCGGGACGGATCCCCCGTGGCCGGGTCCACCTCCTCCGCCGACGGGATCCCCGGGCCGGGGCCGAGGCTCGCCACGTACGCGGCAAGTTGGCGGATCTCGTCGTCGCTGAACCGGACCTGTGTCTGCGGTGCCTGCGGGCCGGTGGCCTGCAGAGGCATGCGGCCCGTGCCCACCTGGAAGTCCACGGACGCCGCTCCGACGCCGATCAGGCTGGGGGCGTTGTTGCGGCCGGCGGCGTCCATGCCGTGGCAGGTGGCGCAGTTGGCGAGGAACAGAGCGCGGCCCGCCTCGATGTCCGAGGCGGGGTCCTCGGCTGCGCCGGCCCGGCCGGGCGCGAGGGCGGCGTACAGGACCCCGGTGGCGACCAGTCCCACGATCACCAGGACGACGCCGGCGAGGGGATGGCGTCGACGTGCGGCGAGTGCTGTCACGATCGCTCTCCAGGTGGGTGGGGGCGCGGCGTCCGGCATGGGGTCATCGCAGGATGTAGATGACGAAGAAGAGCCCGATCCAGACCACGTCCACGAAGTGCCAGTAGTACGAGGTGACGATGGCGCTGGTCGCCTCGGCGTGCCCGAAGCGCTTGGTGGCGAAGACGCGGCCCAGGATGAACAGGAAGGCGAAGAGTCCGCCGGTCACGTGCGCGGCGTGGAACCCGGTCGTCAGGTAGAACGCCGACCAGTACGAGTTGGCCGAGATCGTGTTGCCCTCCTGGACCAGCCGCATGTACTCGTACACCTGCCCGCTGACGAACAGGGCGCCCGCGATGTAGGTGAGCACGAACCATTCGCGCAGGCCCCAGGTCCACAGCCCGTGCTCGCGGGTCCAGATCTTCCACCACCGGTCCGCACGGGTGTAGGGCTGGAACCGCTCGGCGGCGAACACGCCCATCTGGCACCAGACGGAGCTGAGGACCAGGTTCAGGGTGTTCACGGCGGCGTACGGGACGTCGAGCTTCGCCGTCTCCGACGTCCAGAGATCCGGGCGTACCGCCCTGATCGTGAAGTACATCGCGAACAGCCCGGCGAAGAACATGAGCTCGCTGGACAGCCACACGATCGTCCCGACCTGCACGAGGTTGGGCCGGTTGACGCCGACGTGCTGCTGCGGGGTCTCGGCCAGGGAAGCGGTCGCCACGGCGCACATTATTGCCCTAGCGGGCGCCGCGCGCTCTGGGGACGCGGACCCGCGTGCCGCGGGTCGCCCGGGTCGCGACCCCTCCCGGTACGATCGCCCGGTCGCGCGGCCCCGCCCGCCTCGGATCGACCCCCCACACGACCCCCGCCACGACCCGCCCGCATCACCGGCTCGAGGAGGAGACGCCATGGCCAGCACCCCCCTTCCGGCCGGGCACGACGCCCCCAGCGGTCAGCGACTGCTGTCCGTGCTGCTCTACAGCGACGACGCCACGGTCCGCGAGGCGGTGCGCCTGGCCGTGGGCCGCCGCCCCGCTCCGGACCTGCCCGAGGTGCGCTGGATCGAGGTCGCTACCGAAGCCACCGCTCTGTCGGCCGTGGACGCCGGCGGGCTCGACGTTCTGGTCCTCGACGGCGAGGCCGTCCCGGCCGGCGGGATGGGGGTGTGCAAGCAGCTGAAGGACGAGATCTACCACTGCCCGCCGGTGCTCGTCCTGATCGGCCGGCCGGCCGACGCCTGGCTGGCCACGTGGTCGCGCGCCGATCTGGTGGTGCCGCACCCGCTCGACCCGGTGGCCGTCGCCGAGGCCGTGGCCGAGCTCGCCCGCCGCCGCCTGACCAGCTCACGGCCATGACCGCCCCGTCCACGGCCGGCGGGGCCCAGACCGGGGTCCGGACGGCAGCGCAGACCTCCGCCACCGGTCCCGACGCCGAGGCGTTGAGCTGGCCGCACCTCCTCGCCACGCTGCTCAGCCGGCAGGACCTGACCCGGGCCGACACCGCGTGGGCGATGGAGCGCGTGATGACGGCCGACGCGACGCCGGTGGAGCTCGCGGGGTTCCTGGTCGCGCTGCGCGCCAAGGGCGAGACGGTCGAGGAACTCTCCGGGCTCGTCGACACCATGCTCCGGCACGCCGTGCGGATCGAGGTGCCGGGCCGGACCGTCGACGTCGTCGGGACCGGCGGGGACCGCCGGCACACCGTCAACATCTCGACGACGGCGGCCGTCGTCGTCGCCGGTGCCGGGCGACGGGTCGTCAAGCACGGCAACCGCGCGGCGTCCTCGGCCTCCGGTGCGGCCGACGTCCTGGAGGCCCTCGGCCTGCGGCTCGACCTGCCGGCGCAGCGGGTGGCCGAGCTGGCCACCGAGGTCGGCATCACGTTCTGCTTCGCGCCGATGTTCCACCCGTCCTACCGGCACGCCGCGGTCGCCCGGCGGGAGCTGGGCGTCCCGACGGCGTTCAACTTCCTGGGCCCGCTGACCAACCCCGCCCAGCCCGCGGTGGCCGCCGTCGGCGTAGCGGACACCCGGATGGCGCCGATCGTGGCCGGCGTCCTGGCCGGTCGAGGCGCCACCGCGCTGGTCTTCCGTGGGGACGACGGCCTTGACGAGATCACCACGGCGGCGACGTCGACGCTCTGGGTGGCGGCCGGGGGCGAGGTCGTGCGGCGATCGCTCGACCCAGCCGCGCTCGGCGTGCCGCGCTCGACCCTGGCGGACCTGCGCGGCGGTGACGCCCGCCACAACGCCGAGGTCGTCCGGGCGGTGCTCGCCGGAACGCCCGGCCCGGTCCGGGACGCCGTGCTGCTCAACGCCGCCGCCGCGCTGGTCGCCGCGGACGCGCACGAGGAGGTCTCCCTGACTGCGGGCCGACTTGCCGCCGGGCTGGACGACCGGCTCGCGGCCGCGCTCACCTCGGCCGCCGCCGCGGTGGACTCGGGAGCGGCGACGGCGGTGCTGGAGCGCTGGGTCCGGGCCGCGGCGGCCTGACCGCCCGATCCGCGGCCCGCTCAGTCCCCGTCGAAGCCCAGGGCGAAGGCCGCCTCCAGGTCGTGCCGCGAGTAGGCGCGGAAGGCCAGGTAGGTCTTCGTCGAGCGGACGCCGTCAACCTTGTTGAGTCGGTCGGCGATGACGTCGGCGAGCTCCTCGTGCGCTCGCACCCGGACCACGGCGACGAGGTCGACGTCGCCGGTCACCGAGTAGACCTCGCTGACCCCCTCGAGCTCGGCGATCGCCGCCGCCACCTCGGGGATGCGGGCGACGTCCGTCTCGACGAGGACGATGGCAGTGATCACCCAGCGCTCCTGGAGTCGGTCAGGCGGATGGCGGCCGGGGCGCAGCCTAGCGGCCCGCGCGGGGCCACCACCGCAGCCGCTCGCCGGCCGCCGCCGGGGGCTCGACTCGCAGCTGCTCCGGCAGCTCGATCCCTGGCGGTAGCCGAGCGCGGGCGGCGACGGCCCCATGCAGCGGGGTGGCCCACCCACCGTCGAGCTGCACCAGCCGGACCCCGGGCTGCTCGAGCCAGCCCAGCACCTGCTCGGACTCCTCGACCAGGGCCGCGGGCATGGGCGGGGTGGCGAGGATCGACCGGACGTGGTCGCCCGTGGCCTGCAGCGCGGCGATCACCGGCCGCGGATCGGCGCCCGGCGGGCTCACCGCCGTGCCGGCGAGCCGCCCGTGCCGGATCAGGACCAGCTCCCAGCCGCCGGCGTCCGCCCGACGCGCCGCGACCAGCTCGGCCGTCGCCGCCAGGGGCGCCAGCCGCTGGGCGCGCCCGGCGGCGCGCAGGAAGGCGAGCAGCCGGTCCCGGGCCACCTCTGCATCCTCGAACCGCTGGGCCCTCGCCAGGCTGCCGGCCCGGGACAGTAGCGCGGCGACGACCTCCCGGGCATCTCGGTCCATCGCGCCCCGGGCTGCGGCGGCGATGCGCCCGTAGTCCTCGACGCCCTGCCCACCGATGCAGGGCGCCCCGCACCGGCCGAGGTCCGCGAGCAGGCAGGCCCGGGCTCCGGGCGGCGGCACGCGCGGCAGGCGCCCGGTGCACTGGCGCAGGGGGTAGGTCTCGTGGAGCGCGGCGACGGCGAGCTCCGCCTGCTCGGCGCCCGCGAAGGGGCCGATGTACGAGGCGCCGTCGGGGAGGACCCGGCGGACGACCGACAGCCGCGGGAAGGGCTCGACGGTGAGCTTGACCCACGGGCGGCGCTGCGGGAAGCGCGAGCGTCGGTTGTAGGGCGGGGCGTGCTCGGCGATGAGCCTCAGCTCCCGCACCGCGGCCTCGAGCGGTGTCGCGCAGACGACGGGGCGCACGGCCGCCGCGAGCGCGACCATCTCCGCCATCCTGGTGCGGGTCTCGGCAGCCGTGAAGTAGCTGCGCACGCGCGCCGCGATGTCCACCGACCGCCCCACGTAGAGCGGGCGCTCGCGCTCGTCGAGGAACAGGTAGACGCCCGGAGCGTGCGGGAGCCCGGCCGCCAGCGTCCGCTTGCGGCGCGTCTGCGGCGGCACCCGGGAGCTGTAGGCGATGAGCTCCTCCAGCGACTGCACGCCCAGGTTGCCGACGCGCTCGATGAGGGCGTGAAGGACGTGCACGGTGGCCCGGGCGTCGGTCAGTGCCCGGTGGTCGGGTGTGACCGGGGAGCGGAACAGCGCGGCCAGGGTGCCGAGCTTGTGGTTGGCCACCTCGTCGGCGGCCACGACGTGCCGGGCCAGCCGGGCGGTGTCGAGCACCCGCGGATCCGGCCAGGGCAGCCCGAGGCGGGCGCACGCCGCCCTGAGGAACCCTGTGTCGAAGGGAGCGTTGTGCGCGACGAGCACTGCTCCCCGGGCGAACTCCAGGAACGCCGGGAGCGCGGCCTCCAGCCGGGGCGCGCCGGCGAGGAGGCGATCGGTGATCCCGGTGAGGACGGCGACCAGCGGCGGGATCGGCGCGCCGGGGTCGACCAGCGTCTGGAACTCTCCGAGCACCTCGCCGCCGCGCACCTTCACCGCGCCGATCTCGGTGATCCCGCAGTCCTCGGGGGGGCCGCCGGTCGTCTCCAGGTCGACGACGACGAAGGTGGCCTCCCGCAGCGGGGTCCCCAGCTCGTCGATCGTGGCCTGCACCACCACCGGTCCGCTCGACGTCGTCCCCATGCCGGCGACCGTAGGGGACACCACCGACAGCACCGGCCCGCCGCAGCAGCCGGGGGCGCGCGGCGTGCCCTGCAGCGAGCAGCATCGGCGCGGCGCTGGTTACAGTCTCGCCGGGGCCGGTGGCACCCGCCGCCGGCCGAGAGGCGGCCGACGTGAGCGAACCCCAGCCCACCGGGGGGCCCCGGGCTCCGGACGACCCCGGGCCCGGGGCGCTGCCCGCCGCGGTCCGCGCGCACCTGGTCGAGCTGGCCGCCGCCGTCCTGGGCGAGCTCGACCAGCGGGACACGCCGCCCGCCCTGGCCCGGGTGCGGCTGTTCGCCCCCGCGCGGCGAGCCAGCGCCGGCGCGGCCCCCCTGCTGCTCGCCCTGGACCGCGACCCCGGGTTCCGGGCCCGGGTCGCCACCGCCTGGCGGGCCCTGCACCCCGAGCTGGCGGCGGAACTCACCAGGACCGACGCCGGCGCCGGCACCGGCACCGACCCGGGCATCGACCCGGGCACCGACCCGGGCACCGACCCGGGCACCGCCCGGGGGCGGCTGGCCGGGTCCTGCGAGCCGAGCCTGGTGCTGACGGGTCTGTACCTGCTGCGCCCCCCCGGGTGGTCCGGGGCTGCCGCGCGGGCGACGGACGGCATCGCCGAGGCCGAGCAGCGGCGGGCCAGCCACGAGGAGCAGGACGTGGCGTCGGCCCGGCTGCGCGCCCTGGAGCAGGAGGTGGACCGGCTGCACGCCGAGGTCGCGGCGGCCCGGTCGGACGCGGCCGCCGCGCAGGAGGAGCTCGCCGCCGTCCGACGCGAGACCCGGCGCCTGCGCGCGGACGCCGACCGCGCCCGCGCCGCCGCCCGGGCCGCCGCGCTCGACGTCGAGGCGCAGCGAGCGCGCGCCGACGAGGCATCGGCCCGTCTCGAGGAGGAGCTCGCCCGCGAGCGCCGGCGCAGCCGGCTGGCGCAGGAGACCGCCGCGCAGGCCCTGCGTGCCGGCCGGGAGGGGCGCTCGCTCGCGGACGCCAGGGTGCGCCTGCTGCTCGACACCGTCGTCGAGGCCGCGGCGGGGCTGCGTCGCGAGCTCGCGCTGCCTCCCGTCGACGTCCGGCCCGCCGACCTCGTCGGGGGAGCGGTGGACCGGGGGGTGTCCCCGGGCGATGCGGACGCCGGGCGGCAGCCGGCGGACGACCCCGCCGTCCTCGCCGAGCTGTTGGCGATGCCGCAGGCCCACCTCGTGGTGGACGGGTACAACGCGACCAAGACGGGGTTCGGCACGCTCCCGCTGGCCGAGCAGCGGCGCCGCCTGGTCGGCGCCCTCGCCGCGGTGGCCGCTCGCACCGGGGCGGAGGTGACCTGCGTGTTCGACGGCGCCGACGTGGCCGGCCGCTCGGCGCAGCGCCAGCGGGGCGTGCGCGTGCTCTTCTCCGAGCCCGGGACGACCGCCGACGAGCTGATCCGGCGACTGGTGCGCGCCGAGCCGGCGGGCCGGCTGGTCGTGGTCGTCTCCAGCGACAACGAGGTGGCCGGCGGCGCGCGCGCTGCGGGCGCCCACGCCGTGCCGGCCGCCGTGTTGCTGCGGCTGCTGGGCCGGTGGTGACCGGGGTGACCCGGGGACCCGGCCGGCGCCGGGAGTGTGTCGGGGGCACCGGTTAGCGTCGGCGACGCCGGCCCTCGCGCCGGTGGGCGGCCGGGTGGTCCGGCGGCCCGGCAACCTGGGAGGGGCCATGGTCATCGACTGCGACGCGTGCGCCGCCCGCGGTCCCGCCTGCGGCGACTGCGTGGTGTCGGTGCTGCTGGGCGGGCCGCCCGTGCACCGCCCTGCCGGGGTGAGGAGATCTCCGGATCCAGGCGGGTCCCGGGGCGCGACCCCGGTCGAGCTGGACGGCGCGGAGCGGGCCGCACTGGCCGTCCTCGCCGGCTGCGGGCTGGTCCCCCCGCTGCGGCTGATGCCGGTCGAAGGGCCCGACCGGGGGCCGGCGGCCTCGGGCGAGCGGGCCCGCGAGGTGTCGTAAGACCGGGCTAAATACCGCTCAAGATCGAGCGTCGCGCTTGGCCGGTTCGCGACCCCGTGGCTAGGGTCGGCGGGTCCGAGCGGACTCGAGGGGACGGGAGCGGCGGCGCAGTGACGGATCACCGGCTGGCCGACGGCTGGGCTGTCCTCGGACAGCGGGTCCGTCGTCGCTGGTCGCTGGTCGCTCTCCCGGTGCTCGTCGTCGCCGGCGCCGTCGGCCTTCCGGTGGTCCTCGCCGGCCAGGGCGCCGCCGCGTCGCCCCGCCTGACCGTGGCGCAGGCGGCCAAGGCGGTCCAGGCGCTGCAGGAGCGCGCGGAGCGGTCCACGGAGGAGTACGACGCGCTGCGCGAGCAGCTGGCGAGCCTGCGCGTCCGGCTCACCGCCGCGCGGGCGCGGGTCACGGCGCAGCAGAAGCGGGTGGCGACGGCTCGCGCCGACCTGGGCCGCGTGCTCGCGGAGGCCTACAAGCAGGGTGACCTCTCCGGCCTCGCGTTGTTCCTCAGCGACGACCCTGACGACGCCCTGGAGCAGAGCGGCGTGGTGGCCACCCTGGGCGAGCGGAGGGCCGCGGCCGTCCAGGAGTTGCGCGACGAGCAGGCCCGGTTGAACGCCGCGGCCACGGACCTGGCGCGCCAGGGAAAGAGGATCTCCGACGCCACGACAGGCCTGCAGACGCTGCGCACGGGCGTGAGGGCTCAGCTCCTGGCGGCGCAGCGGCAGCTCGCCCGGCTCCAGGCCAGCGAGCGGGCCGCCGTCGAGCGGCTGCTGAGCGGGGGAGCCACCGGCGTCACCTGCTCCCAGGCCGGCGTCGACCTGTCGGGCCGGGTCGGCGAGGTGCTGGGCTACGCCTGCGCGCACCTGGGCGATCCGTACGTGTGGGCCGCGGCCGGTCCCGGTGCGTTCGACTGCAGCGGCCTGACGATGCAGGCGTGGGAGTCGGCCGGGGTGTCGCTACCGCACAACGCCGATCAGCAGTCGCACTACGGCACCCGCGTCCCGCCCACCCTCGCCGGGCTGCAGCCGGGCGACCTCGTCTTCTTCAACAGCCCCATCAGCCACGTCGGGATCTACATCGGTCGAGGACTCATGATCCACGCCCCCCATACGGGCACCGTCGTCAAGATCGCCCCCGTCCCGTGGGCCCAGGCGGTCGCCGCTGCCCGCTACTGATGCGCCCCGTGGGTCACTGACGGCGGGTGGCGGTGACGGGCCTCGGCCGACGTCCGGCGGTGACGTCGGCGTCATCGTGGGTGATGGCTCGGCCCGACCCGGCAGCGCCGATGCCGCGGCACCCTACGCTTCGACCATGACGGAGCCGGTCCAGCAGCGTGCCCCTGGCTGGTACCGCCGTTCGCTGGTGCTGGGCCTGGTCATGCTCCTGTCCGTGGCCGTCGTCAACGGGGCATCGTGGCTCCGGCAGTCCGGGAGCCGGCCGGAGGCGGTCGCGGTCGGGCCCTCGCGCTCGGCGCCGACCCACGGGGAGGCGCAGAGCGGCGCGCCGGTGTCGCCGTCGACCGCTGCCGTCGACGAGCTGCTCCAGCACCGCTCCGAGGCGGTGATCGCGGCCGACCGGGCGCAGTGGCTTGCCACCGTCGACCCCGGGTCTCCCGCGCTGGTCCTGCGCCAGGCGGAGCTGTTCGATCGGGTCGCCGGGCTCCGCGCCGCCGTCTGGACGTACTCGCTGCTGGCGCCCGACGCGACCCTGCCCGCGGCCACGCAGGCCGCCCTCGGCGCCTCCGCCTTCCTGGCGCACGTCCGCCTCACCTACCGGCTGGCTACCGGCGCCGGCGAGATCGATCGCGATCAGCACCTGACGCTCGTCTGGCGGGGCCGTTGGCTGGTCGGCGGAACCGACGACGGCGCTCAGCAGAAAGACCTGTGGGACCTTGGTCCGGTCACCGTGAGCAGGGGCAGTCGAAGCATCGTGGTGTCGGCCCGAGCGGCGCCCCTGTCGGCGCAGCGGACGGCGTCCGAGGCGGACCGCGCGGCCGAGCGCGTGGACGCCGTCTGGGGTGCCGCCTGGCCCCGCATTGTCGTGATCATGGTACCTGGGTCGCTCGCCGACATGGCCGCCGTCCTCGACCGGGCGTCGCCGGACGGTCTCTCCCAGCTCGCCGCGGTGACCACCGGCGAGCTTCGAACCGCGGGCACCGGCGTGGTGAGGGGTGGGCGGACGACAGGGGACCGGGTGGTGATCAACCCGGTGGCCTTCCCGGGCCTCACGGCGACCGGTCGCGTCGTGGTGCTCACGCACGAGTTCACCCACGTCGCGACGCGGGCCTCGGCCGTCCGGGCTCCCCCGGTGTGGGTCGATGAGGGCTTCGCGGACTACGTCGCCTATCTCGGGACGCCGCTGACCGCCCGGGAGATCGCCGGGGACCTGCTCGACTCCCTGCAGGCCGTGGCCGCGCTGGGCAGCCTCCCGGACGACGGCGCCTTCGACCCGGCGGCCGGCCGGATCGGGCGCGCATACGCCGAGGCGTGGCTGGCCATGCACTTCGTCGAGGGGGAGGGGGGACCACCGATGGTGGTGGACTTCTACCGGGTCGCCGTCGGGCTGCGGCCGCTGCACTCCTGGCCCAGCGCGCCCCCCGTGCGCGCGTCGCTGACCCCCCGCACGCCGCTGGAGCACGCCTGCGTCGAGGTGCTCGGGTACGTCGAACCCTCGTTCGTGCGGCGTTGGCTGGTGTTCGTGCGCGAACAACGGGCCGCGGCCTGACCGCCGGGCGTCAGAGCGTGCGGCCCGGCGGTACGAGCAGCTCGTACTCACCGTCAGTCAGGGCAACCCGCCAGTTCTCGCTGGCGTGCAGGTAGAGGGCGAGGGGCGTGTCGGAGCCCAGGACGACAACGTCCGGCCGGAAGCCCTCGAACGTCTGCCGCCAGCCCTTCGCGAGGCTCTGAGCGTCGACGGTGCGCCCGATGTACGTGCTGCCCCACAGATCCGAGCGGCCGTCCACGACGAGCTTCAGGTGTCCCTGCGCCGCGCCCCCGAAGGCGATCAGCGGCCCGCTGGTGTTATACGCGTTCCACACCCGCAGGGTGCGATCCGTGGCCGCGAGCCGTCGCGCGATCGCGAGGGCAGGACTGTTGTGCAGCGGGTCGATCCGGGCCAGCGTGCCCACCGTGCCCGCGGCGCCGAGGACGACGAGCACGGCGACCAGGACCGCCAGGACCCGGGTCTCGCGTGAGGATGCCGGGGTCAGGTGGCGGTCCAGCCGAGGACCGAGGCCGGCTTCGAGAGCGCGCAGGGCCACCGGCGCGGTGAGCAGCATGGCCGGGCCGACATTGCGCAACGCCATCATCCCGAAAGCGCTCCAGCAGATGAACCAGAGCAGTTCCGTGGCCGGCACACGTCGCGGCGAACGCGCCCAGGCGAGGACGACGAGACAGAGCAGCAATCCCCAACTGATGGTGAGCGCCATCGTGAATTGCGTGGGAACCCATTCGTTGATGCGCAGCCCCGCCGAATCCTTGAAGCGGATCGGCAGCAGGAACGAGACCAGCCCCTGCGGATTCAACGTCCCGACCATCGATGCGGCGGCGCACAGGAGCGCGCCCCGGATCTGACCCGCGGGGGCGTGCCGACGGTCCATCAGCCCGCCGAGAGCGACGAGGAGGAATGCCGGCGGGGCGAGCACCCACAATCCGTGGAGCTGGGCCCAGACCAGGGTGGCGACAGCCACCACGACCAGCGAGGGGCGGCGTCCGGTGGCCCAGAGCCGTTCACAGGCGGCCCCGAGAAGCGCGACGAACACCAACGAGACCGTGGC
Organism: Kineosporiaceae bacterium; assembly: GCA_035541595.1. Classification (GTDB taxonomy): domain Bacteria; phylum Actinomycetota; class Actinomycetes; order Actinomycetales; family Kineosporiaceae; genus DATKNA01. Next base: position 411 of record DATKNA010000098.1, on the reverse strand, counting down.
GGGCCGGTCCTGCAGGAGCGTCTCGATGCCGATGACCACGAGGAGGAGGACCACGAACGAGGCGACCGGCTGCCGCCGGCGCACCAGCGTGACCGTGTAGACGGCGAACAGGGCGCATGCCGTGAGCAGCCGCAGCACGGGCAGGGCGAGCCAGCCGAAGCGGTCGACCGCGAGGTACATGCCGACCTCGGACAACCACTGCGATGTCCGCCAGGGCGGAGCGCCGACGCCCAGCCACTGCTGGCCGAGCCCGTCCAGCGTGTGCCGCTGGAGGATCTCCCGGCCGATCTGCACGTGCCAGTAGCTGTCGATGTCGTTGATCGGCGTCGCCGCGATCCAGAGCGCCCCGGCGAACAGGATCGCGACGGCGACGTGCGCGGGCCGCACGGCAAGCCGCACGCGAGTCGGGGG
>DATKNA010000097.1:0-6815 GCA_035541595.1 Kineosporiaceae bacterium | reverse complement strand
CGCGATGCCGTCGGTCGAGCTGCCGGGTCCGTCACCGGAGGCGCCGTCCGGGGCCGGGCGGGACCGGCGGGCCCACCACTGCCGGAACGTCTCCTCGGGCGGCGCCGGCACGTCGCGGGAGGTGGTCCAGGCGGACAGCGGCGGGGGGAGGGCGCGGATCCGGCCGCCGCGGGCAAGGAACCGGCCGGCGCGCAGGGCGGTCTCGCCCGCGGCGAACCGGCGCGGGGTGCGCATCCCCCACGACATCGCGGCCATCGCGGCGCGCTCGGGGGAAGGCAGGCGCCGTCCGCGCTCGTGGTCGACATGGCGGGCGCGCAGCCGGACGAGCAGCTCAGGTATGTCGATCTTGACGGGGCAGACCTGGTAGCAGGCCCCGCACAAGGAGGAGGCGTACGGCAGGGTGTCGACCGGCCCGCCGTCCATGCCCGTCAGCTGGGGGGTGAGGACGGCGCCGATCGGGCCAGGGTAGACCGAGCCGTAGGCGTGCCCGCCGGTGCGCTCGTAAACGGGGCAGACGTTCAGGCAGGCGGAGCACCGGATGCAGCGGAGCGCGGCCCGGCCGACGTGATCGGCCAGCGCGGCGGTGCGCCCGTTGTCGAGCAGCACGACGTGCACCTCCTGCGGGCCGTCGCCCGGGGTGACGCCGGTCCACAGCGAGGTGTAGGGGTTCATCCGCTCCCCGGTCGAGGAGCGGGGCAGGAGCTGGAGGTAGACCTCCAGGTCGCGCCAGGCGGGGACGAGCTTCTCGATCCCCATCACGGTGATCAGCGTCTGCGGGAGGGTCAGGCACATCCGGCCGTTGCCCTCGGACTCCACCACGGCCAGCGTGCCGGTCTCCGCGACCGCGAAGTTGGCGCCGCTGATCGCGACGCGGGCGGCCAGGAACGTGCGGCGCAGGTACGCGCGGGCGGCCATCGCGAGCGCCCGGGGGTCGTCGGTCAGCGCGCGGTCGACGCCGGGCATGGCGTCGAGGAAGATCTGCCGGATCTCGGACCGGTTCCGGTGGATCGCCGGCACCAGGATGTGCGAGGGCCTGTCCTCCGCGAGCTGCACGATCAGCTCGGCCAGGTCGGTCTCCACCGCCTCGATGGCGGCGTCCGCCAACGCCTCGTTCAGGCCGATCTCCTGCGTCGCCATCGACTTGACCTTGACGACCTGCCTGATCGGGTCGTCCCCCCCGGCGGCGCGGACCAGGTCGATCACGAGGCTGTTGGCCTCGTCGGCGTCCCGGGCCCAGTGCACCTGCCCGCCGCGGGCCGTCACCGCCGCTTCGAACTGCTCCAGCAGCTCCGGCAGCCGCGCCAGCACGTCGTCCTTGATCGCGGCCCCGGCGTCGCGCAGCTCCTCCCAGTCCGGCACCTCGGCGACGACCCCCGCACGCTTGCGGCGGATCGTCGACGTGGCGTGCCCGAGGTTGTGCCGCAGCTGGGTGTTCGCGAGCGCGTCCCGTGCGGCGTCCGGGAAGGGCCGACCGGTCAAGGTCCCCCGGTCGCTCGCGTGAGGGAGGGCGTCGGGGTCGACGGCCGGCATCCCCAGGAAGGTCGTTCGTGTGGTGTTCGTCGTTCCCGTCGTGGTCACGGTTCTGGTCACAGGGTGGCCTCCCAGCCCTCGCCGGCGAGGATCTCCGCCAGGTGCAGCGTCCGGGTGCCGGCTCGCAGCCGGGACAGCCCGCCGCCGATGTGCATCAGGCACGAGGAGTCGCCGGCGGTGACGACCTCCGCGCCGGTGGCGGCGACGGCGGCGAGCTTGTCGGCGAGCATCGCGGTCGAGGTGTCCGCGTTCTTCACCGCGAAGGTGCCCCCGAACCCGCAGCACTGGTCAGCCGCCGGGAGCTCGACGAGGTCGATCCGGCGCACGGCGCGCAGCAGCCGGAGCGGCTTGTCCGCGACCTGCAGCATGCGCAGCGAGTGGCACGTCGGGTGGTACGTCACCCGGTGCGGGAACACCGCGCCGACGTCCTCGACACCGAGGACGTCGACGAGCAGTTCGGACAGCTCGTACGTCCGGGCGGCCACCGCCTCCGCGCGCCCGGCCAGCCCCTCGTCACCCGCGTCCCTGGCCACCGTGGCGTGCTGGTGCCTGACCGACCCCACGCATGACCCGGACGGGCCCACCACCGCGTCCACCCCCTTCCCCTGGCCGCGGTGGAGCGGGCCGTCGAGGGCCCGCTCGAAGACCTCCACGTGGTGCCGGACCAACGGCAGGGCCTCGCGGCGATACCCGGTGTTCACGTGCATCTGGCCGCAGCATGTCTGACCGGGCGGGAACACCACCTCGTGCCCCAACCGCTCCAGCACCACGACCGTCGCCTGGGCCGAGCGCGGAAACAGCGCATCGGCCAGGCAGGTGGCGAACAGCGCGATCCTCATGGACCCTCCCGTCATCATCACCCGACAGGCGGTTGCGAGACGAGACCTCGTCCCGCACCACGTCGATCGACGGCAGCCGACGTCCCTGGCCGGCCTCAGCCGAGCATCCAGGACGGGACCGGCGTGGCTCCTCGCCGCGTGCGGCGGCACGTCGTCCGCGCCACCGGAGCCACCTGCGCCACCCCCCGCGTCGTTCGGCCGACGGTCCGCGATCGTTCCCATACGTGGTCGGCCGCGATCCCGACGTCGGCGACCTGCAGCTGCACCTTGCCCTTGCCGACGGCGAGGTCGACATCTTCTACGCGGCCTAGGGGGCCGACGGGGCCTGCCAGGCGAGGCCTGACGGCGGCAACCCTTCGGCGAGGCACGTCGTCACGGAATGCCGACCTGGCGATCGGGCGCGCTCATGTCCCCTGTCCCGGGCGTACCATCGGCGAGTCGGTAGCGCAGGTACACGATCCCGTTCGGACCGGCCACCGGCGGTTGGAGGAGCGTGAGGTTCGTGGGAACGGCGCCCCCGTCGAACACTTTCTTCCCGACGCCGAGCACGATCGGGTGCACCCAGAGGTCGAGACGGTCGAAGAGCCTCTCCCGCAGGAGGGTCTGCACCAGGTTCAGGCTCCCGACGACCTTCACGTGCTCGTGCCGGTCACGGACCTCGCGCACCGCGCCGGCGAGATCCGGGCCGAGCTGGGTGGACCCGGCCCAGGAGAGGTGGGGCCTGCCGCGGGAGGCCACGTACTTCGGGACGCGGTTGAACAGGGCGGCGATCCCGTCGTCGCGGCCGACCTCCTGGTACGGCCAGTACGCGGCGAAGATGTCGTAGGTCCGCCGGCCGAGCAGGAGGGCGTCGGTGCCCTCGTACGCGGCACCGACCTGCGCTCCGGCGACCTCGTCAAACAGGGGCGCCTGCCAGCCGCCGAACGGGAACCCCACCGGGTCCTCGTCGGGGCCGCCGGGTGCCTGCCCGACGAGGTCCAGGGTTGCGAACAGCTCGAGGTGGATGAGGCCCATGTCCTACTCCGGATGAGTTGGTCGTTGTCCACCGCAGCGTCCGGTGTCCCGCCGCGCGCAGTCGCTGCGCGTGAGGCTGCGCCCGGTCCGGCCACCACCAGTGGCGAACGACCCGTCAGCGCGGGTCCCCGCGACGGTACCGTCACCGGCGAAGTTCAGGTGAACTGGGCCTTACGAGCGGATGAACAGTTCGGAGGTGACCTCGCGTGGCGAAGAAGTCCGGCAAGGCCTCGTCCAAGCGCGGCGAGGACGCACCGAAGGCGCAACCGTCAGGTCACGGCGACCCCGCAGCCCCCCCGCTCGCTCGCCGCCCAGCCGTCGGCTTCGAGCTCGCCGCCGACAAGGGGCCCTCCCTCGGCGACGTCATCGCCAAGTACGCGCCCGGCGTCGGCGCCCTGCGCAGCTACCACCGCCCCTGGCTGCGCCCCGACGTCTTCGCCGGGGTCGCCGTCGTGGCCTACCTCGTGCCGCAGGTCATGGCCTACGCCGCGATCGTCGATGTCCCACCGGTCGCCGGGTTGTGGACGGCGCTGGCCACCCTCATCGCGTACGCCCTGCTCGGCGGCTCGCGCGTGCTCTCGGTCGGGCCGGAGTCGACGGTCGCGCTCATGGCCGGGGCCGCGGTGGCGCCCCTGGCCGCGGGCGACCCGAACCGCGCCATGGTCCTGGCGGCCGCCCTGTCCCTCGTCGTCGCCGGCTGGTGCCTGATCGCGCGGATCCTGCGCCTCGGCGTCGCCGCCGACCTCCTGTCGACACCGCTTCTCGTCGGGTACCTCGCAGGGGGCGCCGTCCTCATGGTCGTCGGACAGCTCGGCCGGCTCACCGGGACGACGGTGGAGGGCGAGAGCATCGTCGAGCAGCTCAAGTCCTTCGCGCAGGTCGTCCCGGGCACGGACCGGCTCACGCTCGCCGTCGGCCTCGGCACGCTCGCCGTGCTCCTGCTCGTCGTGATGCTGCGACCCACCTGGCCCGGGCCGCTCATCGCCGTCGCCACGGCGACGATCGTGTCCGCGGTCTTCGATCTCGAAGATCACGGCGTCCAGGTCGTCGGGAAGGTCCCGACGGGGCTCCCGGGGCTCCACCTCCCCGCCGTGACGAAGGAGGAGGTCGCCACGCTGGCCCTCGCCGGCCTCGGTGTCGCGATCGTCGCCTACGGCGACAACACCCTCATCGGCCGCGGGTTCCCCGCTCCGGAGGACGAGCCCGGCGCACCGACCAAGCCGATCGACCCCGACCAGGAGCTCGTGGCGCTGGCCGGTGTGCACGCGGCCTCAGGTCTCGTCGGCGGCTTCCCCGTGTCGTCGTCCGGCTCTCGGACGGCGTTGGCCCTCGCCGCCGGCGCCCGCACCCAGGTGTACTCCCTGGTCGCGGCGGTCGGGGTGGTGATCGTGCTGTTCGCGGCCGGGCCCCTGCTCGCGCAGCTGCCGGACGCTGCGCTCGGCGCGGTGGTCGTGTACGCCGCGAGCAAGCTCATCTCGCTGCCCGAGATCGCCCGGCTCGCGCGCTTCCGCAAGCGCGAGCTACTGCTCGCGATCACGGCCCTGGTCAGCACGATCACCTTCGGCATCCTGGCCGGTGTCGGGATCGCCATCGCGCTGAGCATGCTCGAGATGATCCAGCGGCTGGCCCGCCCCCACGAGGGCGTGCTCGGACGGGTGCCCGGGCTCGCCGGTATGCACGACGTCGACGACTATCGCGATGCGCAGACGCTGCCCGGGCTCATCGTCTATCGCTACGACGCCCCGCTCTTCTTCGCCAACGTCGGCGACCTGCGCCGGCGCGCGCTGCTCGCGGTCGAGCAGGAGAACGCCGCCGACCCGTCGCACCCGGTGCGCTGGTTCGTGCTCAACGCCGAGGCGAACGTCGAGATCGACATCACCGCCGCGGACGGCCTGCGCGACCTGCACGACGACCTCGCCCAGCGCGGGGTCCGGCTCGGGCTCGCGCGGGTGAAGACCGACCTTCGGACCGAGCTCGAGCGGGCCGACCTCGTCGAGCTCATCGGCGAGGACATGCTCTTCCCCACCCTGCCCGTCATGGAGGAGGCCTACCTCGCGTGGGCCGCCCAGAACCCGTACCCGACGGCCGCCGCGGGCCCGGGCGTGGGCGAGCAGCGCGGCTGACGGGGTGTGCCCGTGAGGTGTCCGCGGTGGTGACCACGCCGCCCGCGGGCTTCTGTCGCCGGTCTGACGTCACCCGCGCTCCAGGACCTCGAAGAGGTCCTCGTAGTGGCCGACGACGTAGGCCACGTCGCCGGCCTGCAGATGCGCGTCTCGCCCCGGTGGGAACTCCAGCGTTCCGGTGGCTGCGCGTTGGATCGCGGCGACGCGGGTGTGCACGCGGAAGTCGTCCACCAGGATGCCGTCGAAGCCGCTGCCCTGCCGGATGCGCAGCCGTGCTGCCATGTAGGGGGCGGCGCCGACGTAGAAGGTCCCCACGACCTCCATGCCGAGGGCTGCGCCGATGAACCAGGGGGCGGCCAGTTCGGCGATGGAGCGGGGCTTCCACGTATCCGACATCGTTCCCAGGACTCGGGCGAGGTTGCGCCCGAAGATTCGCAAGGCGATCGGGACGCTGCGCCCCCCCGTGAGTCCGCTGACTGCCAGGCCGATCTCGATGTTGACCAAGTCGTCGTCGGTGAGCGCGGCCAGACCGGACGCACGGTGCACGCCCGCGGCCAGCTGCGTTTCACGCATGGTCGGGTCGCCGAAGAGCACCGGCATCCCCGCCGCCTCCATCTGGGGCGTGAACCGCCGCCCCTGTCCACTGTCGACGATCGCCACCTCGTAGCCGGACTCGCGCAGCCTCAGCGCCACCCGGCTGCCGACCCGACCCAGGCCGACGACGACGATGTGGCCCTTCATGTGGGTCAGCCGTTGTCGGCCCAGCGACTGGGCCAGGCTGCGGGTGACCAAGGCGTTGGTGAGCAGGGCGGTGGCGACCGCGATGAGGGTGGCGCCCATCAGCGTGATGATGATCGCCCAGACGCGCAGCCACGGGACCTGGTCCCGGAAGTAGAAGTCGCCGAAGCCGACCGTGGCGATGGTCTCGGAGGTGAAGTAGACCGCGTCCAGCACGGACATCCGCTTGCCGTCCGGTTCGCGGTAGTGGTTCGCCAGAACCACGACCGAGACCACGGTCAGGACGACGAGCACCGCGACGGCGATGCGGAAGGGGCGGTCCAGGGCGTCGTTGACCGCGGCCAGGGTCTCGCGCGCCCTGCGGCGCCAGTGCCGGTCCGACGCAGTGGCCCGGGACTGCGGGAGCGTCAGGCCGATCGCCCCGAACTCCTGCCGGGTGCCCAGCAGGGTGACCAGGTCCCCGACGACCACCTGTGCGTCGCGGCTGGGGCAGGAGTTCGTCGGACCGCCGCCCGCCGGGGTGACCGCCACCGGCGTCATGTCGCCCCAGAGGGAGCGGAACGTCCCCTTC
>DATKNA010000096.1:0-3392 GCA_035541595.1 Kineosporiaceae bacterium | reverse complement strand
CGACGACGATGCGCAGGCTCATGCCGGGTCCGAGGACGTCAGAGCACCTATTCCTTGATCACGGGAGGGGCTGAGGACGTGGTCACGGGAGGCGTTGGGGACCGGAAGGACCGCCTCCATCAGCGTTCCTCCCCTCGGGCCCCGGCTCACCACGCATCGCCCACCGACGTCGCGAGCGCGGGCTGTCATCGACGCCAGCCCGAGGCCCGGGCTGCGGATCTGGTCGGGGAGCCCCATCCCGTCGTCCTCGATGCGCAGCTGGAGGGAGCCGTCCCGCAGCTGCAGGCAGACCTCGACGGACGTCGGGCGACCGTGGCGACGTGCGTTGGCGATCGCTTCGAGGCAGATGCGGTATGGCGCCCGACCTCGACCGGGACGCCGGACGCCGGACGCCGAACGCCGGGGTCAGGCGTCTCCCCTGAACGGCGGATTGCTCACCTTGGGTGACGGGAGATTTACCGAAAGCGCTGGCGACGCGCTCGACGCCGGTGCTTGTATGAGCGGCGCCGAGAAAGCTCGGCGCAGGGTCACCGAGTGATCGCTGTGAGTGATAGCCGCAGCTCGGTCCTCACCGGTCGGCCCGACCGCATGCTGACCTGACCGTACGCCGCGCTGGGGGGTGTCGGCGCGATGCCCCATGCCGTGGGGCAGGACCCAGGGGGGATCTGTGTCCGTCACCGAACGGGAGACCAGCGGTCTCCGGCCGGTGCGACCACCGGCGCAGGCGTCGCCTGCGTTCGACGCCTTCATCGACCTGCGCGAGGCCCTGCCGTCGCCGCGCCCGACACCCGAGGAGAACGCACCACACCACCCGCACACCGCCGACGCCGATTCCGACCGCGCCGCCGACAACCGGGCCGACAGCCGGGCCGACAGCCGGCCCGACGAGAAGGCCGACGCCCGCGAGCTCATGCGGCGCTACCAGACGCACGCCGTCACCGGCGACGCCGTGCTCGCGGCGATCGCGTCCGCCGTGGCCACCGTCATCCGGTTCGGCGACTGGCACCAGCTCTCCTACGTGGCCCTGTCGGTCGCGGTGCCGGTGCTCTGGGTGCTGCTGCTCGCCGCCAAGCGCGGCTACGAGCCTCGCTTCCTCGGCCGCGGCCCGGAGGAGTACCGCCGGCTGTGGGAGGCCGGGCTGCTGCTGTTCATCGCGATGGCGGTGCTGTCGTTCTCGGTGAAGGGGGACGTCGCCCGCGGCTATGTGTGCCTCGTGGTGCCGGTGACGCTCGTGCTGACGATCGGGCATCGCACGGTGCTTCGGGAGTGGGCCGCCAGGCTGCGCTCTCACGGGCACGGCGTGCAGAACGTGCTCGTCGTCGGCCCGCACGCCGAAGCCGAGACGCTGTTCGACCGGCTCCGCGCCGGCGGCGTCCGGAGCCTGCGGCCGGTGGGGATCTATCCGCACCATGCGGACGCCGGCGGCCTGGACGCCATCCTGTCCGCGGTCGAGGCCGCCGAGGCGCACGTGGTGGCGGTCGTCGCCGATGCGGAGCTGTCCGGGCAGACGCTGCGTGAGCTGTCGTGGGCGCTGGAGGAGCTCGGCGTCGACCTGGTCGTCGACCCCGGGCTGGTCGACGTCGCCGGCGGCCGGCTCTCGATCCACCCGATGAACGACCTGTCGCTGCTGCACGTGCACCGCACGAGGCCGTCCGGCGAGCGCATGGCCGCCAAGGCGGTGTTCGACCGGGTGCTCGCGGTGGCGATCCTGCTCGCGCTGAGCCCGGCGCTCGTCGCGATCGCGCTGGCCGTGAGGCTCACGAGCCGCGGGCCGGTGCTGTTCCGGCAGACCCGGGTGGGCGTCGACGGGGGCGAGTTCACGATGCTCAAGTTCCGGTCCATGGTCGTCGACGCCGACCGCCTGCTCGACCAGCTCCGCGAGCAGAGCGACGGCAACGGCGTGCTCTTCAAGATGAAGGACGACCCCCGGGTGACGCCGGTCGGCGGCTTCTTGCGGAAGTACTCCCTGGACGAGCTGCCGCAGCTGGTCAACGTCGTCCGCGGCGAGATGTCGCTCGTCGGGCCGCGGCCGCCGCTGCCGTCGGAGGTCGCCGGCTACGACGGCATCGCCTACCGGCGACTCAGGCTTCGGCCCGGCCTGACCGGCCTGTGGCAGGTCAGCGGCCGGAGCGACCTGTCGTGGGAGGACTCACTGCGACTCGACCTGCGCTACGTCGACAACTGGTCGATGGCCCTGGACCTGCAGATCCTCCTCCGCACCTTCCGGGCCGTCTTCGCCGGCGTTGGCGCGTACTGACCGCCGCCAGGGAGGCGCAACGCTGCGCCCCGACCTCGCGGACGTCCCGCATCGACGGAGAAGAGTGCACACGCATGAAGATCGCCATGATCGGTACCCGCGGAGTTCCCGCCCGCTATGGGGGTTTCGAGACGGCAGTCGAGGAAGTTGGCTCTCGGCTCGTCGCCAAGGGCCACGAAGTCACCGTCTATTGCCGGGGCGAAGACCGCTCGCTCGAGTATCTGGGGATGCAGCGAGTGCGGCTACCCGCCGTGAAGCACCCGGTGATGGAGACCCTCAGCCACACCGCGCTGTCGTCGCTGCACCTATGGAGACACCGGCCCGACGCGGCCATCGTCTTCAACGCGGCCAACGCCCCGGTGCTCCCGCTGCTCAAGGCCGCCCGGGTGCCGTTCGCGGTGCACGTCGACGGTCTGGAGTGGAAGCGCGCGAAGTGGGGCCCCCGCGGTCGCGACTACTACCTGCAATGCGAGCGGCTCGCCGTGCGCTGGGCGCACGAGCTGATCGCCGACGCCGCCGGCATCCAGGACTACTACGTCCAGCGCTACGACGCCAAGAGTGTGCTGATCCCGTACGGCGCGCCGATCCTCGAGGATCCACCGCTGCACCGTCTCGCGGAGCTGGGCTTGGAGCCGGGCGGCTTCCACCTGGTGGTGGCGCGGTTGGAGCCGGAGAACCACGTCGACGTGATCGTCGAGGGGTATCTGCGGCGCCCGCGGCGGTTTCCGCTCGTGGTGGTGGGGTCGGTGCCGTACCGGAGTACGCACGAGGCCAAGGTGCAGCGATTGGCAGCGTCGAGCCCGCAGGTGCGGATGCTGGGCGGAGTGTGGGACCAGCAGCAGCTCGACGCGATGTACACAGGGTGCGCGACGTACTTGCACGGGCATTCGGTGGGTGGCACGAACCCGTCGCTGCTGCGGGCGATGGGTGCGGCCGCAGCGACGCTCGCGTACGACGTGAACTTCAACCGCGAGGTGCTCGGCGAGACGGGCCGGTTCTTCGCGGACGCCGACGGACTGGACGCCGTCCTCGTCGACGCCGAGGCGAAGCCAGGTGCTCTCGTTGAACGCGGCCGCGCCGCCCAGCTCCGCGCCGAACGCGACTACCGTTGGGACGATATCGCCGCCGCCTACGA
>DATKNA010000095.1:0-24102 GCA_035541595.1 Kineosporiaceae bacterium | reverse complement strand
AAGGGGGAAGAGTAGGGGGGCCGGCCCGTGTTCGGGCCGGCCCCCGGTGTCGGGTCGGGAAGGATCAGTGCTTCTTCTTGGGGGTGACGACGAGGTTGTAGGTCTGGGTCGGCGCACCGGTCTGCGTGGCCACGACCGCGTACGTCCCCGCCGGGCCCGGGGCCTTGAACTTCCAGAACACGTTGCCGGACGAGTTCGGGGTCTTCGTCGTGGTCCGGACGACGTGACCGTGGTCGTCGGTGATGGTGATGGTCACCGGCTTGCCCGGATCCCAGCCCAACGCCTTGGCCGTGATCTTCTCGCCGACCTTCGCCGGGGTGTCTCCCCGCAGCGTGTTCGTCGTCGTGACGACCTTGGTCCTGGTCGTCTCCTTGTTCTTGCAGGAGATGGTCTTGGCGAGAATGACCCGGGTGCCGGTCTTCGCGCCGATATCGACCGTCACCGTGGCCTTTCCGTCGCCCCCGACGGGCGTGTTGACCGCGACATTGCCGCTGACGACGCGGAACGTGCAGCCGGGCTGCCCGTTGATCGCGCTGACGACGTACGTGTGCGGCTGACCCGTCGGGGTCACGGTGACCTGGAGATGGTTGCCGGGCGGATATGCCTGTGCGGTGATCGCGGGAAGTACCGCGACGCTCGAGGCGCCGAGGACTCCGGCGATCACCCAGAGTCTCTTTTTAGTCACGGAGAGCAGCGTACCGAGACGGCCCAGATATGACCGGAGCTTCGGGAAAGGCAAGACCACGAGATTGCGGATCCGCCGAACGGCGGGGTCACATGAACGAAGCGGCCACATGCACGAAGGCGATGAACGACACGCCCGGGCATGCACACGTCACGAGCACTCCGGGGCAGGGCCGAGCGACGTCGTCGCGGGGATCGCCATCGGCTGCGCCAGCATGTGCGGTGCGGCGTCCGAGCCGTCGGAGCTCACCGGCTGCACGACGACCGCCCGCACGACCCGTCGCTGCCCGGGCAGGATCGGCACGATCACGCGCCATACGCTGTGGCCCCGGTCGCTACCGACGATCGGTGTCTGCGCGACGCCGTCGACCGTGACCAAGGGAGCCGTCGCGCCGACCGGACCGTAGAGGTCGAGCAGGATCCGGTTGCTCCCCACGACCCAGTGCCGAATGCCGTCGTCCAGCAGGTCGCTGCGTACGCTCTGGTACGCGGTGAGCCCCGTCCGCGGCGCGGTGCTGGACAGCGTGACCGCCATGGTGCCGATCCGGCTGCCCTCGACGCACCCGCCGGGCGTGTAGTCGGTGTGCACCCGGAGATACGCGTCCAGCTTGTTGCCGCCGCCGTTGTTGACGACGGCCATCGCGAACGGTCCCGGCGTGTCCGGCAACGCTCCGCCGACGGAGAGCTCCTGGATGGCGAGCTCTTCGTCGGGGTCCGCCGACCACGCGAGGATGCGCCGCTGACCGGCCGGCTCCGCCACGGCCTTCACCAGGGCGCGCAGGTCGATCCGACCGGCGGCGACCCGGCTGAAGGTCGCGGTCACCAGCTGTTCCGTCGCGCGGTCGACGTCCTGGTACCGGGGGTAGCGCCGGTAGACGCCCCGGCTCAGGTACGCCACGGCGTTGGCGGCGGAGACCGTGTCCCGCCCGATCTGCACCGGGCCGGTGCCGGCGAGCAGCGCGGCGACGGCGTACTGGTCCAGCGCGGCCACGTAGTCGAGCTTCGTCCCCTTCACCGAGTCCCAGCCGGCGGCGACGAGCTGCCCGGTCCACGGGAAGTGCGGGCTGAGGTTGAGGCCGGCCCATTCGGTGATGTCACCGCCCCACAGGGCCCGTAGGTCCGGCGGGACGGCGGTGGCGGGGATCCGGCGGCCGTTCAGCGTCGACCGCTGGGCGGCCGTGGTCAGGGTCAGCTTTCCCCCGTCGGCGGTCACGACGGCGTATGCGCCGACGAGGCCGCCGGTCCCGCGCGCCTCCGCGTCCTGCTCCAGCAGGACCAGCCACGTCCGCGTGCCGTTCCGGCCGAGCATCGAGGGGAGGATCTGGACGCCGGGCACGGCGTTCGCCAGGGGGTCGCGGACGTCGTCGAGCTGGGAATGCAAGGTCCTGACGCCGTCCGCCAGCGGCGCGGACAGTCCGGCGGTGTCGATGCCGGCGACGGTGAGGTCCGCCTGGGCGACGGCCGCGGAGACGGCCGGGAGTGTGCGCGCGACGTGAGCGAGCGCGTCCACGTCGATCCGCCCGCCGTGCATGGTCGACGGGTCGAGTCGGGGGAGTGCCGCCTCGAGCGGCTGAGCCGCGTCGAGCACGCCGGCCACGGACGTCGACACGTCGCGCGCCGCCGACACGTCGTCCCCGACCACGGGGACGAGCGTCGCCGCCGCCCACAGCGGACCCGTTGTCGTGGCCCGGGCGTCGTCGGCGTCCCGGCGCAGCCGCCCCAGGGTCGCGGACGCTCCGCGGAGGTCGAACGCGGCCGCCTGCCGCTGCAGGATGGCCGCCTCGGCGCGCATCCGAGCTACGACCTCCTGCGCGTGCTGCGCGCCGCGCCAGAGGCTGAACCCGCAGAACGCCAGCAGGATCACCCCCAGAACGGCGAGGATGGCGGCCAGCCGCCGGAGGCGGGCCTGGCGGGGGAGCCTGTCGAGAAGGGCGTCGAGGGAGCGTTCCGTGAACGGCGGCACGCAGCGATGATGGCAGCCTGCAACAGGCTGTGAACGGAGAGTGTTTGATTTCGGGCGAACCGCCGAGGGGGTCTGCCGTGTCGGTCCTGGTCGTGTGTACGGCGAACGTCTGCCGGTCGCCGCTGGCCGCACGGCTGCTGACCGCGGAGCTGGGTCCCGGCGTGGATGTCGTCAGCGCCGGGGCGTGGGCCCTGCCGGGCGCCCCCGCCTGCGACTGGGCGCGGCGGTTCGGGCCGGTCGCCGGGGAGCACACGGCCGTGCGACTGGAGGCGAGCCATGTCCGGGCCGCGTCGCTCATCCTGGGTGCCACCCGCGAGCACCGGTCGGCGGCGGTCGGGCTCGTGCCGGTCGCCCAGCGCAAGGCCTTCACCCTGCTCCAGGCGGCCCGGCTCGCGGTGTGGCTGGAGAAGCACGGTGTGACCGCGCCGGCCGGGCTCGAACCGCGGGAACGGCTGGCCTGGTGGGTGGACGAGCTCGACGCCGCGCGCGGGGACGCCCCGCGGGCCGACCCGGCGGACGACGACGTGCCCGACCCGCACGACGGCGGTGCGCCGCATGAGGTGGTCCTGCCGTGGCTGGCCGACGCCGCCGCCGTGCTGGGATCAGTCCTGCGCTGAGCAGGCTTCTCGACGCGGGTGCTGTGCACCGCGCCAGATCGCGGTGCGGTGCACGGCGCGCGGGCGATGTCCCCCTGCCGAGCCCGGGTGCCTCGTGCTGAGTCGGTGCGATCCGCTCAGTCGCGGGCGGACTCCAGGTAACGTCGCAGGTCGAACTCGAAGTCCTTGTGGCGGGCGGGCTCGCGGTTCCCCGGCCGGCGGCGGGCGGCGGGCTCGCGGTCCGGCGGGCTCGCCGTCGTCGTCCGGGCCGTCGTCCGGGCCGCCGTCCGGGCCGCCGTCCGCGCCGCCGTCCGCGCGGCCGTCCGGGCGGCCGTCCGGCGCGGCGTGGCGGCCCGCGACTCGTCCGTCGAGCCGTATCGGTAGGAGTACCCCCGGCCGCGCAGCGGGATGCCGTTGAGCACCGTGCCGAGCAACCGGGCGTTGACCGCGTCGAGGGCGTGTGCGGCCTGTTCGACGTCGTCCCGGCTCGATCGCCCGTGCCGGGTGATGAGCAGGGCGCCGTCCGTGAGGGTCGCGAGCACCGCGGCGTCCGTGACCGGGAGCAGCGGCGGGCTGTCGATGATGATGTAGTCGAAGTCGCCGAGCAGGGTCTTCAGCAGGTTCTCCATGTGCTGCGACCCCAGCAGCTCCGACGGGTTCGGCGGCACCGGACCCGCGGGCAGCACGGTCAGCGTCTGCCGGCGCCACTGGACCAGGACGTCGGCGAGCGCGTGCTGTCCCGCGAGCACGTTCGTCAGGCCGACGCCGCTGTCGAGGCCGAGGTACTCCCCGACGCGCGGCTTCCGCAGGTCGGCCTCGATGAGCACGACGCGGGACCCGGCCAGGGCCAGGGTGAGCGCGATGTTGCAGGCGGACACCGATTTGCCCTCGCCCGGCATGGGCGACGTGATGACGATCGAGCGCGGCGGATGGTCGACGTCCGCGAACCGGAGATTGGTGCGCAGCGTCCGGAAGGCTTCGGCGCGCCCGTCCCCGTGGTCGGCCGTGACGAGCGGCTGGGTCTTCGCGGCCGAATCGAAGGGGACGAGTCCGAGCGGCACGCTCCCGGTCAGGGCCTCGACGTCGTCCGGCGTCTTGACCGTGGTGTTGAGCTGCTCGCGCAGGAGCGCGCCGCCGGCTCCCGCCGCGAGGCCGACGAGCAGGCCGAGCGCGAGGTTGAGTGTCCTCCGGGGCGACACCGGCGTCGTCGGGACGGTCGCAGGCTGCGTGGTCGTCAGCTTGACCGGCGCGGGGGCGCCGCTCTGCGGGCTCTCGATGTCCTGGACCACCGTGCTGAGCCGCTTGGCGACGGCGTTCGCGATGTCGGCGGCACGGACGGGGTCGGTGTCGGTGACGGCGATCTCGATGAGGACCGTGTCGAGCGGATTCGTCGCCGTGACGTGCCCCGCCAGCTCGTCCGCCGTCGTGGGCAGCTTCAGCCCCTGGATGACGGGGTCGAGCACCTGGCCGCTGGTGGCGACCTGCGTGTACGACTTCACCCGCTGCAGGGTGAACTGCGAGCCACTGAGGATGTTGTTCTGATCGCTGTTGTCGTTCGCGATGCTGACGAACTGCTGCACCTGGGCCTGATACGTCACCGCGCTGGTCGCGTTGACGACGGCCGCGGCGCCGGCACCGAGCACGGCGGCCAGGGCCAGCAACCACCAGGCGCGGCGCAGCGTGGTGAGTACGTAGGTCAGGTCCACGTTCTCTCTCTCATGGCCGGCGTCGCTTTCCGTCGATAGCCGATAGACGTTCGGCCACGAGGGGAGGCTAGCGTGAGGGTTGCCGCGGACGCGGGGCTCTTCCGTACAAAGGGGGTCTCTCCGCCGGTGCGACGAGCAGGCCTGATCTCTTGGCCGATGCCCGCGTCGGGAGTTCTGGCGGGTTCGCTTGACGCGACGCTCACTCTGCGCTCGCTTACGTTCCGTTCGATAGTCTCACTGTCCGTCAGCACCCCCTCAACGGGGTCCCGGTACTCCCGAGAAGGGCGTCGGTGGTGATCCAGCGATTCCGGCGGCGCCGCGCTCTTCCCACGCTGGTCGAGCTCCTCGAGAACTACCTGGTGCGCGGACACGCGATCGCCGAGGCCGGCGGCGGTGACCTGTGGGTGGTGGAGCCGTCGGTACCGCCTGAGCTCCTGCCGGAGGTCGCGGAGGCCGTCGCGCGGTGTCTCGCCGATCACGGGATCCCGGCGCAGGGCGTCACGGTCCACGCGGAGACGTCGACCGCCCGCATCGCCGTGCTCGATCTCTCCGCGAAGGAGCCGCTCACCCCGGCCGCCTCCCGCCGCGTGCAGGAGCCGCCCGCGCCTACGCCGTGTGCGTCACCGTCAGCCCGTTGATCGTGGTCTGGCCGAACGCGGCCGGCGCGTCGCGCTGCAGGTTCGACTGCGTGTAGCAGCCGGCCTTGAAGTACTGGGTGTCGTCACTGGTGATCGTGAACGAATGCGTGCTCGTGTAGCCGGTGGCCAGGTTCCGGTACTCGATCGTCGCGGTGCCGCCGGCCGTCACCTGGATCCTCAGCGTGTACCTACTGCCGAGCGCATACCCCGGATCGACGACGTCCGTCTGCTGGTCGCCGTTCTCCCTGGCGACGAGCTGCACCGAGCCCGGGGGGATGGCGGCGTAGCGCGAATTGCAGTACGGGGACCCGCACGAGCCGGACGCCATCACCAGGAGCGGGAGGAACCCGTGCGTCGAGTGGATCTGGGCGGCGATGACCTGCGGCTTGTTCACCGGCAGGTGGTCGACCGATCCCGTCAGCGTCATCGTGTGGGTCCCGCTCGCCACCGTCCAGGCCGCGAGCGCGCCCGACGGCGCCAGCTCACGCAGCTCCGAGCGCGGATACCTGCTGTTCGGGGTGGTGGCGCCGGCCACGCCTGCCCTGAACACGACGCCGTCGCCGCCGGCGTTCACGAAGAAGCTGTCGTCGGTGTAGGTGAGCAGCTGAGGCTGCTTGATCTCCAGGGATGTGCCGCTCGGCCGGCCCGTGGAGTCCGTGGGGAGTCCGAGGCGCCAGGTGCGCAGGTCGAGGAGGTCGCCCGGGAGCAGCTGGGTCCCGGTGGGGCTCGCCGACGGCGGCAGTGGGGGCGGCGCGTCCGGGGAGGGCGCCGGGGGAGTGGTGGTCGCGGCGGGCTGCGGGGTGGACGACCCGTCGACGGTCGGCACGAATGCGGGTGTCGGCTTCGACGACTTCCCGAATCCGCCGGCGTTGCGCGCCTTCACCTTTGCGGTGAACGGGACTCCGTTCGGCAGCCCGGTCACCGTGATCGGACTGGTCGTGCCGTCGGCACGGTAATCGGTGTCGTGACCGTTCAGGAAGACGCTGACCCGGTAGTACAGGATGGGCGAGGCCCCTTGCGAGGCCGAGTCGATGAACGAGACGGTGACTGATCCGTCACCGGGTACGGCCATGGCGCCGGTCGGCGCGCTGGGTGTTCCGTCCGCGTAGGCGGGCATCGACGACACACCGGTCACGGCCAGCACGAAGCCGACCGCCACCACGGCTGCCGTGCGTAACCGGCGAAGACTCTGCGGCAAGGAGTCCGCCCCTCTCATCACCGCTCGCGCTCGGCAGACCCACCGTCAGCAGGCGGCGTTCCCGGTAGGGATTGTGTCGGCTCGGCCGGCCCGAAGTTGAGCACTCCCGGCTATTGGCGACTGGCTTTCCGCCTCGTCCCCAGGCTTGTGGTCGACTCGGCGGGCCCGGCGGGGGCTCGGCCGAGGAGTTCGAGAGCGCGTCCGACCACGTCGAGGGCGGGCTCGGCCCACGCGCCGTTGCCGATCAGGACGACGTGGTCGACGCCGTCGCCGGCCAGGCGGGTGCCTCGGTCGGCGAAGGCCTCGGGTGACTCGCCCGGGGCAAGTCTGCTGCTGAGCGTGACCTCGATGTCGCCGGGGTTCCGGCCGACGTCGGCGCAGGCTGCCTTGAGGGCGTCGAGCTTGCGCCGCAGCGTGACGCCTCCGTCCGGAATGTCGAACAGGTTGCAGGCGTCGGCGTAGCGGGCCACCAGCGGCAGCGTGCGCTTCTCCCCGCTGCCACCGATCAGGATCCGGGGCCTGCGCACCGGCAGCGGGCTGCAGATCGGCGCCTGCAGCTGGTCGTAGCTGCCCTGGAAGGGCTCGTGACGGCCGCTCCACATGTGATCGGCGATTTGCAGGAGCTCCTCGAGGCGTGCGAAGCGTTCAGGGGTCGGCGGGAACGGCAGGCCCATCATCGCCGCTTCGTCGCCGCGGTAGCCGGCCCCGACACCGAACCACGCCCGGCCCCCGGACAGCACGTCGAGAGAGGTCACGACTTTCACCAGCAGGCCGGGCGGACGGATGGACGCCCAGGTCACCATGGTCCCCAGCCCGACGCGTTCGGTTGCGGCGGCAAGGAACCCCAGCGTCGTGTACGCCTCCACCATGGGCTCATCCACCGCGGCCCCCGGCTCCATCTGGAGCAGATGGTCGGGCAGCCAGATCGTGTCGACGCCGACCGCCTCGGCATGACGAGCCACCCGGGCCAACCGTTGCGGCAACCCGTCGATCGGGACGCCCCACGAGTACCTGGTCACGGCGATGCTGATCTTCATCGTTCCCCCTCGGGGATCCGCACGTGCCCCGATCCTACGTCAGGACGCACGAAACTTAGGGTAACCCCATTTATGGGGTAACTCAAGCAGAGTGCTACCATGGAGGCATGACGGGCGGGGCAGGTCTGCGGGAACGCAAGAAGGAGCAGACTCGGCTACGGATCAGGCAGGTGGCGTTCGAGTTGTTCGCGTCCCGA
The DNA here is from genome assembly GCA_035541595.1 of Kineosporiaceae bacterium. Classification (GTDB taxonomy): domain Bacteria; phylum Actinomycetota; class Actinomycetes; order Actinomycetales; family Kineosporiaceae; genus DATKNA01. Next base: position 16,083 of record DATKNA010000095.1, on the reverse strand, counting down.
GGCTTCGACGCCGTCCCCGTCGCCGAGATCGCCCAGAACGCCGAGGTCTCCGAGGCCACCGTCTTCAACTACTTCCCGACCAAGGAGGACCTGGTCTACGGCGCTATGGAAGCGTTCGAGGAGCGCCTCGTGCAGGCGGTGCGAAGCCGCCCTGCCGGAACGACGACCTACGAGGCATTCCGTGACGTCGTCCTCCGGCGTCGGGGGGCGTTGGCCGATCCCGACCCCGCCGCAATGGCCCAGCTGGCCACCGTGGCAAGGGTGATCGCGGGCAGCCCCACCCTGCAGGCCCGCGAGCAGCGCATCGTTGATCAGACCACTCGCTCCCTCGCGGAGATCATCGCCGAGGAGCGGCACGCCCGTGTCGGCGACGTCCGGCCCTGGGTGATCGCCAACGCCCTGATGGGAGTCAACCGGGCCATGACCCGCACGATCCAGGCCGACGCCATCGCCGGCCGCAGCGCCGCCGCCATTGCCCGGCACGTCCTGGCGGAAGGGCGCCGCGCATTCGAGGTCCTTCACGAAGGACTCGACGACAGCGGTCAGCAGTGAACCCGCTCACTCCCGCGCCGCGACCACCCGCTCCGCGACAGCGTCGGGTCCTATCTCGGTCACGGACTCACGGTGAGGCGCCGGCGCGTACTTCGCGCCCGTCCATCTCGCCCAGCCGATCGGCGATCAGCTCCACCCGGGCACCGTCGGGGTCACGGAAGTAGATCGACGTACCGCTCTCCAGCTGGTACTCGACACCTGCGTCCTCGAGCTTGCCCCGCGAGCGTCTCCAGGTCGCCGGCTCCGCGCACGAGGTGTCGCCGTCCATGTCGCGAAGGGATCTCCAACGCGGCGTCAGCTGCCGCGGAACGAGGGTCGTCGCGTGAGGACGCGGCGGCCGAGCTGGTCCTCCGCGACGGGGGCGTATCCGGCTTTGCGGAGTTCCGCCAGGGTCTCCTCCAGGGGGCGGTCCCCGATCAGGACGCCGTCGCCGGCGGACCGGAGCCCGAGCTTGGCGAGGCGGCGGTCGGCGGCGACCTCGCGCAGCAGTGCCTCGTCGTCGCCGCGCAGGTAACAGGTAGCGGTGCCCGCTCGCAGGTGGCCGTGCCGGCGGGCGACGTCGTTGACGAGGTAGGCCAGCGGCTGGGGGAGCGGCCCGTCGGTGATCTGCGTCAGCCGGTCGAGGATCAGCTCCGCGCTCCACCCGGTGTCCAGCGCCTCCCGGATGCTCGCCGGGCCGAACCGCCACGTCGTGGCGACGGAGCGCGACTCCCGGACCGCGAGCTCGTCGAGGGTCGCGGAGAGCTCGGCCGCCGGGTGGCCCATGACGACAGCGGTCAGATCGGCCTGCAGGTGAGCGGTCGTCGCGGCGGCGCCGAGACCGCTCTCGAGGGCGGCCTCGACGGCTGCGGTGTCGCCGGCGAGCACGTGAGTGCCCACCCGAGTGAGGGTGCGGTCGGCGACGATCCCGAGCCAGGCGGCCTCCTCCAGGACGGTGTCGACCAGCAGGGGCCCATCGTCGAGAGGCGTCTCGTCGAGGTGACGGTCCTCGTCCCACGGGTCGGACAACCCGTCGTCGGAAGCTTCGTCGTGGGAAGCTTCGTCGTCGGCAGCTTCGTCGTCCCAGGGGTCGGCGTCGGCGCCGAGGGATGCGAGGCCGGAGAACGCGGAGATCCTCCTGGTGAACACCACCGGGTGTCGCCACTGCAGCCACCGGCTGAGCCCGGCGGAGTCCGGGGCCTGGTGCGGATGCAGGGCCAGGGCGGCGAGCACCACGTGCTTGACGTCGACCGGTCGCTCCCGCACCTGCGGATGCCAGGCGTCGTCCGGATCGAGCATCGGCAGGTCCGCCACCTCGAGCCAGGTGGACGTCAGCTCGGCCGCGCGCTGGGCGGGCGACCGGCGGAGGAAGGCGTCGGCGTCCGGGGTGGGGGCGACGCCGTGCACCGACGGCGCGATCAGCTCCGCGGTATGCGCCAGGGCCAGCGCGAGCCGGACCTCGTTCACGCCGACCCGGTGCTCCTTGGCCAGGCGCCGCAGCTCGCGGATGCCGACGCCGCCGGTCTTCAGTCGCTGCACCGGCCGCCGGCCGAGCGCCTCGAGGAGACCGGTGACGGTGCGGACGGCGTGCCCGCTGGCCGCGGACGCGGTCCGCTGAAGGGTGTCCTCCGGCATCGGGGTCCACAGCAGAGGCGGTGGCTCGTGGGCGAACGAGACGTGCCAGTCCGGGCCGCGCAGGGCCCGGGTCACCTCAGCCGGCAGGACGACGGCCTCGTAGGTCTGCACGGCGAGCAGGTGTGCGACCGCCCAGAGCGTGGGGTCCTTGGCGGCGTTCACTCGGCCGTGGACCGCCGTGGAGTACGGGGTGATCAGGTAGTTGCGGGGCAGGGGCCGGCCGAAGGCGGCCTGGCGGATGCGCTCTGCGACCGCCGGCGGCGCCTGGTCGAGCGTCTTGCCGACCACAGCGGCGTCTCCCAGCGCCGACGCGAGCACGGCGACCAGGTCGGCCTTGACCGTCTTGCCGGTCTGGACGTGGAGGGCGGTGAGCCCCTGGCGCAGTGCGGTGACCGTCATGGTTGCCAGGAGCTCGGCCGCCGGCGGGCCGAATCCCAGCGGCTCGGGCCAGGCGCTGACGATCTCGGGCAGAAGCCGCGGCCTCGTGCCCGCCTGGAGGAAGAGGTAGCGGCGCAGGATCTCCAGCGCGCGGTCGAGGGCTGCGCGGGCCGCTGCACCGCCACCACCGGGCGAGAAACCGAGCAGATTCTCCAGCGGCCGGCGGTCCGCGGTCGATCCCAGGGCCGCCAGAGCCTCCGCGACCTGCAGGGTCGGGACGTCGAACGCGCGCAGGGCCACGGACAGCGACACGGGATCGACCGCGCGCTGGGCGAGCTCGCGCAACGACGTCGTCCGGGGCCGGGCGAGGTCGGGGCGCAGTCGCAGCAGGTCGGCAACGCCGCCGTCCCCCAGCGCCTCCAGCGCTGCCACCGCACGCACAAGCACCCATCCTGCCCCACGCCGCGAAGGGCCACCCCGGCTGTCGCGACGAGTCGTCCGAGATCCCGACCAGCAGCCCGAGATCCCGGGATCGCGCTCGTGCCGTCGGCGACTGCCGAGGCGCTACTTCACGCCGCGCTGTAGAAGCCGGACGATGCCGTCGAGCTGCGACCGCACGGCGGCGAAGCCGTCATCGGCGTCGCGCCTGACGTGCTGGAGTTGCTCGCCGTGCTCCTGCTGCGTCTGCCGCGCCGCGGCGAGACCGTCGCTGAGGTCGCTGACGTCGCGCCCGATGCGCTGGAGTTGCTCGCCGTGCCCCCGCTGCGTCAGCCGCAGGCTCTCCAACAGCCGGACATCGGCGCGCCGTTGGGCTTGCAGATCTGACACGTCGGCGTCGAGCGAGCCCAGGGCCCGGCGATCGGCGCGTTGCTGGTGCTCGAGGGCCGATACACGGTCCGCGAACTCGTCCGGGCGGTCCTGGGAGGTCACGCCGGGACGCTATCGTCCGCCGTGTCGCCCCGCCATGCCCCATCGGCGCCCTGTGGACGACTGCGCAGGTTGAGCACCGGGCGAGCGCTGGCGGGACGCGCCCACTCCACGGGTATCAGGCGACGGCGCTCGCGACCTCGAGCGTGAGGGTGACCGGCGTGGGATTCGCGAACAGGTCGAGCACGGGGCAGTGGTGGGGCAGTGGGCGTCGACCGCAGCCTTGAGATCGCGGTACCGCTCCTCCGACTCGGGACCGGCCAGCCGGACGTCGAGCCGCACCTCGCCGAACCCGGACCGCACGCCCTCGTCCAGCCCGAAGAAGCCGCGGACGTCGAGGTCCCCCACGGCGCTCACGTCGATGGTGTCGACGGCGATCCCGGGCTTGTCGGCCCAGAACCGGTATGTGACGACCTGGCACGAGATGAGGCTCGCGAGGGCGAACTCGACCGGGTTGGGCGCGACGTCCTCGCCGCCCAACGTCGGGGGCTCGTCGATGACGAGAGTGTGGCGGCCGGCCTGGATCTCGGTGGCGACGCCCGTCGTCAGCCGTCCGGACGCGGCGAACGGGGCTGTCGCGTTGGCGGTGTCCTGCGCGACCGCAGCGGCGGTCGCGTCGATGATGGTGGTGAGCGACATGAGTGCTCCTTATGGCTGGAAAGGGGCTGGAAAGGGGCTGGAAAGGGGGTGGAATGGGGAGGGCGCGACGAATGCCCGGGAATGAACGACGCTGCGGTCTGCGGGAACGGCTGCGCACCCATTCCGCCCCGGCACGACCGGGCGCAGTCCGGGGAAGAAGGAGATGAGGCGACGATCAGCGACAGGCGGCCGCGGTGACGCGCAACAGATCGACGTGGCGCCGCCGAATCACGGGCGTCGTCCGTCGTGTCTGCCCGATCACGACCGCCTCCATCTCCGGGACAACCGCGGACGGGTTTCCCACACTTGCGGAGACGAGCTCCGCCGGGCCTTCACCTGGAGCACCCCAGTGGTGGACGAGGGTTGCCGATCAGCAAGCCAGGGCTTGTCGCTGACACTCGTTGCCGTTCATGACGGTAAAGGCCGGGAGCTGGTTCGTCAACGCGCGAGCCGGCAACGAGACAGGGCCGTCAGCACGGTCGTGCAGGGGGCTCAGCGCGCGGTCGCGCGCCTGGACGTGATGACGCCGGTGTCGAAGCCGGCCAGGTGAAGGCCGCCGTGGAACCGCGCATGCTCGATCTTGAGGCATCGGTCCATGACGACGGTGAGGCCCGCGGCCTCGCCGTCACGCGCGACGGCCTCGTGCCACAGCCCGAGCTGGAGCCAGAGCGTCGAGGCGCCGGCGTCGATCGTCTCGGTCAGGACCTCAGGGAGGTCCTGGGGACGGCGGAAGACGTCGACGAGGTCGGGCGTGCCCGGGACGTCGGCGAGGCTGGGGTACACCGACCGGCCGAGGATCTGCTGGGCCCGGGGGTTGACGAACCACACCTCGTAGGGGGAGGAGGACAGCAGGTAGGTCGCGACGAAGTAGCTGGCCCTCGCCGGGTTGTCCGACGCCCCGACGACGGCGACGGTGCGGGCGTTCTGCAGGATGCCGAGCCGTTCCCGGGCGGAGGGGCCCTGCCAGCTCCGCGCTGCGGCGCTTCTCATGACTGCGTCTCCTTGGTCGTTGCGTTCAGCGCCTGGTCGAGGTCCCAGAGCACGTCGTCGACGTCCTCCAGGCCGACGCTGATGCGGACGAGGTCGGGGGACACGCCGGCGGCCTCGAGCTGGGCGTCGCTGAGCTGCTGGTGGGTGGTCGAGGCCGGGTGGATGACCAGGGTGCGGACATCGCCGATGTTCGCGAGGTGGCTGCACAGCTCGAGGTTCTCGATGAAGGCCCGCCCCGCCCGGCGTCCGCCGTGGACGCCGAACGAGAACACGGCACCGGGGCCGAGCGGGGTGTATCTGCGGGCCCGGTCGTGGTGCGGGTGGTCCGGCAGTCCGGCGTACCGGACCCATGCCACCCGGGGGTCCCCGCTCAGCCAGCGGGCGACCTGCTGTGCGTTGGCGACGTGCTCGGTCATCCGCTGCGGCAGCGTCTCGATGCCCTGGAGCAGGAGGAACGCGCTGTGCGGGGAGAGGGTCGCGCCGACGTCGCGCAGCTGCTCGGCCCGCAGCTTGGTGAGGAACCCGTATTCGCCGAAGTTGCCCCACCACGTCAGCCCCCCGTAGGAGGGCACCGGCTCGGTGAACAGCGGGAAGCGCCCGTTGCCCCAATCGAACCGGCCCGCTTCGACGACCACCCCGGCGATGGTCGTGCCGTGCCCGCCGAGGAACTTGGTGGCGGAGTGGATGACGATGTCGGCCCCGTGCTCGATGGGCCGGCAGAGGAACGGGGTGACCGTGGTGGCATCGACGACGAGTGGGACGCCGGCGTCGTGCGCCACGTCGGCGAGCGGGGCGATGTCGGCGACGTCTCCGCTCGGGTTGCCGATCACCTCGACGAACACGAGCCGCGTCGCGTCGGTGAGCGCGGAGGCCACTGCGTCGGGCTCCGCGCCCTGGACGAACGTGGTGTCGACGCCGAACCGGCGCAGGGTGACGTCGAGCTGGGTCACGGTCCCGCCGTACAGTCCGGCGCCGGCCACGATGTGATCACCGGCGCCGGCGAGCGCGGCGAAGGTCAGGAACTCGGCCGCCTGGCCGCTGGCCGTCGCCACCGCGCCGAGGCCGCCCTCGAGGCTCGCCACCCGCTCCTCCAGGGCGGCGACGGTCGGGTTGGCGATCCTGCTGTAGATGTTGCCGTACTTCTGCAGCGCGAACAGCGCGGCCGCGTCGGCGGTGTCCTCGAAGACGAAGCTCGTGGTCTGGTAGATGGGGACGGCACGAGCGCCGGTCGTCGGATCCGGCGCGCCGCCGGCGTGGACCGCGCGGGTGCGGAAGCCCCAGTGCCTGTCCCTGGTCATGATGCTCCTCGCCGTCGGATCACCGGGTGCACTGATGAGTCTGTGCGAGCCGGGGTCCGGAAGGCAATTGCCGCAGGAAATGGCTCCCGGGTTGCGCTCGATGGGACAGCCGCCGGCCCCCGGAAAATGCACGACGTCGCTCGGCGGGAACACGGAATTGCCGGTCCAGGTCGGGTCGGGTCAGGTCAGGTCAGGTCACGTCAGGTCCAGGTCAGGTCACAGGGTTCGCGGCAATCCATATCGGGATCTCGGCCGGATCTCGGCCGGATCTCTGCCGGTCCGCGGCTTCATGGTGGGTGCTCCTGGTGCTCGCCCGGCATCGCCGCGGGGGCACGCCCGGGGCACGTGTAACGGCCGGGTGGGCTCAGGGTGGGCTCAGGGTCGACCCACCGTGTCGACCCACCGTGTCACCATCCGTCCGGAACATCGTCGACACGGCGATCGTCCAGGGCATACCCCTGATCCTCGCTGCGCATCTACTGTCGGGGTCGTGGAGGACCTCTCGACCCTGTTCGCCGCCGCTGCCGAGGAGGCGGCCCGCTTCCGGGCCTCGCTGGACGAGAGGCCGGTGGTGACCGGCCACGCGCTGGACGACGTCCGGGCGGCTTTCGCCCTGCCGCTGCCGGAGACCGGCCTGCCACCGGAGGTCGCGTTCGCCGAGCTGGTCAAGGCCGCCGACCCCGGGCTGGTCGCGACGCCCGGGCCGCGGTTCTTCGGGTTCGTGGTCGGTGGCGCGCTGCCGTCGGCCACGGCGGCCGAGATGGTGGCCGCCGGCTGGGATCAGGTCGGTTTCAACGTGGCGACCTCGCCTGCGGCGACGGCGGCGGAGGAGGTGGCCGGCGGCTGGCTGAAGGAGCTGCTCGGCCTCCCGGGGTCCGCGTCGGTCGGGTTCGTCACGGGCGCGCAGGCGGCGAACACGGTCGGGCTGTCGGCCGCCCGTCACCACGTGCTCGCCCAGATCGGGTGGCACGTCGAGACGCAAGGGCTGATCCGTGCGCCGCGGGTGCGGGTCGTGGCCGGTGCGGAGCGGCACGCCACGATCGACCGGTCGCTGCGGTTGCTGGGGCTGGGCTCGGACGTCGTCGAGCCGGTGCGGGCCGATGCGAACGGGGCGTTGGACGTCGACGATCTCAGGCGGGTGCTCGACGCCGGGCCGACCGGCCTGGACGCTCCGACGATCGTGTGCCTGCAGGCGGGCAACGTGAACACCGGCGCGGTCGATCCGGTGCGTCCGGCGATCGAGCTGGCGCACGCGCGCGGTGCGTGGGTCCACGTTGACGGCGCGTTCGGTTTGTGGGCTGCGGCGAGCCCGAGGCTGCGGCACCTCGTCGATGGTGTGGAGCTGGCCGACTCGTGGGGCTGTGACGGGCACAAGTGGCTGAACCTGCCGTACGACTCGGCGTTCGCGTTCTGCTCGCGCCCGGACGTGCACGCCGCGGCCATGGCGTACACCGCGTCCTACCTGGTGAGCGCGGCGTCGGTGGCGGCCGCTCCGCGCGCCGACTTCACCGCGGAGTCCTCGCGGCGGGCGCGGGGTTTCGCGGCGTGGGCGGGGTTGCGCGAGCTGGGCCGGCAGGGGGTGGCCGAGCTGGTGGAGCGCTGCTGCGCGCTGGCCCGGCGGTTCGCGGCCGGCCTGACCGAGGCCGGGTTCGAGGTGGCCAACGACGTCGTGCTGAATCAGGTGCTGGTCGGCTTCGGGGACGACGCCCGCACCGACCGGGTGGTCGAGGCGGTGCAGCGCGACGGCACCTGCTGGATGGGCGGCACCACCTGGCAGGGCCGTCGCTACATGCGGATCTCGGTGTCGAACTACGCCACCACCGAGGCCGACGTCGACCGCTCCGTCGCCGCCATCAGGCGGATCGCCGCCGCCGCGTGAGGGTGGGATGGACGTGCCGGTCGATCGGGGGTGTCACGCATGACCCGGGCGGAGGAGACGCGGGCCGCGGGGGGCCTGGCTGCGGACGCGGTGAGCTCGACGGTCGACGTGATCGCCGACGTCCACCAGGCGATCATCCGCGGGGTCGAGCGCTGGCTGCCGCGGCCGGCCCGGGCGGTCACGAGCCTGAATTCGGCCGCCGCCGGGGGAATCTACGAGGTCGTCGACGCGGCGGTCGGGTCCGCCCTCCGGGCCGGCGCGCATCTCGTCGCGGAGCGGCCCGGCCCGGCCCCGTCCCACACCGAGGTCGGTCGTGCCGTTCAGCCGATCCTGAACGGGGTCTGGGGTGACTGGTTGGCCGTCCGGCGTCCGACGCTCGCCGTCCCGATGGCGGTGCGGGCGGGCGGGGACGACGTCCCGCCGCGGCCCGCGTCGCTGGCCTCCGCCTTCCCCGACGCCACCGACCGGCTGGTGGTGTTCGTCCACGGGTTGATGGAGAGCGAGCAGTCCTGGTGGTACGGGCAGGAGGGGGCCCGCACCTCCTTCGGCGACCGGCTCCGGGTCGAGCTGGGGATGACCCCGATCTACCTGCGCTACAACACGGGGCTTGCGGTGAGCGAGAACGGACCGGCGCTGGCGCGCCTGCTGGACGCGGTGTGGGCGGGGTGGCCGGTGCCGGTTCGTCGGATCGATCTGGTCGGGCACTCGATGGGCGGGTTGGTGGCCCGCGCCGCCTGCCAGGCGGCCGCACAGGTGGATCTGGCCTGGGTGGACGCCGTCGACACCGTGATCACGCTCGGTACGCCGCACCTGGGCGCCCCGCTGGCCAAGGCGGTGCCGGTCGGGGAATGGCTGCTCACCCGGTTCCCGCAGAGCTCCCCGTTCGCCCGGGTGCTGACCGGATGCAGTGTCGGGATCAAGGACCTGGCCCGCGGCGTCGTGGTCGGGGCCGCCGACCCGCCGGTGCCTCGGCACATCGCCTACCACACCGTGGCGACCTCGCTGACCCGCCAGCCCCGCCATCCCGCCGGCTGGCTGGTCGGTGACGGCATGGTCCGCCAGACCAGTGCGCTGGGCACCGATCGGACGCGCGGCATCGACGTCGACCCGGCCCGCGCCGCCCGGATCGGTGGGGTCAGTCACCAGGGTCTGCTCCGCCACCCGGCCGTCTACGACCAGCTGCGCACCTGGCTGGTCGCGCGGGTCGGTCCAGGCCCGGGCTCGAGCGTCGGCGCTTGACCTTCCGCGTCGTTCACGGCCCGACCGTCAGCAGCGCGTCCCACATCTGCGCCAGCCCGGCCGGAGCTCACCCATCAAGAGGCACGATGAGTACACCGCCGACCGGCTCCAGCGCATCCGCAGACCGTGACGGGAACGTCCCCGCGCCGCGGTCCGTCTCCGCTCCGGCCGACTCGTCGGCATGGGCACCCCTGCGCCGGCGCGCGGTTCAGCGCTCGGCCTCGGCCAGGCGCTTGATCGCCTGCAGTCGGGCGTCCCACCGGGCGGCGGCGGCCGACATCGCCCGGACCGCCGCCTCCAGCCGTTCCGGTCGCACGGTGTACCGGACCTCCCGGCCGTCCCGCCGCTGCGCGACCACGCCCGCCTCGAGCAGTACCGCGAGGTGCTTCGATACCGCCTGCCGCGTGAACGGCACCTCGCGGGCCAGAACGGTGGGCGTGGCCTCACCGAGGGCGACGAGCGCGTCGAGCACGCGGCGGCGTCCCGGCTCGGCCACCGCCGCCCACAGCTGCTCGTCGTCCATCGGTGTCACCGTGTCGCGTCGGCCGATCGCCGCGCCAGGAGCTGCTCGAGCCGGCCGAGGTGAGTCGTCCAGCCGTCATTGTGGTCGTCGACGTAGGCGTCCTGCTGATCCCGCGGCCAGCCCAGGTCGTCATGGCCGGTCTCGACGACGCGGAGCCGGGTGCCGCCGTCCTCGGGGGTGAGGGTGAATTCGACCAGCGTGGAGTTACCGGGGTCGGCCGCGGTGCCGGCGGGGTGGCCCCATCGATAGGTGAACCGTCGCGGCGGCTCGACGGTCTCGACGGTGATCGGGACGAGCACCGTGCCGCCGGCATCGGGGTGGAAGGTCATCGATCCCTCGTAGCCGGGGGTCGCCCGCAGGTCGATCTCGTCCGCGAACCACCGGACGACCTGGTCGGGCTCGCTCACCGTGCGCCACACGACCTCGACAGGCGCGTCGATGTGGACGGACGTCTCGATGGGGGCTGGCATGCGGATCTCCTCGTCGTCCTCGGAACTGGTGCTCAGCTGTACGGGTGGCCGGTGCCGGTGTCGACGTAGCTACGCAGGCTGGCGAGAACGCCGTCCCAGCCGCGGCTGCACGTGTCGTAGCAGTGCAGCTGCGGCGTCAGCCCCTCGTGGCCGAACCCCATGCCGGTGCCGCCGTCGCCGTCGGGCCGCAGTCGGACGACGACACGCGTGCCGGCCCACTCTTCCCATGCGGGCAGCGGCGGGACGGCGAGCACGCTCCAGACGATCGAGCGGGCCCGTTCGGTGGTGTCGACGTGCAGCACGACCCGAGGGCCGTCACTGTTCGGGAAGCCCAGCGTCAGCTGCCCACCCTGCGCGCCCGAACCGGACACCTGCTCGGTCCACCACCCTGCGATGCCGGTGACCGTCGTGAACGCCTCGAACACGGCATCCGGTGCTGCAACGAACCGGACGTCGGCGCGGTAGCTGTCCGCGGTCTTCTGACTCACGGTCCGGGTCATGACATCCTCCTCACATGCAACCAATGGTTGCGAGTACGGACGTTACGCCGCGGTCGGCAGTTGTGCAACCTATGGTTGCGTCTACGTGGAGCGACCGTCGACGCCGACCGTCGACGCCGACCCGCGAGGACGCCCCTGCGGTCCTTGAGCGATGCTGGGACGAGGCGACTCCTGAGAGCGGAGGGGGAGCATGGCGAACCAGGCGGGCGGGGACTCCCACGGCGTCCTGCGGCCACAGGAGCACGCCGACGAGGTGCCGCCCTGGGGGACCCCTCCGCCGGCACGTCGTGACGGGGAACCGGGCCACACGGTCGAGCCGGAGCTCGGCCCGCAGGTGGTGCACCCGTCGTGGCCGCCGCGCCGCGAGGCCGGTCATGCCGTCCTGGCGCTGGTGCTCGGGCTCGTCGGGCTCTTCCTGTTCCCGCCGCTGGCGCCCGTCGCGTGGGTCATGGGACGCCGGGAGGTCCGCGCCGTCGACGAGGGGCGGCGCGATCCACGCAACCGGGCGCTCGGGCAGACCGCCGTCGTCCTCGGGGTCATCGGTACCGTCGTCCTCGCCCTGGGGGTCGCGCTTCTCGCGATCTTGCTCATCCTGCTCTTCGCGGCGGTCACCCTCCTCCTCCTGCACGCGTGAGCCGGCGCGGGGCCGGCCTCCTCGGATGAGGGCCGGATCCTGCACGATGTCGAGCGGGCGTTCCGTGCGGCCCGCGGCCGGCACGTGGCGGGTCGGCGCCGACGGCGCTCGTCCTCGCCTGGGGGAATCCCGTGACGGCCGCTGTGCGCCGCACCGGAAACGGCGCAGTGCACAGCGTGGCGGCGGACACTTCGCCCGCCGCGTCCGTCGTCCGGGCCGAGCCTGGGTGCGGTCTCGGCCCGGTCAGGGGCTGGCCGTCACCGGGCCGGGAACGTCGAGGAGTCGGTGACACCCTCCACGGACGTCTCCTCGGTGGGCATCAGGATCCAGAGGATCACGTAGATCGGGATCAGGGCGGCGTGCAGCACGAGCATGGCCAGCACGAAGAGCAGACGAGCCGGCCAGGGGTCGATCCCGAAGCGCCGGCCCAGCCCGGCGCAGACGCCGGCCAGGACGCGCCCCTGCCGGGGCCGGACGAGGCCCTCGCGGCGGGACCAGGCGTGGATGTCGTTCATGGCTTCTGACTCCTCGGTTGTCGCTGACTGGTGCGTCCAGCCTGCGACGACGGCGGGCCGGCCGGTATCGGGGAAAGCCCCGGCCGGGCCCCGATCCGCAGGGCCCACGACTCAGGGTTGCGAGGTCGGGGGCAGTGGAGGGTCAGGCTGCGGGGTCGCGCCGCTGCCGAGCCGGTCCGCGGTGGCGGAGCCGTCGCTTCGCCGGGGTCTGGCGCGGCGCGGTCGTCGGGCGGGGGGACGCATGGGGCACGGGAGTGCCCGATTCGGCGATCTGTCGCACCGCTTCGTGTCCCGGTCGCACCGGCACCGCGCTGGGCGTGATCCGCGCGTCGCGGTGGATCCCTTCGACCCCGCGCTGCTGTTCCGGCAGCACGAACGACACGACGGTCCCACTGGCGCCGGCTCGTGCCGTGCGGCCCGAGCGGTGCAGGTAGTCCTTGACGTCGTTCGGCGGGTCGAAGTGCACCACCAGGTCGACGTCGTCGACGTGGATGCCCCGGGCCGCGACATCGGTCGCGACCAGCACCCGCGGATGTCCGGCGGCGAACCCTGCGAGCGCCCGTTGCCGGGCGTTCTGCGACAGGTTGCCGTGGATCGCGGCGGCGGGCGCGCCGAGCTTGCTGAGTTGCTGGGCCAAGCGGTCGGCGCCGTGCTTGGTGCGGACGAACACCAGCGTGCGGCCGGGACGGGCGGCCACCTCCGCCGCGACCGCGACCTTGTCCGCGGTGTCGAGCAGGAAGACCCGGTGATCCATCGCGTCGACCGGTGCGGCGGCCGGCGCGACCGCGTGCACCGCCGGGTCTTCGAGGTAGGCGCTGACCAGCCGGTCGACGCCGCGGTCGAGGGTGGCGGAGAACAGCAACCGCTGGCCCCCCGCGGGGACGTCGTCGAGCAACCGGACCACTGCGGGCAGGAAGCCGAGGTCGGCCATGTGGTCGGCCTCGTCCAACACGGCGATCGACACGTCAGCCAGGGAGCAGCTGCCGCGCTCGATCAGGTCGATCAACCGTCCGGGCGTCGCGATGACGACGTCCGCCCCGCCCTGCAGAGCGGCGAGCTGTCGGCCGTACGGTGCACCGCCGAAGACCGCGACGACGCGCAGGTCGACCGTCTCTGCCAGGGGGCGTAGTGCGTCGGCGACCTGACCCGCCAGCTCGCGCGTGGGCACGAGCACCAGGCCACGGGGACGGCCCGCGCGGGAACGCCGACCGGCCAGCCGGGCGAGCAGCGGAAGACCGAACGCGAGCGTCTTGCCGGACCCGGTCTGTGCCCGGCCGAGCACGTCGCGGCCGGCGATGCCGTCGGGCAGGGCACGGGTCTGGATGGCGAACGGTGCGGTGATGCCGCGGCGGGCGAGCGCATCCACCAGGACGGGAGGGACGCCGCAGTCGGCGAACGAGGCGGCCGGCGGAGACGGGCGGGACAACGCCTCGTCCAGCATCCGGTCGAGCTCTGACACCACGGGTTGCTGGCGGTGACGGACGCGTCCGGACGGTCGGCTACGGGGAGGAGAGGACGCGGCGGGGCCGCGGCGGCGTGGGGCAGGCATGTGAAGAGCTCCGTACTGTCGATCGCCAGGCCGCACACGGCTCACCGACGATCGGGAACGCTTCTGCTGCGACCTCACGGGCGGCTCGCCCGCGGGAGTAGACGGCCCGAGTGGGCCCGCCGTGGGCGCAACGATACCAGTTCACCAGGTGACGGACGACGCGTCAGCTCGTCGAGGACGGGTTCGAGGTAGCGCCAGGCACTCTCGGCAGTGTGGCGCCCTTCGTCCACGGCGCGAGCTCCGGCCTCCGCCATGCCCATGAGCACGTACGACCGGAGTTCGACGTCGATGTCAGCGCGTTGGTCGGCGTCCAGCATCGACAGCTCATGGGCGATCGGCGCGACCATCGAGTCGGTCAGGCGGAGGTACTCCTCGTGGAACGTCGGGCTTCCGATGGCCAAGCCCCGGACCAGGTCCATCATGGGAGCCCAATCGGCAAAGGACTCCACGAAAGCGTGCCAGCGGGCGCGCAGGCGCTCGCCCGGTTCCCGGGTGTGGCTGATGGCCGGCCACACGTCGGCATAGAGCTGATGGAACACCCGCGCGGCGCATGCCATGAAGATCTCCTCCTTGGAGGAGAAGTAGCGGTGCAAGGTTGCCTTGCTCATCGACGCGCGGCGGGCGATCGCCCCGAGACTCGTGCCGGCGAAACCGGCGCTGAGGAAGCAGTTGGTGGCGGCCTGAAGCAGGTCGTCGCGTCGAGCCTCGTCCATCGCGGAGACGCTGGGAGCATCGGTGACATGCGTCGCACGCGAGCGGATCTCGGTCACGGGAACCCCGGCCTCGCGCAGGGATTTGATCGTCTCGAGGGCCTCGAGGTGGTCGCCGTTGTAGAGGACGCGGGTACGAGACAGCCGCTGACCTGCGGGTATGAGTCCTTCGCGGACGTAGTAGCGGATGGTCGAGATGGGAAGCCCGGAGCGTTCGGCCAGGTCGGAGACGGTCAACTGGGCGCCGGATGCGTGCTCAAGCATGGGCATTGCCTGTCGAATGGCCTGTCGAATTCGAATGGCCTGTCGAATGTCCTGTCGAATGTCCTGTCAGATGGCCTGTCAAGACGATCCTCCAGCCGCGCCGGACGAGATCGGCGACATCGCGAGAGCCGGACTTCTCGGCGTAGGCCATGGTGTACTCGGTGGCCGAGAGCAACATCTCCGCTTGAAGTCGTACGTCGCCGGCGCGTGCACCACTGCTTTCTTGTGCTGCCCGCAGGTCGGCTTCCAGTGGCGCTCTCAGCCGGGCGCGGGCCCGCTCGAGGGCTTCGTCGTGGTCGATCGCGCGGCTGGCGTCGGCCTGCCTGAGAAGAGCGAGCAGGTTGATCAGGACGCGAAAGCGGCGGTGCTCGACGAGGTCCGGCAGCCGCGACAGCCGTTCGAGCGATGCGTGATCCCTGCTCGTGGCGGCTTCGTACCAGGCGAGTTGGCTGTCCATGCATGCGGCCAGCAGGTCCCGCTTTCCCGCGAAGTGCCGGTAGAAGGCCGCCTTGCCGACGCCGGCTCGTCTCACCACGTCTTCGACGCTGGCGGCTTCGAAGCCCGAGCGCACGAAGACCGCCGACCCAGCATCGATGAGGCGCGCCCGCTGGCTGGAGTACACGAACTGGCCGTCGTCGGTAGCCGACGACGAGGCGTGGCCGGCCAGACCCTGCCCTATCTCTCGCAACGTGGCGCCGGTCTGCAAGCGGCGCCTGATGTACGTCAGCCGTTCGAGGTGCTCGGGCCCGTAGTACGCCATCGTCGTGGCCGTGCGCAGCGGTTCCGGGAGCAGGCCGAGGCGGAGGTAGTGCCGGATCGTGGAGGCGGCGACGCCTGAATGCGCACTCAGCTCGGCCATCTTCAGATGCCGCGCGTCGGTCGTCATCTGCCCTCCTTCGTCGTCAGCCGCTACGCCACCCTACGGCTCTCCTCGGATCCTCCGGCTCACGCATCAGCGCCCATTGATGCCGTTTCAGGTGCTTCTCGACCGGGTTGCGGCTGCCTGCGGCGTGAGGGTGGTGAGGAGCGGGTGAGGAGCGGTGAGGAGCGGTGAGGAGCGGGTGAGGAGCGGGTGAGGAGCCGGGATCGGTCGCCGGCAGAGGCGGTACAGGGTCTGGAGTCCGGTGATGCCCGAGTGGACGGCGGTGGGCACGCCTACGGGCCGGGATGACCTTCCGCGCAGCCACCACCATTGACCCCGGGCGCATCGCTTCACTAGTCTCAACTCTAGAACGGGTTGGTCTCGTCCTCAAGTTGAGAGTTTGCACGGCCGGCGGAGGGGAGGAGACGTGAGTGACATCGCGATCGTGGGCATCGGGGAGGTGCCGACGGCGCGGATGCCCGAGCGGACCCACTGGGACATCATCTTCGACACGTGCATCGAGGCGGTCGAGGACTCCGG
>DATKNA010000094.1:0-12703 GCA_035541595.1 Kineosporiaceae bacterium | reverse complement strand
GGAGGGGCCGGACAAATGAAACCGCTTCCGGGAATCGCCGACCCCAGTGGTGCGCCGATCGGGCCGGGCACCCATACTTGAAGGCCGCCCCGGCGAAGCGCCGGGGCCCGCCCCGGCGAAGCGCCGACCACCGCCCCGAGGAGGCGTCGCCCTGACGACCGAGGACCTGCAGCACGAGCTGGACGTCGAGCAGGCCTACGTGGCCAGGCTCTACGAGCAGCTCGACGTGCTCCGCGCGCGTGCCGCGACGGCGCTCGAGGAGGTCCGCCGGGCACCCGTCGTGCCCACCCCTGCCGGCCGGGCCGAGCGGGACGCCTTCGACGCCTGGCACAGCGAGCGGATCGCGCGGCTGGCCTCCGTCGAAGACCGGCTCGCCTTCGGCCGGCTCGACCTCGCCGACGGCAGCCGGCGCTACGTGGGCCGGCTCGGTCTCTCCGACGACGCTCAGCACCAGATCCTGGTCGACTGGCGCGCGCCCGCGGCCGCGGCCTTCTACCAGGCCACGGCCGCCGCGCCGGAGGGGGTGGCGCGTCGGCGGCACCTCGCGACCAAGGGCCGGGCCGTGGTCGGCATCGACGACGAGCTGTTGGACGCCGAGGCGCTGGAGCGGAACGGCCTGCAGGTGGTGGCCGGCGAGGGCGCGCTGATGAGCGCCCTGACCGCGCACCGCACCGGCCGGATGCGCGACATCGTCGCCACCCTGCACGCCGAGCAGGACCGGGTGGTCCGCTCGCCGCTCGCCGGCGTCCTCGTCGTGCAGGGCGGCCCGGGCACCGGCAAGACCGCGGTCGCCTTGCACCGCGCGGCCTACCTGCTCTACACGCACCGGGACCGGATCGCCCGCAGCGGCGTCCTCGTGGTCGGTCCGACGCCCGTCTTCCTGCGGTACATCGAGCAGGTGTTGCCGAGCCTCGGCGAGACCGGCGTCGTGCTGCTCACCCCGGGCCAGCTCTTCCCGGGTGTCGACGCGTCCGCGACGGAGCGACCCGAGGTGGCCGTCGTCAAGGGCGACCTGCGCCTGGCGGAGGTGATCCGCAACGGCGTGCGCAATCGCCAGCGCGTGCCGGCGGGGCCGATCGATCTCGTCGTCCAGGGCGACCGGATCCAGCTCCGCCCGGCGGTGGTGAGCGAGGCCCGGGGTCGGGCCCGCCAGGGCGGCCGCCCGCACAACGAGGCCCGGACGACGTTCGTCCGGCACGTCCTGGACGACCTGGCCGGCCAGCTGGCGACCGTCCGGGGGCTCGACCGCGAGGGCGAGGAGCGTCCGGAGCTGCTCGCCGAGCTGAGGACCGAGCTCGCCGTGCGGCGCGAGGTCAACCTGCTCTGGTTGCCGCTCACCGCGCAGGGCCTGGTCGGGGACCTCCTCGCCCGGCCGGACCGGCTCGCCGCGGCCGCGCAGGGCATCCTCACGCCCGCCGAGCAGGGGCTCCTCCTGCGCGAGAAGGGCGCCCGGTGGACGACGTCGGACGTGCCGCTGCTCGACGAGGCGGCCGAGCTCATCGGGGCGGACGTCGCGACGCTCGCCCGTCAGGAGGCGCACGGCGCCGCGGCGGCGCAGGAGCGCACGGAGTCCCTCGAGTTCGCCCGCCGGGTGCTGGAGCAGGTCGGGGACGCCGGCGCCATGGTGACGCCGGAGATGCTCGCCGACCGGTTCGACGCCGCGGGCCGGACCGCCACGCTGGCCGAGCGCGCGCGCGAGGACCGGACCTGGACCTTCGGCCATGCCGTCGTGGACGAGGCGCAGGAGCTCTCACCGATGCAATGGCGGCTGATCGCCCGGCGCGTGCCGGTGCGCTCGATGACGGTCGTCGGAGACGTCGCCCAGACCGGTTCGGCTGCGGGCGCCACGGCCTGGGGCGACGCGCTGGACGCGGTCGCCGACGGCCGGTGGCGGCTGGAGGAGCTGAGCGTCAACTACCGGACGCCGACGGAGGTCATGGACGTCGCCACGGCCATGCTCGAGGCGCACGGCGTGCCCGTCAAGCCGCCGCGGTCGGCGCGGGAGGCCACCTGGCCGCCGGTGGCCGTGGAGCTGGCCGGCCTCGGCCGCGACCAGGTGACCGCAGCGGCGGTCGCCGCCGTCCTGGCGGACGACGAGGCCCTCGGCGGCGGCCGGATGGCCGTCGTGGTTCCCCGGACCGGCTATGAGTACCTGGCCGCGGCGGTCGTCGAGGCCTTCGGCCCGGACCTCGACCTCGCGGGCCGGGTCGACGTGCTGAGCGTGGACGAGGTCAAGGGCCTGGAGTTCGACGGCGTGACCGTGGTGGACCCGCGGGCCGTGGTCGAGGGCTCCGGCCGCGGCGTGAACGACCTCTACGTGGCGCTGACCCGGCCGACGCAGCGGCTGACGGTGCTCCACCACGGCGGGTTGCCGGCCGGCCTGGACCGCCTGCTCGACGAACGGACCCGTGACTGAGCCCGGCGTCCGTCCGGCCCGGATGTCCCGTCGCTAGGCTCGCCTGCGGCAGACCGGGAACGCCGGTGGGTCGTCCGGAGGAACACGAGGCATGCGGCACGCAACGGCTGTTCGGGCCGTGCGGGTTGCCGGGACCCTGACGGTCGTCGGAGCGGCCGTGGTCGGCGCCGGCACCGCGGCAGCCGTTGGCCCGGGACCGACGAGCGCGACCGTGGTGAGGCGGGCCTCGGCGGCTGCCACCCGAGACCCGCTGCAATGGCCGTTCGCCCGGACGAGCATCTGGAACACGCCGATCGGAACCCGGGCCCGCTACGTGCCCGCGAGGATCCGCGGCACCGGCTTCGGCGTGGACGTGGACTGGTTCGTGATCACCCGGAGCACCGACCGCGCCGTCCCGGTGTATGCGCCGGCCGCCTCCGGTACGGATCCCTGCGCCGGGAATCCCGAGCGGCAGCAGGCCGGCCGCCACCCGGGACCGCACGCCCCTCGGACCCAACGCGTCCCCCGCTCGCTCGTCGTCGCGGGCGCCGCCGCGAGCGGCGACGAGGTCGGGAGGGCCGTCAGTTCCGCCTTCCTGCAGCCGGACCGCAGGACGCTGGTCAGCTACGCGCTCACGGCACGCTGCACGCCGGGCGGACCGCTCTACGGGCGGTGGTCCGGGGAGACCTCGCTGTACGGGGACGGCATCGGCGGCGGCTACGGCGAGTCGGGCCTGTCGAGCATCGGCGGGAGCGTCCGCACCGGCGAGCTCACCGGGGCAGGGCCGATCCGGCACGCCCTCAAGCTCGAGGTCTGGGGCCGTTACCTGTTCGACGACCAGGCCACGGGCGGGGCGCGGTGGCCCGCGAGCACGGCCGGCGCCGGCGCGACGCGCCACTATCAGGGGTCGGTGGCGGCCCTGCGCATGGGGGGGCTTCTCGCGCTGCCCCCGACCGCGTCGGCGAGCCGTCTGGGGGTCCGTTCGGCCGCCGGGCGCACGCTGCTGGCCGCGCTGCGCGACTACGGCGCGTACGTCGTCGGCGACAGCGGGACGGACACGGTGGACCTCTGCGTCGAGCACGAGGCCGCTGCCGACTATGCCCGGCGGACCGGGCACCCGCTGGCGACCGATCCAGGGCTGCGTGCGGACATGGCCCGGATGATCGGGGCGCTGGCCGTCGTCGACGACAACGCCCCGACGTCGATCGGTGGTCATGGTGCGCGCCGGGCGCGGTGGGCGCCGCCGTTCCGAGCGGCGGGATCGCCCGCATCGAGTGGCTCGACGGCCGCCGGATCCGGCGCTGCGGGTGCGGCGGCGCCGAGGCCCGCGCGGCCGGCCGCGCCGGCCCCGGCGTCGGTGATGAGGGCGGGTCAGGTGGCCGAGATCGACGTGCACGACGGGGCCCCGGTGCTCGCGGTGTGGGCCGTCGCCGTCGGCGCGCTCTGCCTCCTGCTGCTGGGGCTGTGGGCCGGACGCCGGGCGTTCGGATCCGTCGTCTGAGGCGTGTCCCGCCGATCTCCCAACGGGCAGCGCGACCCGCCGTGGATCCCGCGCGGGCTACGTCCTCGCCGGCGCCGGCATTACCCGAGCTGGTCGACGATGCGCTCGAAGACGCCCGGCAGTCGCTGCGCCGCCGGAACGATCGTGCCCCGCAGCCGCGGTCGCTGCGCCGTCCACAACAGCGCGCCGGTGAGCGCCCGGTACCGCCGGGTGGTCCGGCGCCAGGCCCGCTCGTAATCGGCCGGCCGATCCTGGACGACGCACCGGACCAGCTCACGCGCGCAGGCGAACCCCACGGAGAGCCCTTCGCCGGTGAGCGCGTCGACGTACCCGGCGGCGTCCCCGACGAGGAAGGCGCGACCGGCGACGCGGGCGGCGGCACGCTGCCGCAGCGGCCCGGCGCCGCGGACGTCGGTGGCCGGTTCGGCCCCCACCAACCGGGCGGCCAGGTCCGGGAACTGCCCGAGCCGGTCCTCGAGACGGCCGGACCCGGCGGGGCCGAGCAGGGCGACGCCGACGACGTCCGCGGCGACCGGGGTCACGTACGCCTCGGCCTGCCGGGACCAGTGCACCTCGACGAGATCGCTCCACGGGGCGACGCGGTAGTGGCGGCGCAGCCCGTACCGGGCGGGGGCGCGCGGCGACGGCGGGCGCTGCAACCCCAGGGCACGGCGCAGGGGTGAGTGCAGCCCGTCGGCGGCGACCAGCCAGGTCGCGGACACGCCGGCGACGTCGACGCCGTCCGGAGTGATGATCGGTCGGCCGGCGGTCGCGTCGAGGCGCTTGACGCCGAGCACGTCGGCGCGGGTCGCCAGGGCGGCGGAGAGCGCCGTCCGGCGCACCCCGAGCCCCGATCCCCGGCGGAACCGGGCGACCGCCTGGTGGCCGGGCGCGCAGTAGCGGATGCCCGCGAACTCCCAGCCGTCGGCCTCGACCCCGAGACGCCTCAGCGTTGCCCGGGCCGCCGGCATGAGCCCCTCGCCGCAGGCCTTGTCGACCGGACTGCCACGCCGTTCCAGGACGGCGACGCTCAGCCCCGCCAGCGCCCCCTCGATCGCGGTGACCAGGCCGACGGGTCCGCCGCCCACGACCAGGAGGTCGACGTCCACGCCCCTCATCCTGAGGTATCGCGCCACAGACCCGCGAGCGGGCGATCCGTTCGAGCTCACCCCGGGGGTTGGCCGGTCGAGTGGCCGGTCGAGTGGCCGGTCGATGGGCGCGCGATCGCCCGACCGGCACGCCGCGGCGCGGCGCCGGTGGCCGCGGCCAGGATCGCGAAGGAGACGCAGCCGGTGAACGCGACCTGGAAGACCAGCTGGCCGTACAGCATGGCGTCATTGAGGTCGAGCAGGCTGCTGAAGCACACCAGACCGCCGGCGAACTCGACGAGGAGTAGCCCCAGGACCAGCGGCGTGCGCGCCCTGGCCCACCACAGCCAGCCGGACAGCAGCAACTGGGTCGCGAACAGCACGGACCCGATGGTCATGTGCGTCCAGTTCATGAACGTGCTCACGGTGTACGGGGTGGCGAGCATCAACGGCAGCAGCGCGGCGCAGACCACTAGGCCGAGGCGGGCGGGGCGCAGCGACGCCAGGGCGGCGAGCGGCACCGCAGCCCGGAGCATGAGGGCGGCGGTCACCAGCAGCGTGATGCCGTATTCCACGACGGTCTGACGGGTGACGCCGAACCAGCTGAGCCCGTCGCTGGTGTTGACGGGCTTGGGCGCGCGGTCGATGCACACGACGACTCCGGCCGCGAGCAACGCGCCGGCCGTGAGCAGATACCGGACGCACTCGGCCGCGGCCGCCTGTCCCGTGCCGGGGCGGTGGACCTGCTCCTCACGCCTCACGCGTCAATGATCGCTCCGGCTGGGGCGATCCGGCCAGAGCCTCCTCCTCGACCTGCAGCCGCACCCGGAGCAGCACCGCGTTGAGGACGGTGAAGGACACCGCCGTGATCCAGGCGGTGTGTACGAGCGGAAGCGCGAAGCCCTCGATCACCACCGCGACGTAGTTGGGATGTCGGAAGAAGCGGTAGGGGCCCGCAGCGACCAGCGGCATGCCCGGAACGCGGACGACCCGGGTGTTCCACTGCGGGCCGAGCGTGCGGATGCACCACCACCGCACGGCGTGCGCGGCGACGAGCAGGGCGAGCATGGGCCAGCCGAGTGCCGGGAGGAACGGCCGCTGGGCCACCCACACCTCCACCACGCATCCGACCAGGAAGGCGGTGTGCAGCGCGACCATGACGGGGTAGTGACCGGCACCCGTCTCGACACCGCCCCGCTCCCGGGCCCACTGCAGGTTGCGCCGGGCGACGGAGAGCTCGACGAGCCGGATCACGGCGACCACCGCGACGAGGAGGGTGTACCACCCGGCACTGCTCATCCCCAGAGCCTAGGGATCACCAGCGGAGCAGAACGAGCTCGGCGCAGAACCCGGGGCCCATCGCCATGAGGACGCCGGGCGCGCCCGGGGTGGGCCGGCGGTCGGCGAGCGTGCGCTCGAGGACGTGCAACACCGACGACGAGGACAGGTTGCCGAGCTCCGCGAGGCTGTGGCGGGTCACGTCGAGGGCGTCCGGCGGAAGGCCCAGCGCGCGGATGATCGCGTCGATGACCTTCGGGCCACCGGGGTGGGCGACCCACGTGTCGATGTCCGCGATCTTGAGGTCGTGGCCGGCGAGGAACGCCTCGACGTCGTCGCCCAGGTGGTCCCGGACGACGTCGGCGACGGTCGCCGCCAGGACGATACGGAACCCGCTGGCGCCGATGTCCCAGCCCATGACGCGTTCGGTGTCCGGGTAGAAGCGGCTCCGGGTGGCGACGACGCGCGGCGCACGCTCCAGGCCGAGGGCCGCCGCCCGCTGCTCCCCGGCGAGGACCACGGCGGCGGCACCGTCCCCGAACAGCCCGCTGGCGACCAGGTTCGCGGTCGAGTCGTCGTCCCGCTGGAACGTCAGGGAGCACAGCTCCACCGAGAGCAGGACGGCGACGCCGTCGGGGTGGCCCTGCAGGTAGTCGTGGATCCGGGCGATGCCCGCGGCGCCGGCCACGCAGCCGAGACCGAAGATCGGGACGCGCTTGACGTCGGGGCGAAGGCCCAGCCGCCCCACGAGGCGGGCATCCAGGCTGGGCGCGGCGATGCCCGTGACGGAGGTGGTCATGAGCAGGTCGACGTCCGCCGGTGCCAGACCGGCGTCGGCCAGGGCGTGGTTGATGGCCTGCTCGCCCAGGCGGACGCCCTCGTCGATGAAGACGTCGTTGGCGCCGCCGAACCCACCGAGATCCGCGTACGCCCCCAAGGGCAGCACGAAGTGCCGGGTGCGGACGCCGGCGGCGCCGTGGAGCCGGCGCAGCAGCGCGACCTTCTCGGACCGCTCGGCGTGCCGGCCCAGGACCACCTCGCCGAGCTGGGCGGTGATGTCCTCCTGCCGGTGCACGTGCGACGGAAGCGCGGAGCGGACCCCGACGACGGCGCTCATGTCGGCACCGTACGTTGCGTGCCCGCCGCCCGCGCGTCGGTGCCGGCGGCGATCATGGAGGGCCGGCGGCGCCCCGGCCCGCCGCGCCGACGACGGCGGTTTCATGTCCGCATGACACGGATCAGGGTGGGGATCGACACCGGCGGCACGTTCACCGACGTCGTCGCCCTCGACAGCGACAGCGGACGCATCGTCACCACCAAGACCCCGAGCACGCCGAGCGACCCCGCCCAGGGCTTCCTCACCGGACTGCTCGCCGTCCTCGAGCTGTTCGACGCGGCGCCGGGCGAGCTCGACAGCGTGGTCCACGGGACCACAGTCGCCACGAACCACCTGCTCGAGGGGGACGTCGGCCGCGTCGGGCTGGTCACCACCGAGGGCTACGACATGATCCTCGAGATCGCGCGGCAGTCCGTTCCGGACGGGTACGGCAACTCCTACTTCTGGGTCAAACCGCCCCGCCTCGTGCCGGCCGACCTGGTGAGGACCGTCCCCGGCCGGCTCGGCGTCGACGGCGGCGAGGTCCGGCCGTTCGACACCGAGGCAGCCCGTGCGGTGGCCCGGTGGTTCCGCGAGCACGGCGTCGACCGCGTCGGCGTCCGCTTCCTGCACGCGTACGCGAATCCCGCGCACGAGCGGGCCATGCGCGAGGCGTTCAGGGCCGAGCACCCCGCCGCCGTCGTGAGCATCAGCAGCGAGGTCCTGCCGGAGTACCGCGAGTACGAGCGGACGATGACCACGCTCGTCGACGTCGCGGTCAAGCCGAGGGTGGCCGGCTACGTGCAGGCCGTCGCGAACCGGCTGGCAGCGCTGGACCCGGGGCGGACCCCGCCGTTCATGGTCATGAAGAGCAACGGCGGGGTGGCGTCGGCGTCCGAGGTCGCCCGCGCGCCGATCACGACGGTACTGTCCGGCCCCGCCGCGGGCGCCCTGGGCGCCGGGCTCCTGGCCAGCAACGCCGGGTTCGACCAGGTCCTCACCCTCGACGGCGGCGGGACCAGCACCGATGTCAGCGTGGTCGTGAACGGGCATCCGGCGCTCACGACGGAGGGCAGCGTGGGCCGCCACCCGAGCCGGATCCCCATGATCGACATCGTCACCGTGGGCGCGGGTGGCGGCTCCATCGCCTGGATCTCCCCCGAGGGCACCCTCAAGGTGGGCCCGCGCTCCGCCGGCGCGGACCCCGGGCCCGTCTGCTACGGGAACGGCGGCACGGAGCCGACCGTCACCGACGCCCACCTCGTCCTCGGGCGTATCCCGCCGCACCTGCTCGGCGGCCGGATCCCGCTCGACCGGGCCGCCGCCGAGCAGGGCGTCCAGCGGCTCGCCGGCGAGCTGGGCCTGGGCGCCGAGGAGTGCGCCCGGGGCATGCTCGAGATCAGCGCGTGGAACCAGGCGAACGCGCTGCGGCAGATCAGCGTGAAGCGGGGGCTGGACGTCCGCGACTTCACCCTCGCCACCGTCGGCGGCTCGGGCGCCCTCCTGGCCTGCCGGCTGGTGGACGTCCTGGGCCTCGCGGGTGTCGTCGTGCCCCCGGAGCCGGGCAACGTGTCGGCGTTCGGGCTGCTCACGGTCGACGTCCGGACCGACCACGTGCGCACGGACATCCAGCCGCACGACCGGCTCGACCTCGCCCGGATCGCCGCGGGCTTCGAAGCGCTCGAGGCTGAGGCCGAGGCCGCGCTGGCCGCCGAGGGGTTCGGGCCCGGCGGGGACGGTCCGGGGCGGCTGGCGCGGAGCGCCGACCTGCGGTATGCAGGCCAGGCCTACGAGGTGCGGGTGCCGGTTCCGGCCGGGGTGCCGGACGCCGACAGCGCCGAGCGGGTCGCCGCCGCGTTCCACGCCGAGCACGAGGCCCGCTACGGATACGCCTTCGCTGGCCGGTCCGACCAGCGGGTCGAGTGGGTGAACCTGCGCGTCACGGGCATCGGCCCGATCACGCGCCCCGAGCTGCGGCCGCAGGAGGCGGGTGACGGCGACCCGGCGCGAGCACTCAGCGGGCGGCGCCGCGTGGTGTTCGACGCCGCGCTCGACGACGTCCCCGTCTACCGGCGACCGGACCTACGGCCCGGGGACCTCCTGGCCGGGCCGGCGATCGTCGAGGAGTTCGGGTCGACGATCCCGGTGCACCCCGGCTTCGAGGCCCGCGTCGACCCCCACCTCAACCTGATCATCACCGCCACGTCCGTCCTCGAGTCCCGGTCACGTGGCCGGAACGACCACGATTCGCAGCCGGACGTGGCGGATGCGGTGCTCGTCGAGATCGTGCAGGGGACGCTGGCCAGCGTGGAGCGCGAGGTCGAGACGGCGATCGGCCGCACGTCGCGCAGCCCGATGATCCGCGACGCCCACGACTTCCGCGCCGGCATCCACGACGCACGGCTGCGCAAGCTCACCGGCCGGTCGTACAGCGCGCTGGTCCACCCGGTGGCCCGCGACTACCCGCCGACGACCATGCGCCCCGGGGACGTCTTCTTCCACAACGACGTCTACTCCTCCGAGGGCGGGATCGGGCACCTGCCGGACCTGTGCATCACGGTCCCGGTGTTCGCCCGCGATCCCTGCGCACCGGGGCCGGCCGGCGACCAGCGCGTGGTCGCCTTCGTGCAGGCCTTCGGCCACCACGACGACATCGGCGGCGCGGTACCCGGGTCGATGCCGAGCACGGCGACCAGCGTCTACCAGGAGGGCCTGATGGTCCCGCCGATCAAGCTGTGGTCGCAGGGCGCGCCGAACGAGGCCGCTCTGAAGATCATGACGCGGAACTCGCGCACCCCCGACGCCCTCGCCGCCGACCTCGACGCGGAGTGCAGTGCCTGCCTGATGGGCGCCGTCCGCCTCGCCGAGCTGTTCGAGCGCTACGGGACGGCCGCCGTCGAGGCGTGCTTCGACGACATCGTGCGCCGCACGACCGAGACGTACCGCCGCGAGGTGCTGCCGAAGATCCCCGACGGCACCTACACCTGGGAGGACTACGCCGAGCACGACGGCATCGACCCGCCCAGGCTGCACGCCCAGCGGATCACCCTCACCAAGACGCCCGACCGGCTGGTGCTCGACTTCACCGGCACCGGCCCGCAGGCCAGGGGACCGATCAACCACGCCGGCGACTACGCCGACGGCAACTTCCTGGCCAAGTGGCTGGCGCCGATCCTGCGCAACCTGGCCGACGCGCCGGAGCGGATGGCCGAGCTGGACGTCGACGAGGGCGTGGTCCCGCTGCTCGAGTTGCGGTTCCCGCCCAAGGGGACGCTCCTGACGCCGATCTTCCCGGCGCCCACCAACGCCCGGACCTTCGTGATCCTGCGGCTGCTCGGCGTCCTCGCGGGGGTGCTGGCGAAGGCGACCGGCGGGCGGATGCCGGCGGACCAGGAGACCATTCGCTACACCGGCGTCCACGGCACGGACGCCGAGGGCCGGCCCTACCTCATGCGGGAGGTGCTGGGCGGGGGGTCCGGCGGTCGGTACTACGCGGACGGCGAGGACACGATCCACGTGGTCCCGGACAGCCGGAACATCCCGACCGAATTCAGCGAGTCGCGCTTCCCGCTGCGCGTCGAGCGGCTCGGCCTCGCCGTCGACTCCGGGGGCCCGGGCCGCCACCGCGGCGGACTCGGCTACGAGAAGCACGTCCGGATGCTCGCAGATGCCTCCTTCATGTCGATCGCCGACCGCTCGATCCTGTCCTGCTGGGGTGTCGCCGGCGGCCGCGCCGGGCGTCCGTTCCAGGTCACGATCGACCCGGGAGGTCCGCAGGAGCGGGAGGTGGGGGCGCTCACCGACGCCGAGCCGGTGCGGGCGGGTGAGGTCATCCGGATCCGGACGACGGGCGGCGGCGGCTGGGGCGATCCGTTGGAGCGGCCCTACGACGAGGTCGAACGCGATCTGCGCTGGGGCAAGGTCTCCTATCCCGGCGCCCGGGCGGACTACGGGGTGGTCGCTGCCCCGGACGCCGTCGGGGAACCCCTCGTCGACGTCGCAGCCTCCGACGCGCTGCGGGCCGAGCGGCGGGCGGCCCGTCCCGAGCGGTCACCCTTCATCGACCGCGGCCCCGGCTATGCCCGGCTGTCACCGGACGGGTCGACGTCCAATGCCGTCGACTGGCTCTGATCCCGCCCCGACTCCCCCGCTTGGCTCCCTCTGATCAGCGCCGGACTGGGCGCGCGGCTCGGCCGGCGCGGCTCGGGACTACTTGATCACGAGAAGGTCGGGCGGCCCCCGGACGGGTGACCGGTCACCCGGACGGCAGCCGTCCTCCGCCCGAACGGGTCATGACGGCCGGGGCACCGCCGAACAACCCCGGTGAGGCGCCCCCTTCTCCGCGGGCTGCCCCCACTGCTCACGGAGGTATCACGTCATGTCCAAGCGCACGATCGGCCTCGTCGCCGGCCTGGCCGTCGCGTCGGTGGCGGCGTTCGCCACACCGCTCGGCACGGCGCAGGCCTCGGGGACGGCGTCCTC
Organism: Kineosporiaceae bacterium; assembly: GCA_035541595.1. Lineage (GTDB taxonomy): Bacteria > Actinomycetota > Actinomycetes > Actinomycetales > Kineosporiaceae > DATKNA01. The sequence goes on along the minus strand of DATKNA010000094.1, from coordinate 863 downwards.
GACGGCCTCCCAGGGCTCCGCGTTCTCTCCCGACCTCGTCCGCACCGTGGGCGGGACGACGTCCGTCGCGGCGGCGCGTGTCCCGCTGACCACGGCACGACCGGCTGCCAAGCCGGCGCCCAAGCCGCCGACCAGGCCCGCGACCAGGCCGGCGACCAAGCCCGCGCCCAGGCCCGCACCCAGGCCCGCGCCCAGGCCGGCGCCCAAGCCCCCGGTCGCGAGGATCGTCCGGCAGGTTCGGCTCCAGTTGCCGACCTCGGCGGTCGTGGGCAGCAACGTCACCGGCTTCGTCCAGGTGCTCGACGACAACGGACAGGTGCAGTCGCCGGTCGCGAACGTGGACGTCGCCTTCCAGCGCAAGGACGGCGTCCGCTGGACCGACCTGTCCGAGGATCTCACCGACGAGAACGGCACGCTCCCCGTCGCCTTCATGAGCCAGACGAACATGACGGTCCGCGCCGTCTACCGGCCGGCCAAGGGGGCTCCGATCATCAGCAGGCCGCTGGTCATCACCTCCGCCAGCCAGGTGACGTGGGCGGCCCGGCCGGACATGGACGTGGCTGCGAAGAGACCGGTGACCTACGCGTTCCGGATCAACTCGGGCATCGTGCCCACGGCCCACCTGGAGTTCGCGAGCTCGGCGAACCCGGCGAAGTGGACACCCGGCACGTCCGTCGCGATCGCGCCGACCGGCGTGGCGACGGCGTCGCTGACCTTCCCCGCGCCGGGCACCTACCTGGTCCGCGGCACGACCGGCAGGAGCGCGACGAACGCCCCCGGATACACCTCGACGATCACGGTGACGGTGAGCTGAGCGCGCCTCCTGTCCGGCTGCGGCCCCCACCGATCGGTGGGGGCCGCAG
>DATKNA010000093.1:0-4522 GCA_035541595.1 Kineosporiaceae bacterium | reverse complement strand
TCATCGGCTCGGTTGCGGCGCGGTCGTGGTGATCACGGACGTTGTTGGTGAGGGTGTGGTCGGCGCGCTCGTGTTGGCTGTGGAGGCGGGCGCCGGGGTGGACCCTGGCCTGGGTGTCGACCCGGACGCCGACGGCTCCGCGCCGAGCGCATCGAGGGCAAGGGCGGAGCTGGGGACGGCGAAGATGCGACCCTTGACGGTCAGCGCGACGTCGCTGCCCGCGACCGCGACCTGCAGGCCGGTCACCAGGAAGGCGCGCTGGCCGCTCTGCAGCCCCTTGAGGAACGTCACGGCCTTGAAGTAGGGGCCGTGGACGGTCACCGTGATCGGCACGGCGACCACCTGGGCGGAGCCGGAACCCAGGGCGGCGACGCCGCCCGTTCCGACGCTGGTGCCCGTGCCGCCGGTGGCCGCGGCGCTGCCCGCGCCGCCGGTGCCGCTGCCCGCGCCGCCGGTGGCCGTGCCGCTGCCCGCGCCGCCGGTGCCCGCGACGCCCGCCGGCCCGTTCGTGGCGGTGGCGGCGACCGTGTCGCCGTTGGCGTCGAGCGTCTGTGCGGCGCTCGGCGTGACGGTGTCCAGGGTGACGCCCGAGGAGGTCGCGAGGCTGTCCAGTGAGCGGACGAACTGCGGAAGGTCGGCCGTCACCGGGAGCTGGCCGAGCATCGTGCTCAGCTGCGCCTGCCGCTGCGGCAGGGTTGCGAACTGCGCCTTGAGCTGCGCCGTCCTGATCTGGAGGTCGTCGTTCTGCTGCTCGGCGGTGGCAGCGGCCTGTTCCAGGTCGGCCGCTTCGCCGCGCTTCGGGCTGACGAGGGCCACCACGGTGACCGCGACGAGGCCGAGGCAGACGGCGACGGCGCCGCCGATCCAGCGCGAGGTGGGACTCGAGAACACGTCAGTCGGCCTTCCGGTCGTAGCGGTGCGTCAGCGCCTTGGACGTCACCTGGATCGTCGAGGTGAAGGTGATGCCGTCGCCGCCGGTCGTACTCCCACCGGTCCCGGGGTTGCGGGCGGCCGTCTGGAGCGTGGAGCCGTCGAGCCCGTGCACCGTGCCGACGGCCTCGAGCCAGGCGGCGACGTCGGGGAAGTGTTGCGCCGTGCCGCTGAAGGTCACCTGGCCGATGCCGGACGGCGTGAGTGGGTCCGCCGCCGTCGCGGTCGTCGTGCCACTGCTCATGGTCATCTCGAGGTTCTCGAGCAGGACGCCCTTGGGTGTCGTCATCGACAGGTCCGACAGGAACCCGTACCAGAGCACGTCCTGCCGCATCGCCTGCTCCCGGGCGGCGGCGGCGGAGTCGATCAGTGCGAGGATGCGCGGCACCTGGGCGTACTTCGCCTGCTGGGTGCGCAGGATCGCGGTACGCGCCTGGGCCGCGTCGAGTCCCGCCTGTGCCGAGGCCACCCCCGACTGCGCCCACGCCACCGCGCCGGCGCACGAGGCGAGGACGACGACGAGCGCTCCGCCGAGCACCTTCTTGAGGCGGCCCAGGCTGCGCGCCTCGACGATCTCGGGCGGCAGCAGGTTGACCCTCGGCACCGGGGCCCAGTCGACGCGTGTGGCGCTGACGGGTTCCGGGGCGCCGGGGGCACCGCCGGGTGCCGCGACGTCGGGGTAGGTCGTCATCGGATCGCTCCCAGGGCGAGGCCGACCGGTACGGCGGCCAGCGGCTTGATGAACTGCAACTGGGCGTCGTCCAGGCCGGTGCTGCCGATGCGGAGGTTCGCCATCGGATCACCGCTGTGGACCTGGAGCCGGGTGGTGGCCGCCAGCCGATCGAGAATCCCCTCGAGCCGGGACCCGCCTCCGGTGACCACGATCCGCTCGACCGGAGCCCCGGGGTTCGACGCCGCGTAGTAGTCGAGCGACCCGCGGATCTCGGTGACGAAGTCCTGCGAGGTGGCTGACACCGCGCGGGCGACGTCCGCCAACTCCTCGTCGAAGCCGGGCCGGCCGACCTGCTGCTTCATGACCTCGGCCTGCGGATGCGGCACGCCGAGCTGCTCAGCCACCGTGTCCGTGACGTCCTGGCCGCCGACCAGGAGGATGCGCACGAACCGTGGCACGCCGCCGCTGTGCACGATGATGTTGGTCACCCGGGCGCCGATGTCGATCAGCGCCTCGGTCTCGACCTCGGCGCCGGTCTGCCGGCCCAGCGCGCGCAGGACGGCGAACGGGGTCAGATCCATCGCCTCGACCCGCAGGCCCGCCTGCTCGGCGCAGCGCACGTTCGCCAGCACCGTCTCCCGGGCGGCGGCCACGAGCAGGCCCTTGAGGGTGCGGTTGCCGCTGGGATCCGTCAACTCCTCCAGTGGGAAGAAGTCGAGGACGGCCTGGTCGACCGGGATCGGCAGCAAGTCCTGCACCTGGAAGGCCAGACTGGCCTTGAGCTCGCCGCGGGCGAGCCAGGGCAGCTCGAGTTGGCGCACGATCACGCGCTGGTTGGCCACACCCAGGACGACCCGCTTGTGCGACAGCCCGGTGGCCGACCAGAGTTTGCGCAGGCACTTCGCCACGGCCTCCCCGTCGACGACCTGGCCGTCGAGGACCGCGTCCGGCGGCAGCACCAGCTGGCCGAACCGTTCCAGGGTGATCCCGCCGCGTCCGTACGAGAGTTCGACGGCGCGGACGACGGACGTCCCGATGTCGAGGCCGATGGCCGTGCGACGCGGCATGCTCGAGGGCTCCTCTCAGCGTGGACCTGAACGAGGGTCCGATGGGCTGATCGGGCTCCGGGGGCCGCCGCTTGAGAGGCTGCGGGGGTGGCGGCGCGGCCGACGGCCGAGTGTCCCCCGTTCGGCCGCATGCGGCATCCCTGGCTGAGTGGCGACCGCCGAGCTCAGACGCCGGTGGTGCGCAGGTAGGCGCTGACGAGCTGCTGTCCCCAGAAGATCCCGATCCAGGCGCCGACCAGCATGTAGGGCCCGAACGGGATCTCCGTCTTGAGGCCGCTCCGACGCGCCACGACGAGCGCGAGGCCGCCCGCGCCGCCGACGAGGAACCCGAGGAACGCGCCGGCCGCCAGCGTTCCCCAGTCCAGCCAGGAGAGGTACATCCCGAGCAGTCCGGCGAGCCGGACGTCGCCGTACCCCATGCCGGGCGGGTAGACGGCGTGCAGCAGCCGGTACAGCCCCCACAAGGCGAGGCCGCCGGCGAGCGTGCGCCCGATCGCGGCCGGATGCCCGAGCAGCAGGGCCGCGCCGCCGAGGAGCACGCCTGACACCCACCAGGACGGGACGACGATCCAGAACGGCAGCCGGTGGGTGTCGAGGTCGATGGCGGCGAGGGCGATCCCGGCGGCGGCCAGGTACAGGAAGGCCGGCAGCGGCCACAGCGCGCCGTGCCAGGCCGGCGGCGTCAGGCTGTCGGCGGCCATGGCCGCCGGATCCTCGCCCAGCCGCGCCGGCGTCCACAGCCCGGTCGCCCAGGCCGTGACGACGCCGAAGGCGGCTGCCGTGGCCAGCTCGACGATCGGGTAGCGCGCGGAGATGGGCGTCCCGCAGCAGCGGGCCCGGCCGTGCAGCAGGAGCCAGGAGAGAACGGGGATGTTGTCCCGTGGGGCGATGGGGGTGCCGCACCGGGGGCATCGGCTGCCGGGCCTGACGACGGACTCCTCGGCGGGCACACGCGCGACGACCACGTTGAGGAAGCTGCCGACGACCAGCCCCACGAGCGTGCAGGCGGCGACCGTCATCACGGCCTCGGCAGTCATCACGGCCTCGACGGTAGCGGGCGGATGGCTGCGGGCGAGGAAGGACGGCGTTCCGGACGTCGTCAGCGGTCGAGGAGGGCCCACGGATGCCGTCCGGTCGAGCGGGCCGACCGGGCGGCCGGACACCCCGGCCGGAGAACGGCGGCGCCGCCGCCCCCAGGTGGGGGCGGCGGCGACGAGAGCGCGCTCAGCGACACCATTGCTGAGGGGTTCAGCTGATCACGGGGTGTGGTTGTCCGTGCAGTTGCCGCTCTCCAGCCCGTTCTGCGCGGAGTACTTGTAGACCGTCGGGTTCGAGCCCACCGTGTCCCTCACGGCCACGCACCAGGCGGTCGGCGTCATGCCCGCGGTGGTCAGCGAGGCGCCGGTGGTCGTGGTGCCGCCATAGGTCGTGATGAGCCCGATGCCGTTGGACTGCTTGCCGGCGTCAGCACCGTTGACCTGGTAGCGGCCCGCGGCGATGGCGACCGTCGGAGCCGTCGTGTTGTCGATGAAGTAGGTGGCGATCTCCTTGCCCAACGTCGACACGTCCGCTTTGGCGGAGGTGTCGCGCGCCTTCTGGCGCTGGCTGAGGAAGACCGGGATGGCGATCGCGGCGAGGATGCCGATGATGATCATGACGACGAGAAGTTCGATCAGGGTGAAGCCCTGGTCCTTCTCCTTCGCCGAGGTGCGGATGCGAGCGAGCATCGAGCAGAACTCCTTGGCTTGAAGGGGCACCGGTCGAGCCGCCCGAACTCTCCGCTCGTGGCGAGCTCTGATGTCAGTGGTGCTATCGGTCCGCACGCCCGGTTCTTTAGACGTCGCTCCTGCCC
>DATKNA010000092.1:0-2507 GCA_035541595.1 Kineosporiaceae bacterium | reverse complement strand
CGACGACGCCGCCCCCGAGCACCGCGAGCCGCTGGGGCACCCGCTCGCTGCTGGTCGCCTCGCGGCTGGTCCACGGCGTCGCCTCGGCGAGTCCCGGAACGGGGGGAAGGGCCGCGTCGCTGCCGACCGCGAGGACGACGGCGTGCCGTGCGGTGAGCGTCACGCCGCCGCCGTCCGGTCGCTCCACCTCCAGCCGGCGCTCACCGGTGAGCCGGGCGTGCCCACGCAGCGCCCGGGCGCCGGTACTCTCGATCCACTGCACCTGGCCGGTGTCGTCGTGGTGGCGGCCGTCGAAGCCAGTGAACCGATCCCGGCGCTCGAGGACGGCCCGGGCGTCCAGCCGGCCGACCCCGATACCGGGCAGCCGGGTGGCGGCATCGCGGGCCTCGACCGGGCGGAGCAGGGCCTTGCTCGGGACGCAGGCCCAGTACGAGCACTCCCCGCCGAACAGCTCGCTGTCGACGACGACGCAGCTGAGCCCGCCGGCACGCACCCGCCCGGCGACGTTCTCGCCGGGCGGTCCGGCCCCCAGCACGACGACGTCGACGTCCATGTCGACGGCCATGTCGACGGCCATGTCGACGTCCATGTCGACGTCCATGTCGACATGGCGGTCGACGTCCATGTCGACGTCGCCGTCCCCCGGCAGGCCGGCGTCCTCGCGTCCTGGCGTGCCGCCGGCGTTCGTGCTCACGCCGGACCTCCCGGCTCCGGTGGTCCCTCGCTGCCGGCCTCCGCGATCCTCCCGGCACGCTCGTGCAACTTCTCGCGGACCTGGTCGGGGGTGTAGGCCCGGCGCTTGCGCTCGTTGCGGGCGACCGCGGCTCCGGTCGCGGCGACGCCGGCCAGCCCGGCGAGCCCGACGATCTTCCATACGCGCACAGCCCTACGCTACGGGCGTGGGCGCGAGCCGCATCACCCTCGACGACGCCGTCGACCTCACCCGCACCGGGGATCTGTGGCTGTTCCGTGGTCACAGCCCGGCCGACCGGGCGATCCGGCTGGGCACCAACAGCCCGGTGAACCACGTCGGCATGGCCGTCACCCTCGACGACCTCCCACCGCTGATGTGGCACGCCGAGCTGGGCCGCTCGCTGCCGGACATGTGGAGCGGGGGACACCACCGGGGCGTCCAACTGCACGATCTGCGGGACGCCGCCCGCGTGTGGGCCCACCGCTACGGACAGCGGGCCTGGCTGCGCCAGCTCGAGCTGCCGGCCGGCACCGGTGACCAGCAGTCCATGGAGGACGCCGTGCTGACCACCATCGCCCAGCTGGACGGGACGCCCTTCCCGAGCACCGCGCGGCTCGCGGCGCGCTGGCTCGGCGGGCGCACGGCCCGGGTGCTGCGCCGAGGGCACCGGCGGGCCGCAGGGCCGGACGCCCCGGCAGGCGGGGCCGCGGACGAGACGCTCGAGTCGGCCTACTGCGCCGAGGTCGTGGCCGTGACCTACCGGGCGATGGGCCTTCTGCCCGCCGATCGCACGCCGAACTGGTACGACCCGGGACGGTTCTGGAGCGGTGACGACCTTCGTCTGCTCCGCGGGGCCACGCTGGGGGCGGAGATCGAGGTGGTCGTGCCGCCGTCGTGACGGCGCGGCGGGCCGGTCAGCCCGGGGCCACGAGGTAGCTGCCGCCCCGGGTGAAGCCCACGACGCGTCCGGTCGACAGCCGCGGCGCGAGCTGTTCGCGGACCGCGACCCGCCACCTGCGAGCCAGGGCCGGGTCGGTGCGCCGGAGCGTCTCGACGTCCGGGGGCGTCGCGACGGCGACGAGTGGAGCACGGTCGGGAGTCTCGCGGACGGCCGGCCGCCCGCCGACCTCGTCGAGCGCCGCCACCGCACCCCGCATTCTCGTGTCGTCCCGTGCCCCCTGCTCGTGATCATGCAATCCGTGTCGATCACGTGACGGCGGGGTGACGTGATCGACACGGATTGCATGATCAGCGGGGATTGCATGATCACGGGTGGATGGGGGCGGGGTATGCCAGACGGCGAGCAGGCGGTCGGAGGCGTCGCCGTCGTTGATCCCGTCGTCCATCGGGCCGTAGAAGTCGACGAGGTACTCCTCGACGCCTGCTCCCAGCTTGGCGATGTTGAACCAGGCGTTGCGGCGGACGAGCGGGTCGAACGTCCACGTCACCGCCGCCAGCCCGTGCTCGGCCGCCCACGCGCGCTGGTGGTTCTTGATCGCGTGTCCGACGCCCATCCCCCGGGCCGCCGGGGTCACGGCCGCCACGTGCGAGTGCAGCGCCGGCCCCGGGTGCGCGGCGAGGAAGCCGGCCGCCGCGCCGACCATCTCGCCCGCCGTCCCGGACTCGTCGTCCGAGCACCGGTAGGCCCCTGCGACATACCCCCCGGCGTGCTCGATCGCCCTGAGCAGCGCCGCCGACGCCGGTGGTTGCCCGGGCCAGGTCGCGGCGAACAGCGCCTCCGCGACCGCAAGGTCCTCGATCCGGTGCAGGGTCCGGACGTCGACGGCGAGGGCGAGCCCGCTCGTCGTCCTGC
>DATKNA010000091.1:0-3837 GCA_035541595.1 Kineosporiaceae bacterium | reverse complement strand
TGCCGTGGCTGTACGTGCGGACCCGGCGACGCACGTCGTCGCCGAGCCCGGCGATCTCCAGCGCTTCGTCGTAGTGCGCATCCTCTGCCGGCCGACCGCTGGCCCCCCAGAAGAGGCGCAGGTTCTCCAGCCCGGACACGTGGGGCAGGAAACCCGGACCTTCGACGAAGGACCCGACCCGCGACAGCACGGGCGCACCGGGGCGCACCGGATGCCCGAAGATGCTGATCCCGCCCTCCGTGGGAGTGATCAGGCCCATCAGCATCCGCAGGATCGTCGTCTTGCCCGCCCCGTTGGGGCCCAACAGGCCGAGCACCCATCCCGGCTCCACCCGGAACGACACGTCGGTCACCGCGCGGAACCCGTCCGCGTAGCGCTTGCCCAGCCCATCGATCGCGAGCGGGACGCCGGTGAGCGCGGGGTCGGCGACCGAGCGGGTCCGCCGCCGGCCGAGGACGGTGAAAGCGGCCACCACCAGCGCCGTGGCCACGAGCAGGGCCAGTGCCCATGGCACCAGCGCCCCGAGCCCGTCGCCGCCGAGGACCGTTGTCGCCACCAACGGCACCGCCAGCGCGGAGTCCCCGGCGAGCGCCACGACGTATTCCGCCGGGCGGGCCGGCAGGGCGTAGGCCTGGTCGGTCGTGGACACCACGAGACGCAGCCGGTGGCCCGCGGCGACGTCCCTGACCACCGCCGGCAGGCTCACCGTGACGGCGGTGCCGGCCGGGGTCAGCCGGGTCAGCCGCAGCGGGCTGACCAGCTGCTGCGGCAAGGTCGCGCCACCCCCCGGGGCGACGTCGTAGAGCTGCGCGAACAAGGTCGCCGAGCCCGTCCCACGGATCTCCAGTCGCACCCTCGACGCACCGACGACCTCCCACCGCCGGGCCAGTGGGGCCGACTCGAAGACGGCGACCTGGCCGGGCAGGGCGGACAGGCCCAGTCGACCGACGCCGGCGGATGCCGACCCCGAGCCGCCAGACCCCGAGCCGCCAGACCCCGAGCCGGAGCCTGACCCCGAGCCGGCGCTCCCGCCGAGACCGGCCCCGGCGAGCGCGCCGAGAGCGGAGCCCAGGCCGGGAAGCGATGTCACCGCCGCCGGCGACCCGCCGGCCGGCGCCACGACCGGTTGCGCCGGACCGGACAGCGCCACGGTGCGCATCGCGACGGGACCCGGGCCGGTCACTCCGGGCTCCGCCGGGGCGACCCTGATCTGCGGGGCGGGATTGCTGTCGGCGCTCGAGATCGTCGCCGCCGGCACCGTCACCTCGAACCGGGTGTCCGGCGGGGAGCCGTCCCGCCGGAGGTACCGGCCGAACCAGTCGAGCACCAGCGAGCGCAGGCGGTCGGTCTCGTCGATGCCGCCGTCGTGACCGCCGCCGTACCAGACGACCTTGACCGGCGTCCCGTGGGCCGTGATGCCGCGGGCGTTCGCGTCCGCCTCGGACAGCGGGAACAGCGAGTCCGCCTCCCCCTGGACCAGCAGCGTGGGCGCCGTGATCCGGTCGAGCACGGTCGCGGGGCTGGACGCCTCGAGCAGGGCCAGGGCGCCGGGCGTCGCGTCCCCTGTGGCCGCGACCTGCTGGTACGCGCGGCACACGTCAGCTGCGAGGCGCCCGCAGCCGGGGTCGGGCCCATCGGAAGCCATGCCGTGGACGCCGCCGGCCCCGGCCGCGCCCGTCGTGCTCCCGCTCGGGGCAGCCCCGGTGGGGGCCGACGCCGCGGCGCCACCCGGCCCGAGGAACACCCCCGCCCAGGCCTTCTTGAACACCCCGGGCCCGCCGGTTGGCGTGACGCCGGCGGGCGAGCGCCGGCCGTCGGCGGCGGTGAACTGGGGGAACAACGCCTGCCGCAGGTCGTTCCAGGTGATCTGCGGGGCGATCGCGTCGACCCGCCTGTCGTAGCCGGCCAGCAGCAGCGTCAGGGCGCCGCCGTAGGAGCCGCCCGCCACGCCGACCCGTGGGTCGCCCGGTCCGTCCTGCAGGACCTCACGTCGCCCGGCGAGGACGTCGAGCATCCGGCGCGCGTCGGCCACCTCGAACTCCGGGGCGTCGAGATGCACGAGCCCGCCGCTGGCCCCGAAGCCCCGAGCCGTGTACGCGAGCACCACGTATCCGTGCCGGGCCAGCTGCCGCGCGTCTTCGGCGAGGTCGTCCTTGCTGCCGCCGAAGCCGTGGGCCAGCAGGACCGCCGGCAGCGGCCCGGCGAGGTCCGGCACGTAGAGCGTGGCGTCCAGGGTGACCGGCGGGCCGCCGGGCTCCGGGACGCCGGGCACGCGCAGCACCTCGGCCCGGACGGCGGGGTCGCGTCGGCTCAGCGCCGCCGCTGCCGTCGCCGCGAGCACCAGCGCCACGACGGCGCCGATCATCGCCAGAGCACGGCGGGAGGGTCTCACTCGGGATCCGTCACGTCGGCCACCTGCGCGTGCAGGGCGGCCACGGCGGCGTCGCCGTCCACGGCCACGGCGACCCCGTGCGCCCCCGCGCCCAGGGTGACCCGGCGCCCCAGCAGCCGTTCATCGGCGATGACCGGCCAGGCGGTCGAGGCGCCGAACGGCGTGATCGTGCCACGTTCGTACCCGGTGACCTCGTAGGCGGTCGCGGCGTCCGGCATCGACAGGCGCTGGACACCGAGCAGGCGGCGCAGCTTCGGCCACGCGATGGTGCGGTCACCGGGGACGAGTACGAACACGTAGTCGCCCTCGCCGCGCCGGACGACGATCGTCTTCACGACGTCGGCGGGCGCGACCCCACGGGCGGTGGCCGCCTCGGCCAGGCTGCGGACGGGCCCGTGTCGGAGAACGTCATGGTCCAGGCTCAGGGTCTGGACGGCGCGCAGCGCCCCCTCTTCGCCGCTCCGCTCGGTCACGTCGCCTCCTCACGATCGACCTCCGACCCCCCGGGCCGGCCCGTCCCGGCTCGCTCTCGCCGGGCTCGCCCTCACTTCCGCTGGGCTCGCGTCGCCGGGGTGCCCCTTGTACAGGCAGACGACCAGTCTGACGCCCCCGTTCCGGGGCAGAGCGATCTGGACGACGCGTAGTTGGTCGGGCGCACCTGGCCGGAGCGGGCGTGCACGGGACCCGGGCCAGTCCTGCGCCGGGCCAGTCTGCGCCGGGCCAGTCCTGCGCCGGGCCAGTCCTGCGCCGACAACGGAACACCCCCTACCGACCTCGCCACAGGCGCCTCGACGACCCGGTGCGGTCAGCTGTTGCCCGACCCGACCACGCACAGCAGGAGCGCCTCATGCAACACCCCACGATCTGTAGCCGACCGGTCACGTGATCGACACGGATTGCATGATCAGCGAAGATTGCATGACCACGCGCTCGGTGGGTGCGCCACGCCATGCCCTGGCGGAAACGTCGGCCGTCCGGCCAGGGTAGGCGCTGTGACGGTGGAACGGATCGAGCGGCCCGGCGCGCAGCAATGGGTGCCGGAGGGGGCCGACATCGAGGAGCTGCGGCAGGCGGCGCGGAACTGCCGCGGCTGCGAGCTGTGGGAGCACGCGACGCAGGTCGTGTTCTCGGCGGGCGACGTCCATGCCAGGGTTGCCCTGGTCGGCGAGCAGCCCGGGGACGTCGAGGACCGCGAAGGCATCCCCTTCGTCGGGCCGGCCGGCAAGCTGCTGCAGCGGGCGCTCGACGAGGCCGGCGTCGACCGCCGGCGGGTCTACGTGACCAACGCCGTCAAGCACTTCCGGTTCACCCCGCGCGGCACCCGGCGGATCCACGCCACCCCGGAGATGGCCCACATCACCGCGTGCCGGCCGTGGCTGGTGGCGGAGCTGCGCGACGTCGATCCCGACGTCGTCGTCGTGCTCGGCGCGACCGCGGCGAAGTCG
>DATKNA010000090.1:0-4610 GCA_035541595.1 Kineosporiaceae bacterium | reverse complement strand
ATGCTCACGCCCGCGCCGTAGCCGGACGACGCCGTGACCGAGCAGGCGAAGCCGTCGACGTCGACCACGCTGACATGGGCCGTCGACGGCGCCACGCCGAGCCATTGCTGCCCGCCGGCGACGACGCCGTCCAACAGGGCCTGACCGGCCGTGGCCCGGTCCGACGTCACGTCGAGCTCGTGGGCGCGGTGCCGGAGCACCGCCCGCTGCACGGCGACCCAGCGCTCGAGGTCGTCGTCCGACCACTTGTCGGCCGGGTGCCCGTCGAGCAGGATCAGCATCGCGGCCAGGACCGGGCCGCCGATGGACGGCGGCGGGTTGGTGGCGATGGTCCAGTCACCGACGTCGACGGTCGCGGCGCGCCGGACGACGGGAGTGAAGGCATCGAGGTCGGCCTGGGTGACGATCCCGCCGCCGGCGGCCATCGCCCGGACGAACGCGCGCGCGACGTCACCCCTGAACAGGGCCCCGGAGCCCTCGGCGGCGACCCGCTCGAGGAAGTCGGCCAGGTGCGGGATGACGACGGTCTCGCCGATGCCGAGCACGGTCCCGTCGGCGTGGTGGACGGCGGCGAACGCCTCTGGATCGTCGGCGAGGAGCTGGTGACCCAGGTAGCCGAGGTAGTAGCTGGCCGCCGACCCGATCGGGAACCCGGACCGGGTGATCTCCACGGCGGGCTCGACGAGCATGCGCCAGGGCACGTGCCCGAACCGCCGGTGTGCCTCCTCGAAGGCGGGCAGAGCCCCGGGCGTCCCAACGGAGCCGGGCCCGACCGTCATCGTCGTGCCACCGGCGTAGTCGCTGACGATCTCCCGGGTGCCGTGGCGGAACGCCGACGGCGGTAGGCCCCGGCCCGGCATCTCGACGTAGCCGTCCACGGTGACGGCGTCCTGCCCGGGTGGTGCGACCGTCACGAACCCGCCCCCGCCGATCGAGACGACGCCGGGTTCGGTCACGAAGGTGACGAGCATGGCGGCGAGCGCGGCGTCGACGGCGCTGCCGCCCTCGGCGCCAACCCGGGCCCCGGCGTGGGCGGCCAGCTGGTTGGGGGCGGCGACGACGACCCGGGCCGGGGGCCGCGGGTTGTCGGCCGGATCAGGTGCGTGCACGAACAGATCCTCGCAGGAAGCGGGCACGCGACGCGCCGGCGGGGTGACGGCGCGTCGCGCGCGGGTGGGTGGCTGTGCTGGCGGCCGGATGGCGCGTCGCGCGGCCGGATCAGGAGCTGGCGCCCTGGTCCCGGCGGTCCATCGACTCCTGCACGGCCTGACGGGCGTCGGTGTCGTCCATGTCGGGTGCCTTCTTTCGGAACAACGGGACGTGCTCGCGGCAACGGCCGCGGGATCGTGATATCGGCGCCGATCGGCGCGATCAGAAGAGATCCGGCCGGTGAGCCGGAACGGAACCCGAGGTGGCCGGCTCGCGCGGGATCCCCGCGGCGGGCGCCGACCGGTCAGTTCCCGCCGCGGCAGCCGAGGATGAGGACGCGCCGCATGGTTCTTCGAGGTTACCTCATGAGGCCCTGGTGAGCCCCGCGGATTGCCTCGGCGACCGGCCGGCCGGAGCCGGACGTCGATGGGAGCCGATGGGTGGCACGGCTACGTGGCCCGGCGGGGTTCCCCCGACCCGCCTCAGTCCGACAGGTCGACGAGGCGGCCGGCGCTGGCACCGACCTCGCGGACGATGTCGTCGAGCACCGCGCCCGGCAACGCCTGGTCCAGGGTGAGGACCCCGACGGCCTCCCCGCCCTCGCCGGCCCTCGCGACCTGCATCGCGGCGATGTTGACGCCGGCGGCGCCGAGCAGGCCCCCGACGGTGCCGACGACACCGGGGCGGTCGGTGTAGCGCAGCACGAGCATGTGGTCGGCCAGCGGCAGTTCGAGGTCGAGGCCGTCGACACCGACAAGCTTCTCCACCTGCTTGGGACCGGTGAGGGTCCCGGCGACCGAGACCTGGGTCCCGTCGGCCAGCGTCCCCCGCAGGACGACGACGTTGCGGTACTCCGGGCTCACGGCGTCGGTGACGAGCCGGACCTCGATGCCGCGCTCGGTGGCCAGCACCGGCGCGTTGACGTAGGAGACCTGGTCCTCGACGACGTCCTGGAACAGCCCCTTCAACGCCGCCAGCCGGAGGACGGTGACGTCGTGCTCGGTGATCTCGCCGTGCACCTCGACGTCGAACTGGGTGGGGACGCCGGCGGCGAGCGCCGTGAAGACCCGGCCGAGCTTCTCGGTCAGCGGGATGCCCGGGCGGACCTCCTCCGCGATGACGCCTCCGGACACGTTGACGGCGTCCGGCACCAACTCCCCGGCCAAGGCCAGCCGGACCGACCGCGCCACCGAGACGCCGGCCCGCTCCTGCGCCTCCACCGTGGAGGCGCCGAGATGCGGCGTGACGACGACGTTCTCCAGCTCGAGCAACGGGCTGTCCGTGCACGGCTCGCTCGTGAACACGTCGAGCCCGGCGCCCGCGACCCGGCCTTCCTTCAGGGCCGCGTACAGTGCGGGCTCGTCCACGATGCCGCCGCGGGCGGCGTTGACGATCCGGACCGTCGGCTTGACCTTGCGCAGCGCTTCGGCGCCGATGAGGCCGACCGTCTCCGGCGTCTTGGGCAGGTGCACCGTGATGACGTCGGCGGTCGCGAGGAGCTCGTCGAGCCCGACGAGCCGGACGCCGAGCTGCCCGGCCCGCGCGCTGCCCACGTAGGGGTCGTAGGCCACGACGGTCATGCCGAACGCGGCCAGGCGCTGGGCGACGAGGACCCCGATCCGGCCGAGACCGACGACGCCCACGGTCTTCTCGAACAGCTCGACGCCGGTGTACGCCGAGCGCTTCCAGGCGCCGGCCTTGAGCGCAGCGTGCGCCTGGGGGACGTACCGGGCGGTTGCCAGGACGAGGGCGACCGCGTGCTCGGCCGCCGACACGATGTTCGAGGTCGGCGCGTTGACCACCATGACGCCGGCCTGGGTCGCGGCGCGGACGTCGACGTTGTCCAGCCCGACGCCGGCGCGGGCCACGACCGTGAGGCGGCGGGCCGCGGCGATCGCCTCGGCGTCGACCTGCGTCGCAGATCGGACGAGCAGGGCGTCGGCGTCCCGCAGGGCCGTCAGCAGCGCACCCCGGTCGGTCCCGTCGACCTGCCGGATCTCGAAGTCGGGGCCGAGCGCGTCGACCGTGGCCGGGGAGAGCTCCTCCGCGATGACCACGACGGGCCGTGTGCTGGCAGGTGGCGTCGCGGGCTGGGCCACTGTGATCCTCTCGGGCGGCCGGGCGGGACGGGATCGGCGCCCTCGAGTCTAGGAGCGACGGCGGGAGCCTTCGTGATCGTCCGCCATCCGGACGCCGCCCGCCTCGCCGTCCGACTCGCTGTCCGCCTCGCCGTCCCGCGGGGCGGTCAGCGGGCGGCCGTGCCTTCGACGTAGTCGGCGTCGCCGCCCTTCACCCAGCTCATGAGCTTGCGGAGCTCGCGGCCGGTGGTCTCGATGGGATGCTGCTCGCCCTCGGCCCGCAACCGCTTGAACTCGGGAGCGCCGGCATCCTGGTCGGCGATGAACCGGGCCGCGAACGAGCCGTCCTTGATGTCGGCGAGCACCTCGCGCATCCGCTGCTTCACCGAGTCGTCGATGATCCGGGGACCGGAGACGTAGTCGCCGTACTCGGCGGTGTCCGAGACGCTCCAGCGCTGCTTGGCGATGCCGCCCTCGTACATGAGGTCGACGATCAGCTTGAGCTCGTGCAGGCACTCGAAGTACGCGATCTCCGGCTGGTAGCCCGCCTCGGTGAGCACTTCGAAGCCCATCTGCACGAGTCGGGACATGCCGCCACAGAGGACGGCCTGCTCGCCGAAGAGGTCGGTCTCGGTCTCCTCCGTGAACGTCGTCCTGATCCCACCCGCGCGCAGCCCACCGATGGCCTTTGCATACGACAGGGTCAGCGGCCAGGCCTTGCCCGTCGCGTCCTCCTCGACGGCGACCAGCACCGGGACACCGCGACCGTCGACGAACTCGCGCCGGACGAGATGCCCGGGCCCCTTCGGGGCGACCATGCAGACGTCGACGCCCGCCGGCGGCCTGACGTACCCGAAGCGGATGTTGAAGCCGTGCGCGAAGAACAGCGCGTCGCCCTCGGCGAGGTTCGGCGCGACGGCCTCGGCGTAGAGCTGACGCTGCACGTGGTCCGGAACGAGGATCATGATCACGTCAGATTCCTCGACGGCCTGCGCCGGGCTCAGGACGCGCAACCCCTGCGCCTCCGCCGTGGGCCGGCTCCGGCTGTTCTCGGTCAGCCCGACCCGGACGTCGACGCCGGAGTCGCGCAAGCTCAGCGCGTGCGCGTGCCCTTGGCTGCCGTACCCGAGAACGGCCACGTTGCGGCCCTGGATGACGGACAGATCGGCGTCGCTGTCGTAGAACATCTCGGCCACGGGGAGCCACTCCTTCGCGCGTCAAGGCTTGGGTCGACCCTAGCGGTCGCCCTGCGGGGAATCGTCGGCCGGGTGGATCGCCACCTCGCGACCCTTGTCGTGACCCCACCCTCCCCGTGATCATGCGATCCGTGTCGATCAAGTGACGACGCAGTCACTTGATCGACACGGATTGCATGATCACGGG
>DATKNA010000089.1:0-2073 GCA_035541595.1 Kineosporiaceae bacterium | reverse complement strand
GCTGGCCGAGCTCCGGTCCGCCTTCGAGGCGACGCTCCCGGCCGTCCTCGACGCCTGAGGTGCGCCCCACCCGTCTGGCCGTGCCCCGGGACGAGGTGACGGCGGCCGTCGGTCACAGAACGGCGACGGATCCGGCGTCGGTATGGCGGCCGGGGCACGGATTCCGGTTATGATCCGGCCGCGCGACCACGGAATCCAGGCTGGGAGGCCGGGCGGACGGAGGTGCCGGTGACGGAGCGGGCCGGTCCTGCGGCGGGCGCCGTCGCCGTCCGCCTGCGCGGGCTGCGGAAGGTCTTCGGCACCGGGGACGACGCCGTGACGGCTGTCGACGGTGTCGACCTCGACGTCGCCGACGGCGAGTTCTTCTCGATGCTCGGCCCGTCGGGCTCCGGCAAGACCACCGTGTTGCGCCTCATCGCCGGGTTCGAGCTGCCGACCGGCGGGACGATCGAGCTCGGCGGGGCCGACGTCACCCGGCTGGCGCCGTTCGAGCGGGACGTCAACACCGTCTTCCAGGACTACGCCCTGTTCCCGCACCTCGACGTGCTCGGCAACGTCGAGTACGGGTTGCGCGTGCGTAAGGTCCCTCGCCGGGAGCGCCGGGAGCGCGCCGAGCAGGCGCTCGCGACCGTGCGACTGACCGGATTCGGCAGCCGCCGCCCCGGGCAGCTCTCCGGCGGCCAGCGCCAACGCGTCGCTCTCGCCCGCGCGCTGGTGAACCGGCCCCGCGTCCTGCTGCTCGACGAGCCGCTCGGCGCCCTCGACCTCAAGCTCCGCGAGGAGATGCAGGTGGAGCTCAAGGCGATCCAGCGTGACGTGGGCATCACGTTCGTCTTCGTCACCCACGACCAGGAGGAGGCGCTGAGCCTGTCCGACCGGGTGGCCGTCTTCCACCGGGGCAGGATCGAGCAGGTCGGACCGTCCCGCGAGGTGTACCAGCGCCCGGCCACCGCCTTCGTCGCCGGCTTCGTCGGCACGTCCAACCTGCTCGCGCCGTCAGTCTCCAAGGAGCTGCTCGGGGTCGAGGCGCTGCACACCGTCCGGCCCGAGCGGATCACGCTGCTGCCGGCCGGCCCGGAGGAGTCCGCGGCGGCCCGGGTTCCGGACGGCGCCGTCGCGACGGCCGCGGTCGTCCGGGAGGTGGTGTACGCGGGAGCGACGACGAGGGTGGTGGTCGCGCTCGACGCGGGGGGCGAGCTCGTCGCGTTGTGGTCGCCCGCGGCCGAGGGCTCGGGGGAGGAACCTGGGGAGGTCCCGGGTCAGATCCGTCGGGGGGACCGGGTCCGGCTGGTCTGGCAGCGGGCGGACGCGTACCGGCTGCCGGACGGGGCGCCGCCGGACGCGGCGTCGTCCCCACCGCGGGACACGCACGACGTGCCCGCTTGACGCGGGCCCAGCCCTCCGCCGCCCGGCGGCGGATCGACCGAGGAGGAGAGCGATGCGTGCTCGTTCTGGCGGGCGCCCCCCGCGGGTGCCGGCGGGGGTTCGCCTGGCGGTGCTGGCCGTGGCCGCGGTGGCGGTGCTGGCCGGCTGTGGTTCAGGGTCCGGCGGTGGCACGAGCTCCGCCGGTGGTGGCTCGGGAACGAGCCGGGCGGCGCCGCCGTCCATCCCCGTCCAGCAGTCCGTCGGGGCCGGCGAGGGCGAGGTCGACCTCGTCAGCTGGGCCGGGTACGTCATGGACGGCAGCAAGGCCGGTGACCCCGACTGGGTGACCCCATTCGAGAAGCAGACCGGCTGCAAGGTCAACAACAAGGTGGCCGGCTCGTCGGACGAGATGGTCACGCTGATGAAGACCGGCCAGTACGACGGCGTCTCGGCCTCCGGCGACGCCACGCTGCGGCTCATCTACGGCGGCGTCGTGGCGCCGGTGAACACGAGCCTGGTGCCCAACTACGCGACGATCGCACCCTTCCTCAAGAACCGGCCGTGGAATTCCGTGAACGGGCAGATGTACGGCATCCCGCACGGCTGGGGCGCCAACGTGCTGATGTGGAACCAGGCCGTGGTGACGCCGGCCCCGAACTCGTGGGGCGTCGTCTTCGACACCGCCAGCCCGTACAAGGGCAAGGTCAC
>DATKNA010000088.1:0-2017 GCA_035541595.1 Kineosporiaceae bacterium | reverse complement strand
GGTGGAGGCCGGCGCGGTGGCCCAGCTGCGTCGCCTGCACTACGACCTCGCCGGCACGCCGTTCCCCCGCCACGTTCCCGCCCTGCTCGGCCTGGTCGACCCTGACCGGCTGCTGTACGGCAGCGACTACTGCTTCACGCCTTCGTCCGCCGTCCAGGCGCAGGTCGCCTCCATCAACGCGGCGCGGGTGCCGGTCGAGGGCGAGTCGTGGCAGTCGCTGACCACCCGCAATGCCCTTCCGCTGGTGGGGGCCGGCGTCGCGGGGGCCACGGGGCGAGCGGAAGGATCTCCGTCCGGCTGAGCGTGACGCCGTCGCACCCTCGGGGTCGGCGTCCGGGGTCTGCGGGGAGATGCTTCCGATGTCGCTGCCCGGTGGCATCGGATGCCACACGTGCTTTCCGCCTGACGGGAAGGTCGGAGCTCGTCACTCGCTCCTTCAGCCGCTCCGGGCTGAGGGCCTTCCGTGGCTGCGATCCGCGCTCGATGTCGGTGGTCGCGCCTAGCGTGCCTCGCGGGGCGAGCTCGGGGAGGCATGGTGGGCCAGGCGGGGCCAGGGGGCGCCATCGAGCGGGGGCCGAGGTTCGACGACGCGATGAAGGCCGTCGCCGAGGACGATCCCGTGGGCCTGCTGTCGGTGTTGCCGGCGACGGCCGAGATCCCTCCGGGGGAGGGGTGGCGGCCACTGGATCGTGAGCTGAGCAGGTCCACGGTGCGGCCCGACCTGCTGGGGCAGCTCGGTGCCGTCGTCGTGCACGGCGAGTACGTGAAAGACCGCCGAAGGGACCTGCCGCTGCGGATGGTGGAGTACCGGGCTCAGATCCGCCGCCGTCATCCAGCCGTTCGGATCGTGCAGTTCGTCCTCGCGCTCGTCGACGACCCGGCCGTGCCGGACCGGTATGAGGATCCCGACGGGTTGATGGTCGTGCGCTGGGTGGTGGTCCGGGCCGCCGACCTCGACCGGGACCGCCTGCTGGGCACGGCGACGACGGCGGCGTTGGCGGCACTGGCCGGCGGTAGTCGATCGGAGCGGGCCGCAGCCCTGACGGCGGCGGCAGACCTGATCGCCGCGGCGGAGCCGTCCCGGCAGCGGCGCCTGCTTGATGCTGCCGTGACGCTGGCATCGATTCACCTGCCCCTGCCTATCATCGAGACAGCACTCCAGGAGGCCACGATGCCCGTCCCGATCCGCGACCTGCCCCTGGCCCGCGCGCTCCTCGACGAGGGCCGCGCCGAGGGCCGCGCCCAGGGGGCCGTGGCCATGACCAAGGCCGTGCTGCGTCGCCGGTTCGGTGACGATCCGCGGGTCGACGCCGCGGTCGAGTCGCTGTCCGCGCTGCCCGACGATGAGGCCGCCGACAGGATCCTGGCGGCCGATCGCCTGGAGGATCTGCTGCCGTAACACAGCGAGCGGCGCAGCGAGTGCGGCTCCCCACAGTTCGATGACATTGCCCTCGGGATCGGTGTGCGCCGGAGAGGGCGCGAACACGGTCGGCCCGGCTTCCTGGCGCCAGAGGCTCCCGGCCTCGAACGAGCGGACGACGACGAGCGGACGACCCGGCCGACTCGTCAAGGAACTCCCCGGCATTGATGACCAATCGGCGCGTTCGCGCCATGCTCGTTCCATGGGATGGAGAATTCTGCGGCGGTTCAGGACGCGGTCGGTCGAGCAGGACGCACGAGGCAACGTCTCGTTGTCCCATGTCGGGCGGAACGAGGAGGCGACCGAACGCGAGGAGTACGCCCTGCCGGACCGAGGCGAGTCGGCGGTGCAGTCGGATCGGTTCCTCGGGCTGACAGGTCAGGCCGCTCAGGCAGCGCTGAACGAGCTGGACGAGTTCAAGCCCCCACGGGATCTCAGCCCGTGACGAGGGCGGGTGGGACGCAGCTCGGTGCCGTGGTCGTGCACGGCGAGTACGTGAACACCTGCCCCTGCCCATATCGAGACAGCACTCCAGGAGGCCACGATGCCCGTCCCGATCCGCGACCTGCCCCTGGCCCGCGCGCTCCTCGACGAGGG
>DATKNA010000087.1:0-2424 GCA_035541595.1 Kineosporiaceae bacterium | reverse complement strand
GCCCCCGTGCGCCACGCGCCGCCCGCCGAGCTGGCCGGCCGGCGCAAGCTGGGGTGGGCGCTCGCCCACTTCGCCGTCGACGCCACGGGCCGGGTGGTGCTCGACGTCGGCGCCTCGACGGGCGGCTTCACCCAGGCGTGGCTCGACGCCGGGGCGGCGCGGGTGCACGCCGTCGACGTTGGGCACGGACAGCTGCTCGGGTCGCTCCGCCAGGACCCGCGGGTCGCCGCGCTGGAGCGCACCAACGTCGCCGACCTCGCCCCTGCGCTCGTCCCCGGGCCCCTGACGGGGGTGAGCATCGACGTCAGCTACCTGTCGCTGTCGGCGGCGCTCGCCCAGCTCTCCCGGCTCGAGTTCGGGTCCGCCGCCCCGCTCCTCGGGCTGGTCAAGCCCATGTTCGAGCTGCGGTTGCCGACGATCCCGACGGACCGGGCGGTGCTGGAGCAGGCGTGCGCCGCCGCCGTGGACGGCGCGGTCGCCGCCGGGTGGCGGGTGGAAGGTGTCACCGAGTGCCCCGTGAAGGGGAGCAGGGGGGCCGTCGAGTTCTTCCTCTACGCCACTGCGCCCTGACGCCGCGGCGCCCAGCCGTACGGAACTGACGCGATATTCGCGTCATTTACATCTCAGTTGCGCGAAACAGGCTTAGAGGCATGAGTATTTCGCGAAAGACGCGATAATCGCGTCACTTCCGGAGCGGGCGAGCCCGGAGGAGCCGGGGGAGCCGGATCGGCCGGGGAGGCGGGGGCCGGGGAGGCGGGGCCGGGGCGTCAGCCGCGGTGGGAGTGGATCGGGCCGGAGACGTCGCGGAGCGACGGCGGGCGCCGACCGGTGCGGAGAGCGATGATCTCGCCGCAGATGGAGATGGCGGTCTCCTCCGGCGTGCGGGCTCCGATGTCGAGGCCGATCGGCGACATGATGCGGACGAGGTCCGCCTCGGCCACCCCGGCCTCGAGGAGGCGCTCGACACGCTGCACATGGGTGCGCCGGCTCCCCATGGCGCCGATGTAGCCGACCCGGGTGGCGAGGGCGCTGACGATGGCGGGCACGTCGAACTTGGCGTCGTGGGTCAGCACGCAGACCGCGTCGCGCGGCCCGAGCTCGGGGCCGACCTTCGCCAGGTGGCGGTCCGGCCAGTCAACGACGACCTCGTCGGCGAGCGGGAACCGCTGCCGGGTGGCGAACACCGGCCGGGCGTCGCACACGGTGACGTGGTACCCGAGGAACTTGGCCACGCGCAGGAGCGCGGCGGTGAAGTCGACGGCCCCGAAGATGACCATCTTGGGCGGTGGGGCGAACGACTCGATGAAGACCGACAGGTCCTCCTGCCGCGCCTCGCCGTTGAGCCCGTAGTGGCGGGTGCCGCTGCGGCCCGCCTCCAGCTCGCCGACGCTGTCGCGGGCGACAACCCGGTCGAGGGCGTCGAACCCGAGCGTCCCCTGCACCTCGCCGTCGGAGAAGGCGAGCAGCTTGGCGCCGAGCCGGTCCGGCGGCCCGGCGACGATGGTGGCCAGGGCGGCGGGGCGGGACGCCCGGATGGCGTCGCGGAGGGACTCGTAGAGGGGCGCCGGCTGGGTGGTCACCAGTCGAGCGGCTCGATGAACACGTGGATCGTCCCGCCGCATGACAAGCCGACGGCGAAGGCGTCGTCGTCGGAGTACCCGAACGACACCAGCCGCGGGTCGCCCTTCTCCAGGACGTCGAGCGCCTCGGTGAGCACTGCGCCTTCGACGCACCCGCCGCTCACCGACCCGGCGACCTCGCCGTCGTCGGCGACGACCATGGTCGCCCCCGGGTCGCGCGGCCCCGAGCCTTCGAGGCCGACCACGCGCGCCACGGCGACGCGCCGGCCCGAGCGCCGGAACCGTTCGATGTCGTCGAGGACGTCCTTCACACCACCGAGTGTACGGGCGGTGCCGTGCTGCTCAGGCCGTCTGGATCGAGATCTCGATGTCGACACCCGCAGGGAGGTCGAGGCGCTGGAGCGAGTCGACCGTCTTCGGGCTGTGCTCGACGATGTCGACGAGCCGCTTGTGCACCCGCATCTCGAAGTGCTCGCGGCTGTCCTTGTACTTGTGCGGCGACCGGATCACCGTGTAGCGGTGCTTCTCGGTGGGCAGGGGCACCGGACCGCGGACCTTCGCCTGGGTGCGCAGGACCGTCTCGACGATCTTCTTCGTCGACTGGTCGAGCGTCTCGTGGTCGTAGGCCTTGAGACGGATGCGGATCTTCTGCTTGTCGGGCATCGCTACTTGATGATCTTGACGACGTAGCCGGCGCCCACCGTGCGGCCGCCCTCCCGGATGGCGAAGCGCAGGCCCTCGCTCATGGCGATGGACTTGCCGAGCTCCACGTTCATCTGGGTGTTGTCGCCGGGCATCACCATCTCGGTGCCTTCGGGCAGGGTGATGGAGCCGGTGACGTCGG
>DATKNA010000086.1:0-2243 GCA_035541595.1 Kineosporiaceae bacterium | reverse complement strand
TTGATGTTCGCGATGACGACGTCGCCGTCGATCGAGTCGACCACCCGCTGGATCTCGGTCAGCGGCGCGAAGACGGCGGCCATGGCCCCGTTGTCCGTGACCGACAGCGACGCCATCTCGTGACCGCGGGCGCTGACCGCCTCCAGCGCGGCGTCGAAGGTCATGGCCCCGGCGGCGACCAGGGCGCCGTACTCGCCGAGACTGTGGCCCATCACCAGGTCGGGCCGCACGCCGTAGGCGTCGAGCAGCCTGGTCAGCGCCAGGTCCACGGTCAGCACGGCGGGCTGGGTGATCTCGGTCCGCATCAGCTGCTTCTGCAGCTGGCGCACGGCCTCGGGGTCGTTCTCGTCGACGAAGATGTAGGACGTGAGCGGCCGGCCCAGCAGCGGGGTCATGACCAGGTCCGCCTCGTCGAAGGTCGCCGCGACGAGCGGTTCCCGGGACCGCAGCTCCTTCAGCATGTTGACGTACTGCGAGCCCTGTCCGGTGTACAGGAACGCGACCTTCGGAGCGGGGCCACGGCCCACGAAGACGCCCTGCGCACGCAGCATCGTCCACATCGCCGGGATGCCGGAGCCGAAGGCCTTGAGCGCCTTGGCGGCCTTCGCGGCCAGGTCGCGCGCGTCCGCGTAGTCGATCGCGATCCGGACGGCGGCGTCCGCGAGCGCCGGGTCGGGCGGTGCGGGTGCCGGCGCGGAGCCCTTGGCCGCGTCGGCCGCCACGCGTTCGAGCTGTCGCACCAGGTCGGCGTCGTCCGTGCCGCCCAGCACCAGCGCGCCGCGCAGCGGCGCCTTCGCGGTCACCCGCGGGGCGGCCTGCCGGTCGGTCGCGGATCGCACGACGGCCGAGGGCACCTGTGCGGCGGCGAACGTGCGCGGCGCGCTCTCCGGCCGGTGCCGTCCCGGGACGTACTCCTCGAGCACGGCGTGGAAGTTGGTCCCGCCGAACCCGAACGCGCTCAGGCCGGCGCGGCGCGCCCCCTCGGGGTCGGCCGGCCACTCCCGCAGCTCGGTGTTCACCCGGAACGGCGTGTGCGCCCAGTCCACGTTCGGATTGGGGTCGTGGAAGTGCAGGCTCGGGACCAGCACCTTCTCGTGGAGCTGCATCACCATCTTGAACAGGCCGGCCGAGCCCGCCGCGGCCTTCAGGTGACCGATGTTGGACTTGACCGAACCCAGCGCGACCGAGCCCGGCGCCGCGCCGGCGCCGCCGAACGCCTCGCCCAGGCTCGCCAGCTCGGTGGCGTCCCCGACCCGGGTCGACGTGCCGTGCGCCTCGACGGCCGAGGCCGTCCCCGGCTTCAGCCCGGCGCTGCGCCACGCCCGCTCCACGGCGAGCCGCTGGCCCACCGGATTGGGTGCGGTGATGCCCTTGCCCTTGCCGTCGCTCGAGCCGCCGAGGCCCAGCAGGACGGCGTAGATCCGGTCGCCGTCGCGCTCGGCGTCGGCCAGTCGCTTGAGGACGAACAGCGCCGCCCCCTCGCCCATGACGAACCCGTCCGCGCCGGCGTCGAAGGGCCGTGTCCCGGTGGCCGACAGCGCCCCGATCTTGCAGAACCTCACGAAGCCGGAGATGCTCATGTTGCGGTCGATTCCGCCGGTGACGGCCGCGTCGTACTCGCCCTCGACCAGCCCGTGCACGGCCGCGGACATGGCGGCCAGGCCCGAGGCGCAGGCGGCGTCCGTGGTGAAGTTGGGGCCACGGAAGTTCAGCAGGCTGGCGACACGGCCCGCCAGGACGTTGGAGAGCTCACCCGGCATCGTGTCCTCGGTGATCTCCGGCTCGTGCGCGAGGAAGCGCGCGCGCCAGTCGGCGAGGATCTGCCGGCGCGCAGGCTCCGGCAGGGAGGCGAAGGCGTCGGTCCGCTCCAGGTCGCGGGCCACCTCCGGGAACTGGACCCGCAGGGCCGTCCGGTAGTGCTTGTCGCCGCCGATGGCGTTGCCGATGATGACCGCCACGCGCTCCGGGTCGACGGACCATGTCGGCCACCCCGCGTCCAGGAGCGCCGAGCGCGCGGCGGAGACGGACCACTGCTGGCCGATGTCAATCTGCTGGGCCACCTTCGGCGGCACGGCGAGCCGCCAGGACAGCGGGTCCCAGGGGTACTCGCGGACCCAGCCGCCGATCCTGCTGTACGTCTTGTCGGGGGCGGCCGGATCGGGGTCGTAGTAGAGCTCCGGGTCCCACCGGTCGGGCGGTACGTCGCTGATCGAGTAGCGCCCGACGCGAAGGTTCTGCCAGAA
>DATKNA010000085.1:0-19308 GCA_035541595.1 Kineosporiaceae bacterium | reverse complement strand
CTCGTGCCACCGAGCGGGTAGGGCGGCGACGGCGGCGCACCGGGCAGCGGGGTGCGCGCCCGCCTACCTCGCCGAGTGCCGGACCCCGGGCTCGACGCCCACCGGACGCTCACGCGCACCGACCCCGCCGGGCAACGCCGCGGCGACGGCCAGGAGGCGATCGTTGGCCTCTCGCTCACCGATCGTGCAGCGAGCTCCCTCCCCGGCGAACGGGCGGACGATGATGCCGGCGTCCGCGCAGGCCGCGGCGACGTCAAGGGTCCGGGCGCCGAGTGCCAACCAGACGAAGTTGCCCTGCGGATCCGGGATGCTCCACCCCCGGTCGCGCAGCCCGGTCGTGACCCGATCGCGCTCTGCCACGAGAGCCTCGACCCGGTCCAGGAGCTCGGCCTCGGCTGCCGGTGCCAGCGAAGCGATCGCCGCCTCCTGGGCGATCGTGGACACTCCGAACGGCAGGGCGGTGGCGCGCACCGCGTCGGCGAGCCGCGGGTGGGCCACGGCGTAGCCGACCCGGAGGCCGGCGAGACCGTGCGCCTTGGAGAACGTCCTCAGCAGAGCCAGGTTCTCCCGGCGCCGCCAGAGGTCGATGCCGTCGACGACCTTCTCGTCGCGCACGAACTCGACGTAGGCCTCGTCGAGCACCACGAGGACGTCGGGGGGCACCCGGTCGAGGAAGGCTTCGAGCTCCTCGCCGTGCACCGCCGGGCCGGTCGGGTTGTTGGGCGAGCAGACCAGGACCATCCGGGTCCGGGCGCCGACCGCGTCGGCCATCGCCGGAAGGTCATGACGCGCGTCGGGAGTCAACCCGACCGGGACAGGCCGGGCGCCGCACACCTGCGTCACGATCGGGAAGGCCTCGAAGGACCGCCACGCATGGACGACCTCGTCGCCCTGGTCGCACACCGCCTGCACCAGGTGCCCCAGTGCGGCGACGCTCCCGGTTCCGGGCACCACGCACTCCGCCGGGACGGCGAGCCGCGCGGCCACGGCATCCACCAGTCGACGGCTGGCGAGGTCGGGATAACGGTTCATGGTGCGGGCGGCCGTGGCGACTGCCCGCAGCACGGACGGCAGC
This sequence comes from Kineosporiaceae bacterium, assembly GCA_035541595.1. Lineage (GTDB taxonomy): Bacteria > Actinomycetota > Actinomycetes > Actinomycetales > Kineosporiaceae > DATKNA01. The sequence continues at coordinate 18,233 of DATKNA010000085.1, read as the reverse complement.
GGTGGGTAGGGGTTCTCGTTCGAGGAGATCTTGTACCCGACCGCGCCCCCTGGACCCGCCGCGGGCCGGCCGGGCACGTACCGGGGGACCCCGGCCAGGACCGGGCGCAGCCGCGGCCCGACGACGTCGTCGGTGGTCATGTCGGCAACTGTAGGCCTGGCGGCTGACAGCGCCGTCGGCGCTCACGCCGTCATCCACAGCCGTCACGCCGTCCACAGCCGGGGGGCGACGTGCTCGCGGTCCGGGCTCACGGGTGCCAACCTGCCGCGATCGGGTGCCGCAGGGGCGACCGGGAGGGGGAGGACATGCCGGGGAACGATCCGGGCACGGGAGCCGGCGGGTGGTCGCAGGAGAGCGCCAGAGGGATCCTGCTGGGCGCCGTGCGTGCGGCGTGGGAGGCCGGCTACCAGCCGGCCGATCTGATCCGCGTCGCGACCCGCCGGCTGGTGAACGGCGACCTCACGCTCCTGCGCCTGGTCGTCGCCGCCGAGCTCGACGGCTACCCGCCCGACACGATCGACCGCCGCTGGCGGGGGCAGATGGACGAGCTGGGCATCGAGGTCCGGCGGGCCTGCGGCCGCGGCGGGCCGCCTGCGGTCCCGTGGGCCGAGGTCGCCACGCGAGCAGTGCCGCTGCTGCACCTGCTGCACGGCCTCCCCCGGCTCGCGGTGCTCGCTCCCCTGCCCGGAGCGATCCAGGCCGTGACCGCGGAGGGTGCTGCTCGCGAGGTGGACCCACGGATCCTCAGCCGGGTCCGGGCCCTCCTCGCCAAGGCGGAGTCGACCACGTACCCCGCCGAGGCGGAGACCTTCACGGCGGGTGCGCAGGCACTGATGGCCCGACACAGCATCGACACGGCGTCGATCGAGGCGCGCGGGGACCCCGGGGCGGCAGGGCCGGCGGCCGTCCGCATCGGCATCGACACCCCCTATGACGGGCCCAAGACAGGGCTTCTGACCGCCGTGGCGCGCGCCAACCGATGCCGGAACGTCTGGGCGAAGCAGCTCGGCTTCTGCACGGTGGTAGGGTTCCCGGTCGACCTCCAGGTCGTCGAGACGCTGTTCACGTCCCTGCTCGTCCAGGCAACCCGGGCGATGACCCGCGAGGGATCCCGAATGGACGCGGCCGGGCGGTCGCGCACGCGGGCCTTCCGGCGCTCGTTCCTGCTCGCGTTCGGGCAACGAATCGGCGAACGCCTGTCCCAGGCCCGGGCGCAGGTCGAGGAGGACGCCGACGAGGCTGCCGGTCAGGCCCTGTTGCCGGTCCTCGCGGCCCGCGATCTGGAGGTCGAGCGTACGCTGACGGGGCTGTTCCCGCGGCTGGCCCGACCCCGTGCGCACCACATCACGGACTGGGAGGGGTGGTCCTCGGGGCGCGCCGCAGCGGATCTCGCCGACGTCGGGCCGCAGCCCCGGCTGCCGGCGTGAACCACCTCGGGTGGTGGTCCCCGTCGAGCGGACCGCCGCAGCGTTGCCCCGAGTTGACTCGGGTCAGCCTCGCCGATCCCGCGGGGACCATTCCGCGCGGACGTGCCGCACGTGCCCGGCCATCGCCGCCCGGGCACCGGCGCCGTCACCGGCCACGACGAGGTCGAGCAGGCGGTGGTGCTCGGCCGCCGCCTGTTCCAGAGTGCTCCGCTGCACGGCGTCGGCCCGGCCGTAGAGGCGCGATCGGTCACGCAGCCTCAAGACCGTGTCGGTGAGCACGGGGTTGCCGGCGAGCTGCAGCAGGCCGGCGTGGAAGGCGCGGTCGGCGCGGACGTGGCCGACGACGTCCCCGGCCGCGGCCGCCTCGACGACCAGACGGGCGGCGGCGCGCAGGGCCTCCGCAGCGGCGACCCGGTCGGCCACGGGCCGGGCGGCGGCGCGCTCGGCAGCCTCCGGCTCGAGCAGCAGCCGGACGTCGCTGGTCGCGTCGAGCTCCTCCCGGCTGTACTCGGCGACCCGGAAGCCCCGATTCCTGACGGCCACGAGCAGACCGTCTCGGACGAGCTCGAGCAGCGCTTCACGGACCGGGGTCACGGACACGCCGAAGCGTTCGGCCAGCTGGGGCGCGGAGCAGACCTCCCCCGGCGCCATGGAGCCGGCGACGAGCGCGGCGCGGACGGCGTCGGCCACTTGTGCGCGCAGGCTCTCGGCGACGACGGCGGGCCCCAGCTCCACCGGCTCGGGCAGGGTCACAGCAGGAAGCCCTCGGGGAAGGGGTCGGTTGGGTCGAGGTGGTACTGGGCGGTGCCGGTGATCCAGGCCCGGCCGGTGATCGTCGGGACCACGGCCGGCAGCGGTGCCGTCGCCGGACCCACGGTGGCCTCCCGTACCGCCCGCGCGACGAACCGCGTGCCGATGAACGACTCGTTGACAAAGTCGGCACCGAGCCTGAGCTCACCGCGCGCGTGCAGCTGCGCGACGCGGGCGCTCGTCCCCGTCCCGCACGGAGAGCGGTCGAACCACCCGGGGTGGATGACCATGGCGTGTCGGGAGTGCCCGGCATCCGAGCCCGGTGCGACGAGCTGCACGTGATGGCACACGTCGATCTCGGGATTGTCCGGGTGGACCGGTCGCCGCTGGGCGTTGACGGCGTCCATGACGGCGAGGCCGGCCTCGAGGATCTCCTGCTTCCGGGACCGGTCGAAGGGCAGTCCGAGCGCCTCGATCGGCAGGATCGCGTAGTAGTTCCCGCCGAACGCCATGTCGTACCGGACCTCGCCGTATCCCTTGACGTCGACGACGGCGTCCAACTCCTGGGCGAACGAGGGGACGTTGGTCAGCGTCACGGCGATGGCCCCGCCGTCACGCACCTGGACGTCGACGGCGACGAGACCCGCAGGAGTGTCCAGCCGGATCGTCGTGACGGGCTCGACGACCTCGACCATCCCGGTCTCGACGAGCACGGTCGCGACGCCCATCGACCCGTGCCCGCACATCGGCAGGCAGCCGGACACCTCGATGAAGAGGACGCCGACGTCGGCGTCGGGGCGGGTCGGCGGCTGCAGGATCGCCCCGCTCATCGCCCCGTGTCCCCGCGGCTCGTTCATCAGGAGCCTGCGCAGGCCGTCGCTGTGGGCCCTGAACCACCGGCGGCGGTCGAGCATCGTCTCCCCCGGGATCACCCCCACCCCGCCGGTGACGACCCGGGTGGGCATGCCTTCGGTGTGGGATTCGACGGTGTGCAGGACGCGCCGTGACCTCATCGCAGGCCTTCCGCCAGCACCTTCTGGGTGCCTTCGCGCACCTGGGCCTCCTGCTCGGGCAGCAGCGGCAGGCGCGGAGGCCGGCACGGGCCGCCGTACCGGCCCGCAAGGTCCATCGAGAGCTTGATCGCCTGGACGAACTCGGTGCGGGCGTCCCACCGCAGGAGCGGATGCAACGATCGGTACAGGGGAAGGGCCGTGGCGAGATCTCCCGCTGCGCAGGCGCGCCACAACCTCACACACGCGTCGGGCAGCGCGTTCGGGAAGCCGGCGACCCAGCCGACGGCGCCGGCCAGAGCCATTTCGAGCGTCACGTCGTCGGAACCGACCAGCAGGTCGAGACCCGGGGCGAGCTCGGCGATCTCATAAGCCCGGCGGACGTCGCCGCTGAACTCCTTGACGGCCACGATCAAGCCCTCGCCGAAGAGCCGCGCCAGCAGGGCCGGGGTCAGATCGACCTTGGTGTCATAGGGGTTGTTGTAGGCGACCACCGGCAGGCCCACGTCGGCGACCTCACGGAAGTGCTGCACGACCGCGCGCTCGTCCGCGCGGTAGGTGTTCGGCGGCAGGAGCATCACGCACGGCGCACCGGCCTCAGCCGCCTGCTCGGCCCATCGTCGTGCCTCGCCGGACCCGTAGGCGGCGACCCCGGGCATCACGGTCGCGCCGGCCGGTGCGGCGGCCACCGCCGTCCGGATCACCGCGGTGCGCTCGTCCGGCGTGAGCGTCTGGTACTCCCCGAGGGAGCCGTTGGGAACGATGCCGTCGCAGCCGCTGGCGGTGAGCCAGGCGACGTGCTCTGCGTAACCGTCCAGGTCGGGTGCGAGCGAGCCGCCGGCACCCATCGGCCGCAGCGGCAGTGCTGTCGCGACCAGGACGCCGTGCCAGGGCCGGGAAGGGGGGGTCATGACGGGCCTCCGGAGCGGGGATCGGATTGTCGGTCGATCGGCATGTCGGGCTCCTCCGCGGCGACGGCGCCGAGCGGAACGGGGGCGGCGACGGGGCGGGAGGCGGCGGCCAGCGCACCGCCGAACGGGTCGACGTCGGTGCCGGTCGCGTCGGCGACGAGCCCCGCGACGGCCTCGCCGCACATCCGCCCCTGGCACCAGCCCATGCCGGCCCGCGTGAGCAGCTTGACCGTGCGCGGATCGTCGGCGCCCAGCTGCTCGACCGCCTCTCTGACGGCGGCCACGGAGACCTCCTCGCACCGGCACACAACGGTGTCGGGCGTGAGCCAACCGGTCCACCCCGGGCGGATCGGGTGGGCGGCGTGCATCGCCGCGGCGAAACCCGCGAGGCGCTCCCGACGGGCCTGGATACCGGGATGCGGAGCGACCGGCTCGCGACCGGCGGCGACGGCTGCCGCAGCGGTTCCGGCGACCGCGCCCTCCAGGACGGCGAGATCGGCGCCGCCGACCCCGGCGATCTCTCCGGCGGCCAGGACACTCGGCGCGGACGTGCGTCCGACCGCGTCCACCCGAACGGCGGGCGCACCGTCCGGGCCGGGTCCGGTGTCACAGCCCGCCTGCAGGGCGAGCTCGAGGCGGGCGGCGAACCCCCACGAGACCGCGACCGCGTCGCACTCGACGCGGCGCTCGGTGCCGGGCATCGCCCGCCAGTCCCCGTCGACCCGTGCCACGGTGACCGCGTCGAGGCGACCGTCCCCCGAGGCGGCGACCACCGCGTGCCGACAATGGACCGGGACCCGGTGGCGGGCCAGAAGTGCCGCGTACCGGACGCCATCGGCGATCTTGCCGGGAGCGCCGGCGGCTGCCCGCCACCCGCGGGCCCAGCCGCGCCCCGTCCCGGCCTCGGCCACCTCGAGCACATGGGCGCCCGCGTCGGCCAGTGCCGCCGCGACGGGCAGGAGGAACGGGCCGGTGCCGCCGACGACGACCCGGGAACCCGCCACGACGCCGTGTTCCTTGAGCAAGGCCTGCGCGGCACCCGCGGTCAGCACTCCCGGGAGATCCCAGCCCGGGAAGGGGAGGACGCGGTCGTGGGCGCCGGTTGCCAGGACCACGGCGGCCGCGCGGATGCGAACGGGGATGTCGCCGTCCCGACCGGATCGCACGGCGTGGAGATCAGCAGGCGCCGACTCCCCCGGCGGGTCGAGTCGCCAGACCCGGGTACGGGCCAGATACGTCAACCGGCCGGACGCGAGCGCCTGGTCCAGCCGGCGGGACACTGCGCGCCACTGCGCCCGGTGCTCGGCGACGACGCCGGTCTCGGCGACGTCAGCGGATCCGTGGCGCCAGTACTGGCCGCCCGGCCGTGCCTCCCCGTCCACGAGGACGACCCCGGCTCCCCCCCGGGTGGCCGTGACGGCGGCAGCCGTTCCGCCCGGGCCGGCACCGACCACGGCGACATCACAGGTGATGATCGGCACGGCCGGCTCCTCGCTGCGTGCGAACGTCGAGGCCCGGGCGGGCGGGGACGATGCAGGCGCGCTCGTCGGGCCGCCCGTCGATCACGATCAGGCAGTCGAAGCACACTCCAATGCCGCAGTACAGGCCGCGCGGTCTACCCCGGACCCTGGTGGTACGCCATGACCGGATGCCGTGCGCCCAGAGCGCGGCACCGACGCTCTGGCCGTCGGAGTAGTCGATCGGGGCACCGTCGAAATCGAACGAGCTCACGCGACCACCTCCGCGAACCGCTCGGGCCGGAACGGCGCGAGATCGAGCTCGGGGGTCTCGCCGGCGATGACCTGCGCCAAGAGATGCCCGGTGGCAGCGGCGAGCCCGACCCCGGCGCCCTCGTGACCGCAGGCGTGCACCAGGCCGGGGGCGCGCGGATCGGGGCCGATCACCGGCAGGTGGTCGGGGCAGTATGGCCGCAGTCCGGAGTACGTCCGCAGCAGCGCGGCGTCGCCCAAGGCCGGGAAGAGCCGGAGCGCCTGCGCCGCGAGCCGGCGAACCACGGGCCATGGCATCCCTCGTCGGAACCCGACCCGTTCACGGCTGGCACCGATCAGTACGGTCCCGGCGCGTGTCCCTTCGATCACGGCGCTGCTCTCCAGACTCGCTTCGTCGCTGGCGACGTCCGCGACGTACTGGGCTGCGTACACCTTGTGCCTGACCAGGGGCGGCAACGGCTGCGTCACGAGCACGACCCCACGCCGCGGGAGGATCGGCAGGTCGAGGCCCGCCAGCGCGGCGACCTGGCCGGCCCAGGTGCCGGCGGCGTTGACGACGAAGCCGGCGGGCAGGTCGCCGGCGGTCGTGCGGACTCCCGTGATCCGGTCGCCGGAGCGCACGAAGCCGGTGACGGCCACCCCCGTCCGGACGACGGCACCACGGCGCCGGGCTGCCTGCAGGAGGCGAGCCGTCGCCACCATCGGCTGGAGCTGCGCGTCCTGTGGGTAGAGGACTCCGCCTGCGAGATCCCGGGCGAGGCACGGCTCGTGGTCTGGCAGGCCGACGGAGGGTACCTCGATGGCCTTCAGCCCGGGGCCCCGCTGCCTGTCCGCGAGCGCGCGCAGGGCGGTCAGGGCCGCGGCGTCAGCGGCGACCACCAGGCCGCCCTTCAGCTCGAACTCGATGTCGCCGCCCGAGACGGCCTCCACGTGTGCGGCCACCTCGCCCCACAGCCGCAGGGACAGCAGGGCCAGCTCCAACTCAGGGCCGGGAACCTTGTCGGACACGAGGAGATTGCCCTCCCCGGCACCCGTCGTGCCACCCGCCACCGGGCCACGATCGACGACCGTCACCCGGTGTCCGCTCCGCGTGAATGACAGCGCGCAGGCGGCGCCGACCACCCCCGCGCCCACGACGACCACGTCCGGCGCCCCGCGGTTGAGCACGCCGAGTAGTACATCACACCTTACCCATGGCGTTGCAAGGCCTGTCCGCGACGGACCGTCCGAGAAGCAGCGCCACGGGCGGCCCGGCGCATCGCGCAGGGCGTGCCAGGATGACTCGTGCGCCCGATCGTCACGAAGGTAGTGATCAACGCGGTCGCGATCTGGGTCGCGACGCCCGTCATCGCCGAGGTCACGGTGGGCAACGGCACGGTCGGGCGGAATGCCTTGTCGCTGCTCGTCGTCGGAGCATTGTTCGGACACATTGTTCGGACTGTTCAACACCTTCATCAAGCCGCTGCTGACACGGTTCGCACTCCCGTTCCACCTGCTGACCCTCGGCCTGATCTCGTTCGTGGTGAACGCGCTCATGCTCGAGATCGTGGAACTGCTGTCCGGCAAGATCGGAATCACCGTCGACTCCGGGCCCTTCTTCCGGTCGACCCTCGAAGCCGCCGTGATCGTGACGTTCGCGAGCATGGTCGTGAGCATCACCGTCCACGACGGGAGCTGAGCCGCGGGCCCCGGCCCGCCACTCGTTCGTCGTGGCCGGGGCAGCCGGCGTCGTCGTAGGAGGGACGAGCTGTCCGGGGTGTGGAAGGAGGGACCGCATGGACGCCGACGACCAGCTGACCGGAATCGACCGCGTGCGGACGATGCTGGCTCAGGACGTGGCGAGCGAGGCCCTCGGGATCGAGGCCCTCGAGGTGGGGATCGGCTCGGCCCGGATGCGGATGACCGTCCGTCCCGACATGGTCCAGGGCTACGGGACCTGTCACGGCGGGCTGGTCTTCGCCCTGGCCGACACCGCCTTCGCCGCTGCCTGCAATGGGCGCGGCCACGGGCCGGTGTTCGCCGCGTCGGCCGAGATCACGTGGGTGTCCCCCGCGTTCGCCGGCGACGTCCTGATCGCCGACGCCGGCGAGCACACGCGGTACGGCCGCCACGGCGTGACCGACGTCCGCGTGACCCGCCAGCGCGACGGGGAACTCGTGGCGCTCTTCCGGGGCCGCTCGCTCGAGCTGCCGGAGCGTCCCGCCCCGACCGCACCGACCGCGCGAACCGCCCCGACGGCGACGGAGGGAGGCCGGTGACGGGACCGCCCGAGCCGCGGCCGGGCCACGAGCCGCCAGGCGGGCTGTTCGACCAGTGGCGCGAGGTCGGGCCCGGCGTCCTCGTCCGCCGTCACCGTGTGCTGGACCTCAACGTGACTCTCGTCCTCGGCGAGGAGCGCGCCCTCGTGGTCGACACCCATGCCCACGCCGGGCACGCCCAGGCCCTGGTGTCCGCGATCCGCGAGGTGACCGGCCTGCCATGGGTGGTCGTGCTGACGCACTCCCACTTCGACCACTGTTTCGGCAACGCGGTGTTCGCGTCCGAGCAGCCCGGCGTGGAGATCTGGGGCCATGCCGGCTGCCGGGACCGTCTGGAGCGCGACGGAGGGCAGCAGCGCGGCCTCACGGCCGCGTGGCTGCGCGAGCACGGCCGGGTGGACGACGCCCGGGCGGTGCTGGACGTCGAGATCGTTCTCCCCGACCGGACGTTCATCAGCGGCACCCGGCTCGCCCTCGGTGGCCGCTCCGTCGTCGTCCATCATCCCGGTCGTGGGCACACCGACCACGACGCCGTCGTGCACGTCGACGACGCCGGCGTGAGCATCGTCGGCGACCTCGTCGAGGAGGGCGCCCCGCCGGCCTTCGAGGACGCGTACCCGCTCGAGTGGCCGATCACGCTGACCGGGCTGCTGCCCCGTCTCGGCGCAGTCGTCGTCCCCGGCCACGGAGACGTCGTCGACCGGGGCTTCGTCGCCGGCCAGCGGGACGACCTCGCCGCGGTCGCCGGCGCGGCCAGGAGGCTGTCGTCGCAGGCCGACGAGGCCGAGCTGACCCGGGTCGCCGCCCGCCTGCCCGTCGGTCGCCGGGCCGGTCTCGACGCCCTGCGCCGAAGCATGGCCCTGCGGGCCCCCCGGCAAGGATGAGGCCGGCCCGGCGTCACGGCTGTGCCCGCCGCGCCGTGACGACGAGGTCGACCGCCGTCGCGCCCGGCCGGCGAAGGAAAGGCACCAGACCCGCCCGCCATGCCGCCAGGGACGGATCCGCCGAGGCGTCGACGAGGGCCGCCGTCGCCCGGTACCCCTCGATGCCGTGAGTCACGAGGGGGTCCGCCGCGATCGGCGAGCCGGAGACCGGCTGACGGACCGTGACCCAGCCGGCCCGGTCGGGGTTCCGCGCGCCGTCGAGGGCGGGCACGACGTCGTCGGCATGCTCCAGTGACAGCACCTGGACATCGGCCGGGATGGGATAGCCGGCCACAGGTGACCCGGCGGTGACCACATGGGTGACCCGGAATCGTGCGCGGAACGCGGGATCGGCGGCCAGGCCGGCGGCGAGCATGCCGCCGAGGCTGTGCCCGGCCAGCAGGACGGGTTCCCCGCGGCGCGCACCGGCGAGGTCCAGCGCCGCGGCCACCGCGTGATCCGCGGCGGACGGACGGCCGGCCATGGAGGCGACGTCCGCGGTCAGGTCGAACGGGTTCCCCCCCGGGGCCGGCGACCAGTCCTGCGTGCCGGGGATCTCGACCACCCAGGCCCGGCGTCCATCGGCATCGCGCACCGCCTCCACGCGGATGGTCCCCGGCTGTGCGCCCGCATCGACGCGGCACGCCGCGATGCCCGAGAGCAGGTCGGCCACGCCGGTCGGCGGCATCGCCCGCTGCGCCGACGCCGAGAGGGCGACCGTGCCGTGGTCGCGCAGCAGCGATGATCCGCTCGTCACGGCGAGGATCGCGGTCGCCGCCTGAGGGACGGTCCCGGGAACGGCGTCCACCGCGTGTTCCAGCAGGCCGGCGTGGGCAGCCAGCAGGCCTGCGGCCATCCCGATCGGTGGGCCCGCGTGAGGCCCGCGCAGGGGAACCGCCGCGAGCAGCCCCAACGGGACCGCCGGCACGGCGAGCGGGGCGAGTCCGACCGCCAGGCCGGCGCCCAGCACCACCGTCCCCGTGTCGACGTCGTGCGCGAGGCGCTCGGCCCCCTCGTCGGCCGTCCGGTAGCCGAACGCTGCCGCCCGCAGCCGCAGGGACAGGAGCTCCAGTCGAGCTGCGGACCGCAGCACGCCGGCGGAACCCGCGAGCGCGCCGGCCAGGCGAGCCTCCGCGGCGGCCAGCGAGACGGGCGCGAGCGTGGCCGTCGCCAGGAGCGACGGATCCGCGGCCACACCCAGCAGCCGCATCGCCGTCGCGACGAGCCCGGCTCCCGCGTCGCCGAGCAGTCTCGCCGCGCGCTCCAGGTCCTCGGTCCGCGCGGCCACCCCGCCCACGCCGCCGCGCACCTGCAGGGGTCCAGGACCTGTGCCGCCACGGATCACGGAAGCGCCCCACGGAGCAGCCCGGCGACCAGTGGACCCGGACCCGGCGTCTCGATGGCATCGGCGTGCGCGCGCAGTGCCGCCGCGGCCTCGTCGACCTCGCCGCCGACGACGAGCAGGCGCCTCACCTCGGCCTCCAAGCCCGCCCGGAACGCGGCCGCCGCCGTCGACCTCCACTCGGCGTCACCCGCGCGCCGGACCCGGTCGGCGATCGAGCGCACCTCCTCGGCGAGGCCCGCCACCTCCCCCGCCCGCTGCCGCACCCAGGTCCCGTCCACGGCCGCCTCCCCCGACTCCCTGCGCCAGCGGCGCCACGCAGGACGCTAGAACGCGCGACCGGCCTCCCGGGGATCGCTGCGGTGCGGCCTGTGCATGGCGGGGCGTTGGCGGGTCGACGCACCCCTCCTGTGGACGAGCCTCACCGCTGGGCGAGCCTCACCGGCTCACGGCAGGCGGACGCCGTCGCGCGCTTCCGTGGTCCGTCCCTCCGGCTCACCCCACCGCAGCAGCGCGGCAGCGCCGTCGGGGACGTCGAGGTCGGCGTCGCGCACGAGGACGACGTCCGCATCGGTGAGCACCGCCGCCCGCAGCAGGGCGAGATCGGCGGGCACGCTCACGGCCTCCCCGTCCCAGGGACGCGGACCACCGGGCACCGCGACGTCGTACGGCCCCGCGCCCACCTCGAGCCGCCGGTGGCGCAGGGCGCTCGGGTCCAGCAGCAGGAGGGCGACCCGCCCCTGCTGGAACGCCGCGACCGTCCGGTCGACGTCCTCGGCCGCGGTACCGGTCCGCGTGCCGTCATGCGCCGGCGACCGGGCGGCGCGCAGCCGGTCGAGCGCGCCGTCCACCTCCCGCGTCATCCGCGCCGCCACGGCCCGATGGACAGCCTGGTCCAGCGCCTCGTCCGACGCCCCCGCCGCGCGCACGTCCCCCTCGACCTCGAGGACCTCGTACCCCTGCCCGACGGGCTCTTTCGGCAGGTACTCGGCCACCAGGGTCCGAGCCCGCACGTCGCCACCCAGGACGAGCAGCGTGACGCCGTGCTCCTGCGCCGTGGCGTGGATCGCTGCGGCCACCTCCTCGGCGTTCCGGCGCCACACCTCCTCCGTGTGGTGCTGGAACCGCAGCTGCGCCCAGCCACCGACGCGGACCTTGTGGATGTGCAGGGTCTCGCCTCGGATCTGCTCGACCTCCTGCGCAGGAGCGCCCAGGGCCGAGAAGACGTCGATGTCGGCGCCGGTCCGGTCGATCCGGGCGACGACGAAGGCCACCTGGAACTGCCGGGCGCGGACCACCGGCCCGACATCGGGCACCTGTTCGAAGGCCACCATCCCGACCGCGTCCGGCGGGGTCGTGACCAGGACCTGGTCGAGCAGCACCCGCCCGTCGCGGGCCGCCATCACGCGGGACGAGGGGTCGGGCCGTCCGGTGGGCGCGGTCGCGGGCTCGGCGAGGGCCGCGAGGTCGGCGTCCGGGGCCCCGAGATCCCGCAATCGCTCGGCGAGGCTCTCCCAGCGCACGGGGACCTCGTGGCCCCCGGTCTCGTCGCCGCGACGGGAGTCGATCCACACCGTGGTCGTCGGCCCGATGTCGGTCAGGGCTGGGCGCAGGGAGCTGAGATTCATGCTCTCGTGGTACCACTCGCGGCCGCGTGCCGCACCGGCGGGGACCCGTCGCCGAGGGCGGCACGGACCGCGGCCACGAGATCGTCGACGTCCGCCTCGGCGGTGTCCCAGGAGCACATCCAGCGGATCTCACCGGTCCGCTCGTCCCAGGTGGAGAAGCCGAACCGTTCCTGCAGCGGGGCCACGACGGCCGGCGGCAGCAGGACGAAGACGGCGTTGGCCTGGACCGGCTGGGTGATCCGTACCCCCGGCAGGTCGCGGACGCCGCCCGCGAGGCGGCGGGCCATCGCGTTGGCGTGCTCGGCGTTGCTGCGCCAGAGGTCGCCCTCGAACAGGGCGAGGAACTGCGCCGCCAGGTAGCGACCCTTCGAGCCCAGCTGCCCGAGTTGCTTGCGGGCGAAGGCCAGGCCGACCTCGAGACCGGGTCGCAGGACGACCACGGCTTCGCCGGCGAGCATCCCGTTCTTGGTACCACCGAGCGAGAGCACGTCGACGCCGCAGTCGGTGGTGATGGCGGCGAGGGAGACGCCGAGGGCGGCGGCCGCGTTGACCAGGCGCGCGCCGTCGACGTGGAGGACCATTCCCAGCTCGTGGGCGATCTCGGCGATGGCGGTGATCTCGCTCGGCGTGTAGAGCGTGCCCAGCTCGGTCGACTGGGTGATCGAGACGGCCCCCGGCTGGGTGCGGTGCTCGTCCCCGACGCCGGTCACCGACGCCCGGACGAGCTGCGGGGTGAGCTTGCCGTCCGGCGTGTCGATCCCGACGAGCTTCACGCCGAGGAGCCGTTCGGGCGCCCCGCATTCGTCCACCGCCAGGTGCGCGCTCGCGGCGCAGACGACGTGTTGCCACGGGCGCAGTGCGAGCCCGAGGCCGACGAGATTGGCCCCGGTGCCGTTGAACACGAAGGCGACCGCCGCCGGGGCGCCGAGTCGGGCGCGGACGACGTCCACAGCCCGGGCGGTGACGTCGTCCGCGCCGTACGGCGAGTCGTGGCCGTGGTTGACCGCCGCGATTGCGGCCAGGACCTCCGGGTGGACCGGCGCGTGGTTGTCACTGCCGAAGGTGTGGCCGAGCACGCCCCGCACCGTACGGCACGGCGCCCCGGGCTGCCCAGGGCCGTTCAGGACTGTCCAGGGCTGTCCAGGGCTGCCCAGGACTGTTCCGGACTCTTCAGGACTTTCAGGGCACGGACGCCGCCAGCTCCGGGCGGGCCGGCACGGGATCGGCCGACCGCCAGAACGGCTGCGACGCCGCGGCCGCCAGCAGGCCGGCCAGCATGAGCGCGAACGCGCCGACGAAGCCCCGGCCCGGCCCGCCGCCGTCCACGAGCAGCCCGGCCAGCGCCGTCCCGCCGGCGCCGCCGGCGGTATACGCCGTCGAGACCCACGCCTGCGCCTCGGACAGACGCGAGCGCGGCGAGACGGCGTCGACGAGGTTGTTGATCGCGATCAGCGCCGGTGCGATGCACACGCCCGCGATCAGCAGCAGCGCCCCGAGGATCAGGGCGGGAGGCCGCCGGACCACCCCCTCGACCCCGCCCAGCAGGATCGCCACGGCGGCGAGGCCGGTGGTCACTCCGGCCAGGGCCACGGGGAGGCGCAGGCGCTCCGGCCAGCGCCAGGTCCGCGACCCGTACCACAGGCCACCGACGCCGCTCCCGCCGGCGATGCAGGCGAAGAGCAGGCCGACCCGGCCTGGATCCCCCAGCGCCTCCCGGGCGGTGGCGGCGATGGAGAGGTCGAGGTGCGCGAACGAGAGTGCGAGCAGCAACGCCACCGCAAGGGCCCTGCGCACCCCGGCGACGGACACGGGCGAAGGGGCCGGGCGGCCGTTCGGGTGCGGGTGCGGCTCGGGGCGCCAGGCCCGGACGGCGCCCGACCGCGCGTAGGCGAGGCTGCCGACGACGAGCAGGCCGGCGGTCACGAGGAGCGGTGCAGCCGGCGGCGTCGTCACCAGGAGCACGCCCACGAGCAGCGGGCCGACGACGAAGATGAACTCGACGGCGACCGCGTCGAGCGCGTATGCCGCGAGCCGGTCGTCCTCGCCGCGCAGTGCGACGCGCCACGTCCCGCGGGTCACCGAGGCCAGCGGAGGAGCCGTGAGCCCGGCCCCGGCGGCGATGGCCAGCAGGGCGGCGACCGGCGCACCTGCGGCGGCGACGAGGGCTAGCGCGGTGAGCAGGAGCGCGGACAGGAGCCCGGCCGGAGCGATGACCCTGGGCTGGCCCACGCGGTCGACCAGGCGGCCCAGCACAGGCGTGCCGGCGGTGGCGCCCAGGGCGTACATCCCGGTCACGAGGCCGGCCACGCCGTACGACCCGTACACCTGCTGCACCAGGAGGACGGTGGCCAGGGGCGCCATCGAGATGGGCAGGCGGCCGATCACGGACGCCAGGAACGGGTTACGGGCCGCTGCCCGGCGCAAGATCCTCAGGTAGCGGGTCACGGTCCCATTCTTGCCCAGTCATCGGACGTCTGGCGCCGGCATTTCCGCCACTGCGCGGCCGAGGGTCCGATCAGGGAGTTCACTCCGCGGGGCGCGGGAGCCACGCCGCATGCTGTGCGCTGGTCCGCGATCTGGGCCACCGGGCGGGTGCGTCATGGTGACCGTGGGAGCCCACGGTGAACCCGACCCGTGACCCGACCGTGAAGCCTGAAACCCCACGATGAAGATCACGGTGAAGATCACGGTGAAGCGGATGCGCGCCCTGACGACCGGATCGCTTCATTGTGATCTTCATCGTGGGCTTCACCGTCCGCTTCGTTGCACCCGGCTCGACGCTGCCGGGATCTCAGGGAGCCGGACGCCGCCAGAGCCGAACCACTCCCGGCTCGCGGGCAGGCCTGATCTCCCGCAGCGTGGAACCCGTACCCCGCACAGCCGAAGGAGCCTCCCGCGGCGCCTGCGCGCACGGCCCAGATGTGGCGCCACCGCGACGCGTCGCGAACGCGCACCGGTCCCGGCGCCTCGGCTTCCCGCGCCGCTGCCGTGACACCACCGAAGTGCCGCCGCGGATCTCCCGGCGGACGCGGTCCCCTACAGCGCCTTGAGGGCGGTCAGCACCTTGGTCAGCGAGTCCTTGGCGTCGCCGAACAGCAGCGTCGTCTTGGGGTCGTAGAGCAGCTCGTTCTCGATCCCGGCGAAGCCTGGCCGCATCGACCGCTTCAGGAAGACGACCTGCTGGGCGTCGGACACCTCGAGGATCGGCATGCCGTAGATCGGCGCACCGGGGGTGGTCTTCGCTGCCGGGTTCACCACGTCGTTGGCGCCGACGACGAGGACGACGTCCGTGGTCTTGAACTCCGGGTTGATCTCGTCCATTTCCTTGAGGGTCTCGTACGGCACGTTCGCCTCGGCGAGCAGCACGTTCATGTGCCCGGGCATCCGCCCTGCCACAGGGTGGATGCCGTACTCGACCTCCACCCCCCGGCTCTCGAGCACCTCCTCGAGCTCACGGATCGCGTGCTGGGCCTGCGCCACGGCCAACCCGTAGCCGGGGACGACGACCACCTTGTGTGCGTAGTTCAGCAGGATGGCGACGTCGTCCGGGCCGGCCGAGCGCACTGGGCGATTACTGACCGCGGTCGAGCCGGCGGTCGAGCCGCCGCGCAGGGCGCCGAAGAGCACGCCCGTCACGGACCGGCCCATGGCGGCCGCCATGAGCCGGGTCAGGATGGTGCCGCTGGCCCCGACGAGCGTGCCGGCGACCAGCAGCAGCGTGTTGCGCAGCACGAAGCCGCCGGCCGCCACGGTCAGGCCGGTGAACGCGTTGAGCAAGGAGATCACGATCGGGACGTCCGCACCGCCCACGGGGAGCACGAGCATGATCCCGAGCGCGAGGCCGATCAGCATCAGGACGATCCCGACCCACAGCCGGCCGGTGACGAACACGCCCACCGAGGCGGCGAGAGCGGCGGCGAGGCCACCGATGAGCAGCGGCCTTGCCCCGGGCAGCACGACCGGCCGAGTCGTCATGAGCTCCTGGAGCTTGGCGAATGTCACCCCGGAGCCGGCGAACGACACGGACCCGACGAGCACGGTGAACGCGATCGCCGCGAGGTTGCCGCGCTGCTCCCCGCTGAAACTGGATACTCCGGACAAGAGTGACAGCTCGAGCAGCGCGACCACGGCCGCGGCGCCACCGCCGACGCCGTTGAACAGCGCCACGAGTTGCGGCATCTGCGTCATCTGGACGCGCCGGGCGGTCGGGACCGCGACGGCCGAGCCGACCACGATCGAGGAGAGGATCCAGCCCATGTTGTCGAGGTCAGTGGAGAAGAAGGTGGTGACGACGCCCAGGGCGGCGCCGCCGGCACCGATGAGATTGCCCCGCCGCGCCGTGCGCGGACCCGACAGGCCCTTCAGAGCGAGGATGAAGCAGACCGCGGCGACGAGGTAGAGCAGATCGACGGCCGTGCCGGAGAGGACCTTCACCGGGTCACCCGTCCGGCCCTGGCGCCGTCGGCGGACGGTTCGGCGCTCACCGCCGGGGCCGGCTTGGCACGACCCTTGAACATCTCGAGCATCCGGTCGGTGACGACGAAGCCGCCGACGAGGTTGACCGTCGCGAGCACCGTGGCGAACACGCCGGCGGCGATTGCGCCGGCGGAATGGACGTGCCCGGTGACGATGATCGCGCCCACCAGGATGATGCCGTGGATCGCGTTGGCCCCGGACATCAGTGGGGTGTGCAGGGTCGTGGAGACCTTGGACACGACCTCGAACCCGACGAAGACCGAGAGCACGAAGATGTCCAGGAGCGCGACGCCGCTCATCAGGCCATCCCTCCGCTGCCGGTTCCGGACGTGGCCGCCGCCAGCAGCGCGGCGGTCGGCGCGTGGCGGACCTCGCCGGCCTTGGTCAGGCAGGTCCCGGCGACGACCTCGTCGTCGAAGTCAGGGGTCACGACTCCGTCCTTCGTCATCAGCAGGAGCAGGTTGGTGACGTTCTTCGCATAGAGCCGGGAGGCGTCGACGGGCATCGTGCTGGCGGCGTCCTTCATGCCGACGAGCCGCACGGCTCCCTCCGGGACGTCGACGACGAGGTCGTCGCCGGCCACGGTTCCCTCGACGTTGCCGCCCGATTCGGCGGCGAGGTCGACGACCACGCTGCCGGGCTTCATGGCGGTGAGCATGCCCGTGGTGACCAGCAGGGGGGCACGCCGGCCCGGAACGGCGGCGGTAGTGATCAGCACGTCGGCGTCCGCGATGTACGGGGCGAGGAGCTCCTGCTGGCGGACGGCCCGATCGGCCGACAGCTCGCGGGCGTAGCCCCCGGCGCCCTCGACCGCCTCGAGGTCGAGGTGCACGAAGGTGCCGCCCATCGACCGAACCTCGTCGGCGCTCGCCGGCCGGACGTCGTAGGCCGACACGACGGCACCGAGCCGCTTCGCCGTCGCGATGGCTTGCAGGCCGGCGACGCCGGCGCCGAGCACCAGCACCTTGGCCGGCGGGACCGTGCCGGCGGCGGTCATGAACAGCGGGAAGAACCGGGGCAGCCGCATGGCGGCCTCGAGCACGCACCGGTACCCCGCGACGAGAGCCTGCGAGCTGAGCGCGTCCATCGACTGCGCCCTGCTGATCCGCGGGACCAGCTCCATGGCGAAGGCGGTCACCTGGGCCTGAGCCAGGACGCGGACGGCCTCGAGCTCGGTCGACGGCGCGCAGAAACCGATCGTCACCGCCCCGGGCTTGAGCTTGGCGATGACGTCGGTCCGCAGCGGCCGGACGTGCAGGAGGACGTCCACGTCGGCGGCGTCGACGGTGTCGACGACGTCCGCGCCCGCCGCCCGGTAGGCCTGGTCCGGGGCCAGGGCGTGGACGCCGGCCCGGGCCTGGACGGCGACGGCCAGGCCCGCCCGGGTCAGGGACGGGACCACGTCAGGCACGAGAGCGACCCGCCGCTCCCCGGGCACGACCTCGGCAGGGACCGCGACTCTCACACACAGAACCTATCGGGCGAGGGGGCAGGGAGGTCGTGAGCCCCGCCACACGACTTTCGGGCCGGGTCATCTGGACACCTTCCGTGACGTGGCTGGCCGCTCATCGAGGAACGTCGGGGCGCCGGCGCAGTTCGATCGGCCGGCTTCGCGCGCCCGTCGTGCCGGACGGGGTGGAACGTTTGTCGGCGGTCGGTGCCAGGGTGGGCCTGGACGGCGGGGCACCGAGGCTCTCGCCGCGGACAGGAGGCGAGCAGATGAGTACGCGTGACGAGGCCTGGCCACTGGGAACGCCGAGCTGGGTGGATCTGAGCAG
>DATKNA010000084.1:0-14499 GCA_035541595.1 Kineosporiaceae bacterium | reverse complement strand
CCCGGCAGGGGTGGGCGCCGAGGGCCGGCGTCGAGCCATGCGCGAGTTCGACGGCGAGGGGGTCGCGCAGGACGGCGTCTGGCCCGACCGTGGTGGCCAACGTCGGCGGGGAAGGATGGGGCCGTGGACCTCGCCCTCGATCACGTCATCGTCGCCGTCCCGGACCTGCAGATCGCGTCCGAGGCGCTGGAGCGGCGACACGGACTGAGAGCGACGCCCGGCGGACGGCATCCCGCGCTGGGGACGCACAACGCGGTCGTTCCGCTCGGCGGGGCATATGTCGAGATCGTCGCCGTGGAGGACGAGCGGGTGGCTGCGACGAACGAGTTCGGGCGGGCGGCCTTGCGCGCGAGGGACGCCCCCCGGTTCTTGGGGTGGGTGCTGCGGACGGACGCGATCGAGGATGCCGCCGCGACCTGGCAGTCCGACGTCGTCCCGCTCTCCCGGCGGACGCCGTCGGGCCGGGAGATCCGCTGGCGGATGGTGGGGCTGGAGAAGGCGGGTAACCCCGAGCGGCCGATGATCATCGAGTGGGAGGACCTGGCGGCGGCGCCGCCGTCCGCGCCGCCGGTCCACCCCGCGGGCACGGTCGAACTCGAGTACGTCGAGGTCGGCGACCCGGCGCGCGTCGTGGGCACCTGGTTGCCGCACATCGACCACCTGCGTCTGACGGCGTCCGGCCTGCCCGGGGTTCACGCGATCGCCCTCGGCGTCGGCGGCGACAAGATCGTGATCACTGAGTCGTCCTTCGCCGACTGAGGCGATCCGAGGCCCGGCGCCGCCCGCGGTAGGCAACGACGTGCCCGGGGGGCACGGAGCGGCTGGAAGCCGGGTCGGCGGCGGTCGTGCGAGCCACCTATCGTGGACGGGCCATGTGCTCGCAGCCCGCCGCGCCGGCGGCCCCCTCGGTCGCCGAGCTCGCAGCGCGGCTCGGCGACGTCACGATCGAGGACGCTCATCGGATCGGCCGACGGCTCGACGGCGTCCGCGGCCTACGGGACCCCCACCGTCGGGCGAGCACCCTGCGGAAGCTCGAGCGCGAGATCGACAACGGCCGGCTCCGGCTGCTCGAGCGGCAGGCCGCGGCACCCGTCGTCCGGTACCCACCGGAGCTGCCGGTCAGTCAGGCCCGGGACGAGCTGCTGGCAGTGATCCGGGATCACCAGGTCGTGATCGTCGCCGGCGAGACCGGGTCCGGCAAGACGACCCAGTTGCCGAAGATCTGCCTCGAGCTGGGCCGAGGCGTCCGGGGGATGATCGGGCACACACAGCCGCGCCGCATCGCCGCCCGGACCGTCGCCGAGCGCATCGCCCAGGAACTCGACACCGAGTTGGGCAAGGCCGTCGGCTACACCGTCCGCTTCACCGACGACGTCGGCCCCACAACGCTGGTCAAGCTCATGACCGACGGCATCCTGTTGGCCGAGATCCAGCGCGACCGGCTGCTCGCCCGCTACGACACCATCATCATCGACGAGGCGCACGAGCGGAGCCTCAACATCGACTTCCTGTTCGGCTATCTCAAGCAGATCCTGCCCCGGCGCTCCGATCTCAAGGTGATCGTGACGTCGGCCACGATCGACCCCGAGCGCTTCGCCCGGCACTTCGACGACGCCCCGATCGTGGAAGTCTCCGGCCGTACCCATCCCGTCGAGGTGCGCTACCGACCCCTCGATCCGGACGTCGACGGTGTCGGCCCTGCCGATGGTCAGGACGACGACCTCGGCCCGAAGGACCAGATCGAGGGGATCTGCGACGCCGTCCAGGAGCTGGCCGCCGAGGGCGACGGCGACGTGCTCGTCTTCCTGTCCGGCGAGCGCGAGATCCGGGACACCGCGGAGGCGCTCCGATCGTCGATCCAGGCCTCGCGACTGCTCCGCGGCGCCGAGGTGCTCCCGCTGTACGCCCGGCTTTCCGCCGCCGAGCAGCACCGCGTTTTCCAGCCGCACACCGGGCGCCGGATCGTGCTGGCGACCAACGTCGCCGAGGCCTCGCTCACCGTGCCCGGCATCCGGTACGTCGTCGACCCGGGCACCGCCCGGATCAGCCGGTACAGCTATCGGACCAAGGTGCAGCGCCTGCCCATCGAGCCGATCAGCCGGGCGAGCGCCGACCAGCGCAAGGGCCGTTGCGGGCGGGTGGCCGAGGGCATCTGCATCCGGATGTACTCCGAGGAGGACTACCTGACCCGACCTGAGTTCACCGACCCGGAGATCCTTCGGACGAACCTGGCCAGCGTGATCCTGCAGATGAGCGCGCTGGGGCTCGGCGACGTCGAGGCCTTCCCGTTCGTGGACCCGCCGGACCGGCGCAGTGTCCGCGACGGCGTCGACCTGCTGCACGAGCTCGGCGCGCTGGATCCGGCCCAGCCGGAACCCCGCCGGCGGCTCACCCCGCTCGGCCGCCGCCTTGCCCGGTTGCCGATCGACCCCCGACTCGGCCGCATGGTCCTCGAGGCCGACCGGCAGGGGTGCGTCCGCGAGGTCATGGTCGTCGTCGCGGCGCTGTCGATCCAGGACCCCAGAGAGCGGCCGGTGGATCACCAGCAGGCCGCCGACGCCGCTCATGCCCGGTTCGCCGACCCGACGTCGGACTTCCTCGGATGGCTCCGGCTGTGGACCCACGTGCACGAGCAGGCCCGGGAGCTGTCGTCGTCCGCGTTCCGCCGGCTCTGCCGCCGCGAGTTCCTCAACTACCTGCGGATCCGGGAGTGGCAGGACCTCGTGGCCCAGCTTCGCCAGCTGGCGACGAGCGTGGACGTCACGCTCAACGCCGGCCCCTGCGAGGATCCCGTGCAGATCCACACCTCATTGCTCGCCGGCCTGCTGTCGCACATCGGCGTCAAGGAGGCCGCCGGTGACCACAGGGCAGGCGATCCGAGGGGACGGGGGGAATACCTCGGCGCGCGGGGCGCGAGATTCGCGATCTTCCCCGGCTCCGCCCTGTACGGCAGGCAGCCGACCTGGGTGATGGCCGCGGAGCTCGTCGAGACCTCACGCCTGTTCGCCCGCGAGTGCGCCCGGATCGAGCCGGGATGGGTCGAGCCCCTTGCCCACCACCTCGTCAGGCGCTCGTACAGCGACCCGCACTGGGAGGCGCGCCGCGGTTCCGTCGTGGCGACGGAGAAGGTCACCCTGTACGGCGTACCCATCGTGGCGGCCCGGGCCGTCCCGTACGGCGGAATCGATCCGGAGCTGTCCCGCGAGCTGTTCGTCAGGCACGCCCTCGTCGAGGGCGACTGGCGGACCGGCCACACGTTCTTCGCCGAGAACCGGGCCCTGCTCGAGGATGTCGAGGACCTGGAGAACCGGGCGCGGCGACGGGACATCCTCGTCGACGACGAGACGCTGTTCGCCTTCTACGACGCGCGGATCCCGGCGG
Source organism: Kineosporiaceae bacterium (assembly GCA_035541595.1). Classification (GTDB taxonomy): domain Bacteria; phylum Actinomycetota; class Actinomycetes; order Actinomycetales; family Kineosporiaceae; genus DATKNA01. Next base: position 11,118 of record DATKNA010000084.1, on the reverse strand, counting down.
GCGTCGTCTCCGCGGCGCATTTCGACAGGTGGTGGACGAGGGCCCGACGCGAGGACCCGGACCTGCTGACCTTCACGCCCGACCTGCTGCTGGCCGAGTCGCGCACCCGGGTCGACCCCGACGACTACCCCGACACCTGGCGGCAGGCAGACCTGCGGCTCAGGCTGCGGTACGCGTTCGAACCCGGGTCCCCCGCCGACGGCGTGACCGTCGAGATCCCGCTGGCCGTGCTCAACCAGGTGGACGCCGACGACTTCTCCTGGCAGGTCCCCGGGCTGAGGCTCGAGTTGATCACCCAGCTCATCCGCACCTTGCCCAAGCAGCTGCGTCGGCTGCTGGTCCCCGCGCCCGACCACGCCCGGCAAGCCCTTGCCCAGCTGCGCCCGGGCGCGGCGCCCCTGCTCGACGCGCTGGAGCGCGAACTCGGCCGCCAGGCGGGTGCGCCCATCCCCCGGGACGCCTGGCAGCTCGGCCGCCTCCCGGCGTACCTGCGGATGACGTTCCGCGTGCTGGACGCCGAGGGGTCGATCCTGGCCGAAGGCAAGGACCTCGACGCCCTGCGCCGACGGTTGCGTCCGCGGCAGCGGCACACGCTGGCCCGGGCGGCGTCCGCGCTGGAGCGCGGTGGCCTCCGGGCCTGGCCCGACCACCTGCCCGACGGCGTCCTTCCGCGGACGTTCACGCGCCAGGTCACGACCGCCGACGGCGCGACGCAGACGGTCACGGGCTTCCCCGCCCTCGTCGACGAGGGCGAGGGCATCGGCGTCCGCGTGCTGGCCACCGAAGCCGACCAGCGGCACGCCATGACCCTCGGCACCCGGCGCCTGCTCCTCCTCAACGTCGCCTCCCCCGCCCGGGCGGTCCTCGCCAGGCTCGACAACGCCTCCAAGCTCGCCCTTGCCTCGGCACCGCACCCGAGCCCGTCGGCCCTGTTCGACGACTGCACGGCAGCGGCCGTCGATGCGATCGTCACGGACGCCGGCGGCCCGGCCTGGACCGCACCGGAGTTCGGCGAGCTCCTGGCGACCGTGCGCAGCCGGCTCGACACCGAGGTGATGCAGGTCGTCCGACTCGTGGCGCGTGTGCTCTCCGCGGCCGCCGACGTCGACCGCAGACTGCGCGGCACCACCAGCCCGGTGCTGCTGCCGGCGCTGACGGACGTGCGGACACAGGTCTCGCACCTGGTCCACCCGCACTTCGTGGCCGACACGGGGGTGGCCCGGTTGCCGGACGTCGTCCGCTATCTGCGCGCCGCCGCCGTCCGGCTCGACGCGCTCCCGGAACGGCCCGAACGCGACCGGCAGCTGATGGGGCGGATCGAGGTGGTCCAGCAGTCCTGTCACGACGCGCTCGCCGCGCTGCCGCTGGGCAAGGAACCGAGCCCGGAGCTCGCCGGCGTCCGCTGGATGATCGAGGAGCTGCGGGTGAGCTTCTTCGCGCAGCAGCTCGGAACGGCCTACCCGGTGTCGGAGAAGCGTATCCAGAGGGTCCTCGCCGAGCACCCGCACTGACGGGTGTGGGCTGCTCGATCACAAAGTCGGCCATGGCCGACTGCTCACCTGCTAACGGCGCGACGGGGGTGACTGCAGGCGCTCGACCCGGTCGCGGGCTCGCTGCGTCGCGCCTCCGGCGAGGTCGGCGACGCGACCGGCGGCGTCCCGCTCGCGCCGCAGGGTGCGCTCGGCCCGGGTGGCGGCCGCGGACTCCTGCTCCGCCACGGAGAGCTGGTGCTGGAGCTCCTCGACCTGGTCTCGCGCCGCACGGACCGCACGCTCCGCCTCGCCGTGCCGGGTCTGGGCAGCACGCGCGGTCGCGACCGCGTCCTCCCACGCCCGTGCTGCCTCCTCGGCCTCCTGTCGCGCCTGGTCGAGCTCGGCCGCCCGGCGCGCCTGCTCCCGAAGCCGGGCCTCCTCGCGCTCACGTTCCTGCGCCTGCCGACGCTCCTCCTCACTACGCCGCCCGGCGGCTGGGCCTCCCCGACCCGGCGCCGCGGACGTGGCCGCGGCCCCCGAGCGGACCGGCACGAGGTGAGGACCACCTCCCGGCGAGATGCCCGACTCCGTTCCCAACCCCGCATAGCTCGTCGGCGACGTGAGTCGCCCCGACCGGACGGCCTCGGCGATGGCGGGGTCGGCCATGGCCGCGCCGAGTGTCTGCTCGACCTCCTGGCCGACCTCCTCGCTCACGGGGTGGCCGAGCTCGCGAGCCAGAGCCCGGGCCTGTCGTCCGACCGCGGCCAGCAGCTGCTGCCGCTGCCGGCCGAGTGTCCGCACCTCGTCGCCGGCGAGCCCGAGTTGCGCCGAGCGCAGCGCATCGCCCAGGGCGAGCAGCTGCTCGATCTCGTCGGGCCGGTGCCGGATCATGGCGTTGACGAGCCACGCGGCCAGCGACGGCCGGCGTAGCGCGATGATCGCGGCCGCCGCCTGACGGTCGCCCGCGGCCCTCGCCTCACGGGAAGCGGCGTCGCGCGCCGCGACGAACTCCTCGGGCAGCAACCCGTAGAGGCGCCGAGCGGCCTCCTCCACCTCGCCGGCGTCCATGCTCCATGGTCGCCGGAACCGGGTGACGGTGCGAGATCGCCCGGCGATTCGGGCGGATCGACGACGGCGGGAAGGTCGTCGATGCACCGGGATTGCGCACTCCGGCGGGGCTCGCACGCGAACGGGGAGCCAGAGAGCCGCCGGACGGCGCAGGGCTGGACCCGCTGCGGCCCCTCCAGCACGGCCGGCGGCGGGCGTCGGGGGCCGCCGCCGCCGGCCGTGGTTCGAGGGGCGCTCTCGCGCCGAGAAGTCCGTCGGGCTCGTGGCTGTACCGCCCGCTCCCTTCGGAACTTTCTGTGCTTGGAACACTACTCACAGCATCTGAGCCATCGCCAGCCGTTCCCTGTCCACTGTTCGGACGAATCTCCGACTCCGCTTCATGACCTCAATGCGGCTTCATGACCTCAATGCGTCAGTCCGGCCACGGCCCGGCCGGTGGTGTTCGCGGGTCGCACCGGTCTCACTCCACCACGAGGGCGAGCAGGGCGACGTCGTCGCGCTCCTGCGAGAACGCCTCCACGGCGGCGAGAACGCGATCGGCAACGGCGTCCGCGACCAGCGCCGCCGCCGCCGGGCCGCGGGCCGCGCGCAGCCCCGAGGCCGCCTCCGCGACCACGTCGGCGAGGCGCTGCTCGCCGAACTGCTCCGCACCGGTGCGGGCCTCGGTGACGCCGTCGGTATAGGCGAGCAGCACCTCACCCGGCTGCAGGAGCAGGGTCTCCTCCTTGATGTCGACCCGCGGGAGCAGGCCCAGCGCGGTGCCGGGGTGGCCCACCGCCGTCACGGAGCCGTCGAGCCAGCGGACCAGCGGCTGCGGATGCCCGCCCAGGGCGATGGTCACCTTGACGCCCGCGGTCCAGTCGAGCATGTCCTCGACCTGGTCCTGGGCGATCCGCCCGTAGAGCACCGTGCAGAAGCGACCCTGGTCGCCGTCCGTCAGCAGGGCCTGGTTGAGCTGCTCCAGGACCTGGCCCGGCGACCAGCCCTGCGCGCTCAGCGTCCGTACCGTGTACCGAGCCATCGAGGTCACGACCGCGGCGTGCACGCCCTTGCCCGCCACGTCCCCCAGCACGAACGCATGGTCACCGCCGAGCGTCTGGTGCACGTCGTAGAAGTCGCCGCTCACCCCCCCACTGGTCCCGCTCGCGGGGACCCATCGGGCGGCGATCCGGACGCCGGGCACCGCGGGCAGCAGCCGCGGCCGCAGGCCGGCCTGCAGGGTGTCGGCCAGCCGGGTCCGGTCCTGGAGCAGCTCGAGCAGCCGCCGCTCGGTCTCGGCCCGCTCGGTCACGTCACGCAGTACCAGCAGCCGCGCGATCTCCGACCCCCGGCGATCGGTCAGCGAACTCACGGACGCCGCGAAGTCGCGCCGCTCGCCGTCGCGTCGCAGCCCCAGCTCCCCCTTCGTGGTACCCCCGGGGGTGTGGTCGGTGAGGAGGCCCGCGGCGTCCGGGAGCAGGTCCTCGACATACCGCCCGACGAGGGCCGGCCGCGCCAGGCCGAGCACGGTCGATGCAGCCGGGTTCACGTCGGCGATCCGACCCCGGCTGTCGAGGACGACGACCGCGTCGACCATCTGGGCCACGAGCGCGCCGCGCGCCACCGGGACCAGGTCGAGCAGACGAAGCCGGAAGATCCCCCAGACCAGGACGAACGTGAAGATCGTGAACAGGAAGGGTGCGGGGTCGACCGCGCCCAGACCGCCGATGTCCAGGTTGTAGACGATGTTGCCCAGCAGGGGCAGCAGGCTGGCGACCACGACGACGGCGGCCTGACGCCGGTAGGGCGCGCCGATCCGTCCGACCCGCGCGACGAACAGGCCCAGGGCTGCGATCAGGAGCAGCCAGCTGTACAGAGCATGCGGCCACAGGAGCGGGCCAGGCCGGGCGACGGGCGGCCCGGGCAGGGTGCCTGCGGCCGAGTCCTGGGGCCGGTAGAAGTGGATCAGGTCGCGTGTCGCCGGCACCGCGAGCAGCGCCAGGACGACCAGGGGCTCGACGCACAGCAGTGCGAGCACCCGCCAGCTGACCTCGCGGCGGGTCGTGTACTGCCGGACGAACACCCACAGCGCGCCGGGCACGGCAACGATGCCGATGAACTTCAGGGCCGACCAGACCTGGGCGGTGGCGACCGTGTCGGTGGAGAGCTCGACAGCGTAGCAGGCGGTCCAGACGAAGATCCCGAGCAGGGCGACGACGAGGCCGGTGCCGCCCGCGGCCGCGCGGTGCCGCCAGACGTACCACGACATGGCCAGGTACGCGGCACCTCCCACCGCGAGCCCCAAGCCGAGCGCCAGCTCCCGTGTCACCTCGACCCCCGGCCCCGCCTCCGGACGACGGGTAGTGCGCTCACCGTAACCTCTCGGCGACTCATCGGATGTATCTCTCGGGTGAACGGCGGATCGCCGGAGCAGAGGTCCCGGATGTGGGTCCCACGCGAGGCGGGAGCTACCGTGATCGCCGTGCCGCAGGATCCGTACGGCCTTGCCCGACAGGCCGCCGACGCCCTGGCCGAGGGCACGGGCGTCGAGCGGCACGACGCGCTCGTCGTCCTCGGATCCGGCTGGGCAGGTGCAGCCGACGCCCTGGGCGAGCCGGTCGCCGAGTTCGACGTGCGGGATCTGCCGGGCTTCCTCGCCCCGGTCGCCCAGGGTCATGCCGGCCGGATCCGCTCCACTCGGCTGCCCCGCACCGGCGGACGGCACGGCGATCCGCCCGGCGCGCTCCGCGTGCTCGTGGCCGTCGGCCGGACCCACCTCTACGAGGGGCACGGCGCCGCTCCGGTCGTCCACGCGGTCCGCACGGCGGCGGCCGCCGGGTGCCGGGCGGCTCTGCTGACGAACGCCAGTGGAGCGCTTCGGCACGACTGGTCCCCCGGGACGGGCGTCGTGCTGCGCGACCACCTCGATCTCGCCGGCGACGGTCCGCTCGTCGGCCCCCGGTTCGTGGACCTCACCGCGGCCTATGCGCCGCGGCTGCGAGACCTTGCCCACGCGGCCGATCCGGATCTCACCGAGGGCGTCTACGCGATGCTGCGCGGACCTCAGTTCGAGACCGTCGCCGAGGCCCGCATGCTGCGCACTCTCGGCGCCGATCTGGTCGGCATGTCCACCGTCCCGGAGGTGATCGCGGCGCGGGAGCTCGACCTGGAGGTGCTCGGGCTGTCGGTGGTCGCATCGGTCGAGCCGCTCGACTACGGCGCCCCCGGGGTGGACGCCGACGAGGTCGTCCGTGTCGCCGCCGCCGCCGCGACGCGCCTGGGTCCCGTGCTCGCTACCGTCCTCATCGAAGGCCTGACCGCACCCAAGGAGGCCCACCATGGCGACTGAGGTACCCGCGACGCCGACCGGCTCGTCAGCCGGCGGTCTCGCGCTGGAGACACGCGGCATCGAGGTCGTCGACGAAGCGGCTCGCAAGGGCCGGCCCCGTGACCTCTTCTGGCCGTGGTTCGCCGCCAATGTATCCGTCCTGGGCATCGCCTACGGCGCGTTCATCCTCGGGTTCGGCGTCTCGTTCTGGCAGGGGCTCTTCGCCGCCGTCGTCGGCATCGTGTTCTCGTTCCTGCTGGTCGGCTTCGTCGCCCTGTCGGGCAAGACGGCGTCCGCACCGACGATGATCGTCTCGAGGGCGGCGTTCGGCGTCCGGGGCAACGCCCTGCCGACCGTCGTCTCCTACGTCCTGCTCGTCGGCTGGGAGATCGCGCTCACCGCGCTGGCCACGCTCGCGACCGCCACCGTCTTCAACCGACTCGGCGCCGGCGGCGGCAACCCGACCAAGGTGATCGCGTTCCTGGTCGTCGCCGCCGTCGTCGTCGCCGCCGGCGTCCTCGGTTTCGACGTCATCCTGCGGCTGCAGGCCTTCCTGACGATCGCCCTCGGCCTGCTCACCGTGGTCTACGTGGTGCTGACCGCGAAGGACATCCACTGGGACGTCGTCAGCAGCCTGCCGGCCGGATCCGCGCAGGCGGTGCTGGGCGCCCTGGTCTTCGCGATGACCGGATTCGGGCTCGGCTGGGTCAACGCGGGCGGCGACTACTCGCGCTACCTCCCGCGCAGCGCCTCCAGCCGGGGGGTCGTGTGGTGGACCACGTTCGGCGGGAGCATCGCGCCGATCATCCTGGTGATCTGGGGCCTGCTCCTCGCCGGGTCCAGCCCGGAGCTGGCCAAGAGCCTGGGCGCCGACCCGATCGGCGCCCTGACCATCCTGCTGCCGACCTGGTTCCTCGTGCCGTTCGCGCTCGTGGCCGTCGGGGGTCTCATCGCGGGCGCCGTGCTCGACATCTACTCCTCGGGCCTGAACCTGCTCACCCTCGGCGTGCGGGTCCCCCGATACGTCGCGGCCGGGATCGACGGCGTCCTCATGATCTTCGGAACGATCTACGTCGTGTGGATCGCCCAGGACTTCCTCGGCCCGTTCCAGGGATTCCTCATCACTCTGGGCGTTCCGATGGCGGCATGGTGCGGGGTCTTCCTCGCCGACCTCTGGCTGCGGCGCGGCCGGTACGCCGAGTCCGAGCTCTTCTCCAGTGCGGGCCGGTACGGCGCGGTCAACGCCGGAGCCGCGGCGACCATGGTCGTCGCCACCGTGGTCGGATGGGGGCTGGTGACGAACTCGTTCGCGTCGTGGCTGTCGTGGCAGGGGTACCTGCTCGGCCCCCTGGGCATGGGCGGCAAGGACGGCTCCTGGGCGTACGCCAACGTCGGGGTGCTCGTGGCCCTCGTCCTCGGCGCCGTCGGTTACGCCCTCACCAGCGCCGGCCGGGCCCGCCGCCAGGTGGCGGGCATGACCGGGTGACCGGTCAGCCCATGACCTGACGCAGGTCCTCGCCCAGCCGGTCCCGGACCTCGCCGGCGAGCGCCTGCACCGGCTGCCGTACGCATCGGAACCGCGCGCGCCGTGGCTGCCGGCGGCAGGCCGCCGCTAGCCGCGCCAGGTCGGGATCAGGCGAGCGGCGGCCATGGGCCGCCCGAAGTGGTACCCCTGGGCGAAGTCGCAGCCGATCTCCCGCAGCCGGCGGGCCTGCCGCTGGGTCTCCACGCCCTCCGCGGTGACCTGCATGCCGTGCGCGTGGGCAAGGTCGACGATCGCGGTCACAACGGCATCCGCCCGATCCTCCTGGCCGACCCGGGCCACGAAGGACCGGTCGATCTTCATGAAGTCCAGGTCGAAGCGGTTCAGATAGGCCATGGCCGAGTAGCCGGTGCCGAAGTCATCGATCCCCACGGGGACACCGGAGGTGAGGAGCTGCCGCAGCGTCGACTCCCCGCCGGGCAGGACGCCCAGGAAGCTGTGCTCGGTCAGCTCGACCTTCATCTGCTGCGGCCTGATGCCGTGCTCGTGCATCCCGTCGAGGAGCCGGCGGATCACCCGGGGGTGTTCCATCGAGCGGGCCGACACGTTGACCGCCACCCATGGGACGATCTCCGGCGTCGCCATGCTGGCCAGCCAGTGGGCGAGCTGCTCGATCGCGGCGTCGATGACCCAGAGGTCGAGCTCGACGACGAGACCGGTGTCCTCCGCGATCTCGATGAACGTGTCCGGCGGGAGCAGTCGGTCACCGGCGACGTCGAGCGCCCGGACCAGCGCCTCGACGCCGACCACGCGGCCCGTGTCGAAGCCGACGATCGGCTGGTAGTGCAGGACGAGCCGGCCCCGCTCCAGCGCGGAGCGCAGGACCAGCTCCGCGTTGTGCCGGGAGCGCGCCCGCGCGCGCAGCGCGTCGTCGTACACGACGTAACGGTCCCGGCCGGAGTCCTTGGCCCGGTACAGAGCGAGGTCGGCCTCGCTGAGCAGCTCGTCGGCACCGGCCTCGCGTCCGGCTGTGGACGTCAGACCGAGGCTGGCCGGGCAGACGAGGATCTCGCCGGTGTCCGGCAGCACGTACGGGGAGCGCAGGGTGTCGACGAGCGCCTGCGCCAGCCGCCGCACGTGCACCCACTCCAGCCCGGCCGGCGGGACGACGACGAACTCGTCGCCACCCATCCGCGCCGTGATACTGCCCTCGGGCACGCTGCTTCGCAGCCGCCGCGCGACCTCGCCGAGCAGCCGGTCGCCGACCTGGTGGCCCAGGCTGTCGTTGACGAGCTTGAACCGGTCGAGGTCGAGCAGGAGCAGTGAGACCTCGGGGGATCCGGGGGCGGCGAGGAGCTCCTTCATGCGCCGGTCGAAGGCCAGCCGGTTGCCCAGCCCGGTGACCGGGTCGGTCGCCGAGAGGCGCTCGAGCAGCAAGCGGTCCCGGGCCTGCTGCGTGACGTCGACGACCGCGCCGTGCACGACGACCGCGCCCCTGGCCTCGGCGTCCGGGGTCGCGACCGCCCAGACCTGGACGTGGCGGAGGGCGCCGTCCGCGCCCATGACACGGAACGTCTCGGTGCCACCCGCCTCGCAGTCACCGTCCGCCACGCGTCGCAGGACGTCGGCGAGCCGTGCCGCGGTGCTCCGGTCCTCGGGGTGGACCACGGCGGCGCAGCCGGCGGGTGTGGGCCGGAACTCACCGGGCTCGTACCCGAGGATGCGGAACAGCTCAGCCGACCACAGCACCTCGCCGGCCCCGGCGCGCCACTCCCACACGCCCAGGCCGGGGGTCGAGGTCGTGCCCGCGAACGCGGCGAGACCCCGGCCGAGGACGACGTCCGCCGCCAGGGGGCCGCTACCGGGGCGGAGACCGTCCAGGTCCGGGGCGATCGGGCTGGTGATGGACGCCGCCGGCGACGCGCCGGCGCACGCGGGCTCCGGGAGCGGTGGCCGGGACACGTGGGTCGGCGATGCCGGCGTCGGGGACGTCGACGAGCCGACGGTGGTGATCCAGGACGGGATACCACCGGGATGGACCTCGGGCGCGGTGCAGAACGGCGCGCGGGCCTCGGACCGCGCCTGCAGCTCGGCCAGGCGCGCCACCGCGACCTGTGCGACGAGGGCGACGGCACGCTCGTCCATGGCGTCGAACCACTCCGGCGTCGGGGCGGTCGCCGAGATCACCCCCACGACGTGTGGGCCGTGCAGGACCGGGACCGACAGCAGGGAGCGACCGCCAGGGCAGCAGGCATCCGGATACCCACCGTCGCCGATTGCCGGTGGGATGAGGTCGACGTCGTCGATCCGGACCGGGCGTCGGCCGCTGACGGCTTCGCCGCAGACCGTGCCGGTGGTGGCGACCAGGGTGCCTGCGGGCAGCGGGGCGCCCTCGGTCACGGCGCGGCGCACCAGGCGTCCGCCGTCGAGCAACGCGACCATGGCGGGCGCCTCCACGACGGCCGCGATCGCTTCGGCGAGCTCGCGCAGCAGGTCGCCAGGCCGAGCGAGGGCCAGGCGCACCCGCTCCCGAGCGTGCGACACGGCGGACATGAACTCGGCCTGCGACGTACTGCTCGCCTCGACCCGCGCTTCCCCCACCGGCGGGACTCTGCCCAACGGTCGGCTACCGAGTCAACACGCCACGGCACGGACTGTCACACATCACCTCTGTTCGGGTGATATCAGCGAGGGGTCACCTCCGCACACGGGGCTCGAGAACGGCTCGAGGTGATCGTCCAGCGGCGCCGGGGGTACCGGGGGCTCGGCAGGGCCGTCACGGCCCTGCCGAGCTCACGCCGCCCGGGCACAATGGCAGCATGGTCGAGATGTCCCGAGAGGCGTTCGAGGACGCCGTCGCGGAAGCCCTCGACAGCATCCCGCCGGAGCTCGCGCGGATGATGGACAACGTCGTGATCCTGGTCGAGGACGACGCCCCGCCCGACGGCCCCGACCTGCTCGGACTCTACGAAGGAACGCCACTGACCGAGCGGGACGGCTGGTGGGCGTCAGGGTCGCTGCCGGACCGGATCACGATCTTCCGTCACCCGACGCTCGCTGCCTGCGACAGCCCCGATGAGGTCGTCGAGGAGGTCCGGGTCAGCGTCGTGCACGAGATCGCCCACCACTTCGGCATCGGCGACGCCCGCCTGCACGAGCTCGGCTGGGATTGACGCAGGGTCCACCTGGCGCATCAGCCCGGCGCTTTTGGCCAGCGGCCACGCACCCCCTATGCTGGCGGAGTCCTCGACGGGTCCTGGACGTCATGAGGGTGCGTCGCGGCGTCCCCATCGTCTAGCGGCCTAGGACTCCGCCCTTTCAAGGCGGCAGCGCGGGTTCGAATCCCGTTGGGGGCACGGTCTCGAGACCATCGAGGCCCCGTAGCGCAGTTGGTTAGCGCGCCGCCCTGTCACGGCGGAGGTCGCGGGTTCGAGTCCCGTCGGGGTCGCTCACGGGCGGTGCGCCGCTCGTCCGGCCAGGTAGCTCAGTTGGTACGAGCGTCCGACTGAAAATCGGAAGGTCGGCGGTTCGACCCCGCCCCTGGCCACCCCGATTTCAAGCCACGTTCGAGCCTGCGCTGATTCGCGGCATCGCCCGCCACCGCATCGCCCGCCACCGCATCGCCCGAGCGGAGTCCGTCTCGCTGGCCATGATCGCCACGCCGGCGGAGAACGCGTGTCCTTCGCTGGCATCCGCGCAGTCGTGGTCGACCATGGCGGTGATCGGTCCGCTGGTGTGGCGATCAAGACCGGGAACGGCGTGGTTTCGGCCTGGACGCAGGTGGTGGA
>DATKNA010000083.1:0-8465 GCA_035541595.1 Kineosporiaceae bacterium | reverse complement strand
GCCGGTACCAGGCCGGCGAGATCGGGGTCGGCGCGCGCTGACCTGAGCAGGCTGTCCGCCGGATCCGGCGTCGGCGGACCGCCGACGTCGTCCCTGCCGGTCACAACGGTCACCCCTTAGGCTCCCCCTTCGTGAGTCACGCCGTCCTCGCCCGCGTGGTCCGGTCCGGGTTCGTGGAGAGCGAGCATTGCGGCTCGGCCGTGGCCGTGGACCCGCACGGCGACGTCGTCGCGGCGGTCGGGGCCCCGCGGTCCCCGCTGTTCCCCCGCTCGTCGAACAAGCCCCTGCAAGCGGTCGCCATGCTGCGCGGCGGTCTGGACGTCGATGGCCACCTGCTCGCCCTGGTCTGCGCCAGCCATTCCGGGGAGCGGTACCACCTCGACGGCGTCCGCCGGCTGCTGGCCGGGGGCGGTCTGGACGAGACGGCGCTGCGCAACACCCCCGGCTATCCCCTGGACGACGACGAGCGCGCCGCCTGGCGGGTCGCCCGGCGGCGGCCGTCGTCCCTGGCCCAGAACTGCTCCGGCAAGCATGCCGGCATGGTCCTGACCTGCCTGGAGAACGGCTGGCCGGTCGGGACGTACCTCGACCCGGGTCATCCGCTGCAGCGGGCGATCGCGGAGACCGTCGTCGACCTCGCCGGCGAGCCGGTCGCGGCGGTCGGTGTCGACGGCTGCGGTGCGCCCGTGCTGGCCATCTCCCTGTTCGGTCTCGCGATCGCGTTCGCGCGGGTCGCCACGGCGGACCCCCGGACGCCGGAGGGCCGGGTCGCCGCCGCCGTCCGGACCCATCCCGAATGGCTGGGCGGGACCGGACGGGACGTCACCCGCCTGGTGCGTGGCGTCCCGGGGCTCCTCGCGAAGGACGGCGCCGAGGGCGTCTACGCGGCGGCCATGCCGGACGGGCGCGCCGCGGCGCTGAAGATCGCCGACGGCGGTGAGCGGCCGAGGGCCGCCGTCCTGGCCGCCCTGCTGCACCGCCTCGGCGTGCAGGCCGACGTCCTGGACGAGCTCTCGGACGTCCCGGTGCTCGGTCAGGGCCAGCCCGTCGGTCACCTCGAGGTCGCCGGGCTGGGGTGAGTCGTGCGGGTCGTGGTCCAGCGGGTGAGCCGCGCGTCGGTGGCGGTCGCCGGGGAGGTCCTCGCCGTCCTCGACCGGGCCGGGCTCGTCGTCCTCGTCGGGGTGGCTCGTGACGACACCGCCGGGCGGGCCGCGACCTTGGCCCGCACGGTGGCCGACCTGAGGATCCTGCGTGGGGAGCGCAGCGTGCTGGACGAGGGCGCGCCCGTGCTCGTGGTCAGCCAGTTCACGCTGTACGGGGACACCCGCAAGGGCCGGCGACCGTCGTGGAGCGCCGCCGCGCCCGGCCCGGTCGCCGAGCCGCTCGTGCGGGCCTTCGCCGACACGCTGAGATCACTCGGGCTCGAGGTCGCCACGGGCAGGTTCGGCGCCGACATGGCTGTCGAGTTGGTCAACGACGGGCCCGTCACGCTGGTGCTCGAGGACGGGTGACCGGCTTCGGCTGGCGGTGTCCGGGAGCCGCGGTTAGGTTCGCAGGTCGGGCGACGACCGGTCCGCGGCGCTTTCGGGGCCGGTCGGCGTGGGCACGTCCGGGGCCGGCGTGCGCCACCGGGAGTACCGGGGCGGGCGTGCGGGTTGTAGCACGGCGGCGCCGGACCACCCGGGCAGGATGGAGAGGACACCCATGAGTTCGCCGCGTCCGAGTTCGCCGCGTCGCGTGCAGAGTCGCGGGCGGAGCAGGCAGCCTCGCCGCGTCGCGATGCTCTCGGTGCACACGTCCCCGCTGGATCAGCCGGGCACCGGGGACGCCGGGGGGATGAACGTCTACGTCGCCGAGACCGCCCGCCGGCTCGCCGAACGCGGGACCGAGGTCGAGATCTTCACGCGGGCGACGTCCGGCAGGACCCTGGGCACGCGCGAGCTCGCCCCGGGCGTGCTGGTCCGGCACGTCGTCGCGGGTCCGTTCGAGGGCCTGTCGAAGAACGACCTCCCCGGCCAGCTGTGCGCCTTCGCCTCCGGCGTGCTGCGGGTGGAAGCGCACCAGGAGCCGGGCTGGTACGACCTGGTGCACTCCCACTACTGGCTCTCCGGGCAGGTCGGCTGGCTGACGGCCGACCGCTGGCACGTTCCCCTCGTGCACACGATGCACACGATGGCCAAGGTCAAGAACCTCGCGCTGGCCGAGGGAGACGCGCCCGAGCCGATGGGCCGCGTCATCGGCGAGGAGCAGGTGGTCGTCGCAGCGGATCGGCTGGTGGCCAACACGGCCGAGGAGGGCCGCCAGCTCGTGGGCCTGTACGCCGCCGACCCCGGCCGTGTGGCCGTCGTCCCGCCGGGGGTCGACCTCGAGGTCTTCGCGCCCCGAGGGCCCGGGGGGCGCCGAGGGGCCCGGCAGCGGCTGGGCCTGCCGCTGGACGGCGAGATCCTCCTGTTCGTCGGCAGGATCCAGCCGCTCAAGGCACCCGACGTCCTCGTCCGGGCGGCGGCCGAGATCCTGGCGGCGGACCCCTCGCGCCGGCAGGGGCTCACCGTCGTCGTCCTGGGCGGGCCCAGCGGCACCGGCCTGGAGAAGCCGCGGGCGCTGCAGGACCTGGCGGCGAGTCTGGGCATCGCGGACGTCGTCCGTTTCCACCCTCCGGTCGCCCGGATCGAGCTCGCCGACTGGTACCGGGCCGCGGACATCGTCGCCGTGCCCTCGCACAGCGAGTCCTTCGGGCTCGTCGCCGTCGAGGCGCAGGCCTGCGGGACGCCGGTCGTCGCGGCGCGGGTCGGCGGCCTGCCCACGGTCGTGGACGACGGCGTCACGGGGTCGCTCGTCGACGGGCACGATCCGGCCGTGTGGGCAGGGGTGATACGCGGGCTGCTCGACGAGCCCCTGCGACTGCGGCGGATGTCGGGAGCCGCGGCGTGCTCGGCCGCCCGGTTCGGCTGGGACGTCACCGTCGACGCCTTGCTGGAGGTGTACCAGGACGCGCTCGCCGACCGGTTCCCGCGGGTCCCGGCCGCTCTGTTCGGCCGCACGTCACCGCCCGTCGGCCACCTCGCGGTCGCGCCATGAGCGGGCCGGACGAGCAGACCCCGGCGTCGCGGAGCGGGCACCTGGCGGCGGCGCACGGGCAGGCGCTCGACGCCGTCCGCGCCTGGCTCGAGGGCTCGGGCCTGGAATGGGAGGCGGGCGCCCGGCCGGGCGAGTTCGTGGTCCAGCTGCCCGGCGAGGCCAAGCTCCGGACCACGGTGAGCATGCTCGTCGGCGACCGCGGGTTGTCCGCGTCCGCCTTCGTCGTGCGGCACCCCGACGAGAACCACGAGGCCTTCTACCGCCGGCTGCTGACCCGCAACGCCCGGTTGCCAGGCATCGCGTTCGCGCTGGACCGGCTGGGCGACGTCTACCTCGTCGGCCGGCTGCCGGTCGAGGGCGTCACCGAGGACACCGTGGACCGGCTGCTCGGCGCGATCCTCTCGGTGGCCGACTCGTCGTTCAACGATCTGCTGGCGCTGGGTTTCCTCGAGTCGATGCGCCGCGAGTGGCGCTGGCGCGTGGACCGGGGCGAGTCCACCCGCAACCTCGAGGCGTTCCGGCCGCTGCTGGAGGACTCCTGACACGCCGCCGGGTCGTCCCGACGAGCCGGGTCGTCCCGACCGGGCCCCTGGTCCCGGGGCAGGCCGGATAGCCTGGCGGCATGACCTCCACCCTCGTGCTGCTGCGGCACGGCGAGAGCGCATGGAACGCCGAGAACCGGTTCACCGGCTGGGTCGACGTGCCGCTGTCGGAGAAGGGGCACGCCGAGGCGGTCGACGGCGGGCGACTGCTCGCGGATGCCGGGCTGCTGCCGGACATCGTGCACACCTCCGTGCTGCGCCGGGCGATCACGACGGCCAACCTCGCCCTGGACGTCGCCGACCGGCACTGGATCCCGGTCAGGCGCTCCTGGCGGCTCAACGAGCGGCACTACGGCGCGCTGCAGGGCAAGAACAAGAAGCAGACCCTGGAGAGGTTCGGCGAGGGGCAGTTCATGCTGTGGCGGCGCTCGTACGACGTGCCGCCGCCCCCGCTACCGGACGGTGACGAGTACTCGCAGGTGGGGGACCCGCGCTACGCCGACCTCGGCGACGAGATGCCGCGCACGGAGTGCCTCAAGGACGTCGTGGCCCGGCTCCTGCCGTGGTGGGACGATGAGATCGTCCCCGATCTACGCAGCGGGAAGACCGTTCTGCTGGCCGCCCACGGCAACTCGCTGCGCGCCCTCGTCAAGCACCTCGACGCCATCGGCGACGAGGAGATCGCGGCACTGAACATCCCGACCGGCATCCCGCTGCTCTACCGGCTCGACGACGACCTGCACCCGGTGGTCCGGGGCGGGACGTACCTGGACCCGGAGGCGGCCGCGGTGGCCGCGGCCGCGGTGGCGAACCAGGGCCGTTGAGCCGGGCCCCATGAGTCGGGCCCGTTGAGTCGGGCCCGTTGAGTCAGGCCCGTTGAGTCAGCAAGTCCGCGCGTCGCCGAGGCCGTGCTCGCGCACAGTCGGCACGCGCTCGCCGGTGACCAGGAACGTCACCCGGCGGGCCACCGAGACGGCGTGGTCGGCGAACCGCTCGTAGAACCGCCCGCACAGCGTGACGTCGACGGCGGCTTCGATGCCGTACTTCCACTCGTCGTCGAGCAGCACCGTGAAGAGCTCGCGGTGCAGGCCGTCCATCACGTCGTCGTCGGTCTCCAGCTCGCCGGCGATCGTCAGGTCGCGACTGGCGATGACGCTGCCGGCCTTGGCGACGATCCGGTCGGCGGTCTGACCCATCTGCAGGATCGTGGCGCGCAGCTCGGGCGGGATCGCCGACTCGGGGTAGCGCATCCGGGCGAGCTTGGCGACGTGGCGCGCCAGGTCGCCCATACGCTCCAGGTCCGCGCTCATGCGCAGGCCGGTGACGATCAGGCGCAGGTCGGTGGCCACCGGCTGCTGCCGCGCCAGCAGCGCCAACGCCCGCTCCTCGAGCTGGACCTGGAGGTTGTCGACCGACTCGTCGGCGGCGATGACGCTCTCGGCCAGGGTGAGGTCGGCGTCGAGCAGGGCGATGGTGGCCCGGTTGACCGCGGAGCCCACCATTCTGGTCATCTCGACCAAGAGATCGGAGAGGGAACCGAGCTCCTCGTGGAACTGCTCTCGCATGCCGAACCTCTCGCCGTTGTCGCCGTTGTCGCCGTTGTCGCCGTTGTCGCCGACGGCGCCGTTGTCGCCGTCGGCGGCGCGTCCCCCGCTCCCCCGGACGTCCGTCCGCACGGTGCCAGTGCCGCGTGAACGGATCGGGCACCTGAGGTGAACTCCGTGCGAAGCCCTGCTCCGCTCAGGTCACCGGGCTCGCGGGTGATGTGACGGCGCAGCCTACTCTGACGACGTGAGCGGCTCCTGGACGTCGGTCCTGGCAGGGCTCGTCGGCCTGGTCGTCGGCGCCCTCGGGGTGCTGGCGCTCCGCGCCGGCGCCCGGGAACGGCCGGCGAGGCCGGACCACCGGCCCGAGCCGGAGCTGCCCCCCGGCGTCAGCGGCGTCCTGGGGGTCCTCCGCTCGGCCGCCGTCGTCCTCGACTCCGGGAACGGCGTCGTCAAGGTGACGCCGGCCGCCTACGCGTTCGGACTGGTCCGCGGTCACGACCTGGCGCATCCCGAGCTGCGTGAACTGGTCGCCGAGGCGCGCCGGCTCGGCCTGGTCCGGGAACAGGAGCTGGAGCTCGCCCGCGGTCCGCTGGGCCGGGCGAAGATCTTCGTCCACGCCCGGGTCGCGCCGCTGGGGAGCGACTTCGTTCTCGTCCTGGTCGACGACCGGACCGAAGCGCGCCGGGTCGAGGAGGTCCGCCGCGACTTCGTGGCCAACATCAGCCACGAGCTCAAGACACCGATCGGCGCGTTACGGCTGCTGGCGGAGGCGGTGGCCGACGCGGCCGAGGATCCGGACGCCGTCCGCCACTTCGCCGCCCGGATGGAGCGGGAGGCGGTCCGCCTGACCACGCTCGTCCAGGAGATCATCGACCTTTCCCGGCTGCAGGTGGCCGACGCCCTGCACCAGCCCGAGCCCGTGTCCGTGGACGACGTCGTCGCCGATGCCGTCGACCGTGTATCGCTGGCCGCGCAGCGCAAGCGGATCGAGGTCGGGGTCGCGGGCGACCACGGCGCCGTCGTCTACGGCGACCACAGTCTTCTGGTCACCGCCGTCCGGAACCTCGTCGACAACGCGATCGCCTACTCGCCGGACGCCACCAGGGTCTCGGTCTCGGTGCGGCGCAGGGGCGGGCTCGTCGAGATCAGCGTGAGCGACCAGGGGCTGGGTATCGCGCCCGATGACGTCGACCGCATCTTCGAACGCTTCTACCGGGTGGATCCGGCCCGCTCCCGCGCCACCGGCGGAACCGGGCTGGGCCTGTCGATCGTCAAGCACGTGACGGCCAACCACGGCGGCGAGGTGACGGTGTGGAGCGTCGAGGGCGAGGGTTCCACGTTCACCCTCCGGCTGCCGGACTCGGCACAGCGGTCGCGCGCGGTCGCCGTCCCCGCGGCGCCGGCCGCCGTCGACGCTCCACCCCCACCCACGCTCCCGTCTCCGGGGCCGGCTCCGGCGCCGGCCACGGTTGAGGCGACGACCCCGGGCGCCAGGCTCGGGACCGACCGGAAGGAGAGCAGCGCGTGACCCGCATCCTCGTCGTCGAGGACGAAGACTCGTTCAGCGACCCGCTGTCGTACCTCCTGCGCAAGGAGGGGTACGACGTGGCCGTCGCCGACGACGGCACGGCCGCGCTGGACGAGTTCGACCGCAACGGCGCCGACCTGGTGCTGCTCGATCTCATGCTCCCCGGCCTGCCGGGCACCGAGGTCTGTCGCCAGTTGCGTGCCCGTAGCAACGTACCGGTGATCATGCTGACGGCGAAGGACAGCGAGATCGACAAGGTCGTCGGCCTCGAGCTGGGGGCCGACGACTACGTCACGAAGCCCTACTCGTCCCGCGAGCTCGTCGCCCGGGTCCGCGCGGTGCTGCGCCGCGGTGCCGAGCCCGAGGGGCTCGTCCCGTCCAGGGTCGAGGCGGGGCCGGTCCGGATGGACGTCGAGCGGCACGTCGTGACCGTCGACAACCATACGGTCGCGATGCCGCTGAAGGAGTTCGAGCTGCTGGAGATCCTGTTGCGCAACGCCGGCCGCGTGCTGACCCGGATGCAACTCATCGACCGGGTCTGGGGCTCGGACTACGTGGGCGACACCAAGACCCTCGACGTCCACGTGAAGCGGCTCCGGAGCAAGATCGAGCCCGACCCGGCCCAACCCCGGCACCTGGTCACCGTGCGCGGTCTCGGGTACAAGTTCGAGGCCTGAGGGCGGCCCTACGGGCTCGCGGAGGGGGTCGGCGACGTCGAGCTCGTCGCCGAGGCCGACACCGGGGTCGGCGTGATGCTGGCGTACTGGTCCTGAGGCGGCAGGACCGGCAGGTCCAGGCTCGTCCCGCCGAGTTTCGGGGTGCGGGCGCTGAGCTGCAGGAACGTGCCCGTGAGCACCGGCACCTGGTTCACCTGGAACCACTCCTGCTGAGCCTGGGGCGGCACGACGGCGGACGTCGCGCTCGTGGTCGGGCCGGACGCGCCGGGGCCGGCGGTGAGGCCTGCCGGGTTGCCGAGCTGGACGAACGCGCCCGGCGGCAGGTCCAGCGTGGTCGTCCCCAGCTGCTGACCGTTGGTGTCCCCCGTCGTGACGGTGAGCGTGAGCTGGGCCGGGGTGCCGGAGTCGTTCAAGACCGCGCCGACCAGCACCCCGGGCTCGCCGTTGCCGTGGCTCACCATCAGGAAGTTGCGCAGCTTGATGCCGCCGTTGCCTTGGTTGTTGCCGTCGCTGGGGCCGCCGTTGCCCGGCTCGCCGCCGATCTGCGCATTTCGCCCGTCGGCGGGGTCGAACGGGGTGGCGACGGTCGCCGGATTCGTCGCCGAGCACCCGGCGAGCGCCAGAGCGACCCCCACCGTGGCAACGCCCATCCGCAGGCGTGGGACCCGGACGCGCACGACGCGACGGCTGGAGTTCACGACGGGATCCTACCGACACGGCGACAGCGAGCCGGTCGGTGCGGCCCGTCCGGCTCGCCGTCGGCTCCGTCCGGACGTCCCACGCGTCGCTCGCCACCTCCCGGCGGGTCGTCGCTCACCGCGAGCATTCGCGCGGCAAGCACGCAAAGGGCCCTGCTGTCAAGGCCCCTGTGCCCCGTTGCAGCCCTGTGACCTGCGGAAACGGGACCCGGCAGCGATGACCGCGGTACGGCGACGTGATAGGATGCGGTTGGGAAAGGGGATAAGACCACATGGCTTTCACGGTCGGCGAGACGGTTGTGTACCCCCACCACGGGGCCGCACTCATCGAGGAGATCAAGACCAGGGTCATCAAGTGGGAGGAACGCCAGTACCTGGTCCTCAAGGTCGCCCAA
>DATKNA010000082.1:0-2163 GCA_035541595.1 Kineosporiaceae bacterium | reverse complement strand
GAGATGCTCGCACCGTCGAAGCCCTTGGCGGCCATGATCCGCGCGGCGGCGTCGAGGATCTCGGTGCGCGATTGCTCGCCCTGCTCCTGTCGTCGTGTCAGTCGGGCTGGTCGACCGGCCATGGTCCCGACCCTAGACCAGCGACCGGAGCGGACCTCCGGGGAACCTGCCGCCGCTGACCGCGGCTCTTGACTCTCGACCACGACCAGATAATATATGGAACGTTCCCTACAGAACATGGGGCGACGAACCCGTGGCTGCTCCGGCGGCGACGTGGACCTCGGAGTGCGGCGCATCAGGCGCGTCCCTGCACCCGCGGCGGCGCCCCGACACCCCGAAACCCTGATGCGTGGATGAGGAGCAGCCATGTCCGTGAGCCCGACAGACGTCCGTGTGCCCGTGCTGATCGTCGGCGGAGGGGGTGCCGGCCTGACAGCGTCGATGCTGCTGTCCACCTACGGGGTCGAGCACCTCCTCGTCAGCAGCCTCCCGACGACCTCCGTGCTGCCCAAGGCGCACGTCCTCCAGCAGCGCGCGATGGAGGTCTTCTGCGACGTCGGCGTCGCGGACGAGATCTACGCTCGCGGAACTCCGGCCGAGAACATGAGTTCCACCGCCTGGTACCTGGATGTCGCGGGTCACGAGGCGGCGGGGAGGCTGATCCACAAGATGGAGGCCTGGGACGGCGGTGGCACCGACCCCGCCTGGGTCGCGGCAAGCCCGTGCCGCCAGGCCAACCTCCCGCAGATCCGGCTCGAACCGATCCTCAAGTCCCGGGCGGAGGAGCTCAACCCGCAGCGCATCCGGTTCGGCCACGAGGTCGTCGCGATCGACCAGACCGAGGACGTCGCCGTCGCCACGGTCCGCGTGCGGGAGACGGGGGCGACGTACACCGTGACGGCCGATTACGTCATTGCCGGCGACGGCGGGCGGACGGTCGGACGGCTGCTCGGCGTGGAGCTGGACGGCCTCCGGGACGTGATGCGCACCGTGAGCATCCACATGAGCGCGGATTTGTCCGCGTGCCAGCAGGACGACGACGTGCTCATCCGCTGGATCGTCCACACGCGGTACGGCGGGGCGTTCAGCGTCCTCGTGCCCATGGGCCCACACAACTGGGGCCGCAGGAGCGAGGAGTGGGTGTTCCACATGAACTACCCGCCCGAGTTCGAGGAGATGTTCGACACCGACGACAAGGTCATCGCTCTGATGCGGGAACGGATCGGGCTCGCGGAGTTCGACCCGCAGGTGCACATCGTGACCCGGTGGCGCGTCGAGGGCCTGCTCGCTCCGAGGACGAAGCTCGGTCGGGTGTTCCTCGTCGGTGACGCCGCGCACCGGCACCCTCCGACCGGGGGACTGGGCCTGAACAGCGCCGTCCACGACGTCTACAACCTGTGCTGGAAGATCGCCAACGTGCTGCGCGGCGTGGCGGGGCCCGGCCTGCTGGACACCCACCACCCGGAGCGGTTCCCCTCGGTGGCCCGGAACACCCAGCGGTCGGTCGAGAACGCGCTCAACCACCTCGCGATCATCGGGGCCGTCGGCATCACGCCCGACGCGTCGCCCGAGCAGTGCCGGAGGAATGCCCTCGAGCTCTGGGAGGACGGTCCTGCCGGTGAGGCTCGCCGCGAGCTCGTGTGGCGGGCGGTCGCCAGCCAGTCGATGGAGTTCAAGGAGCACAACGTCGAGTACGGCTTCCAGGCCCGGTCCGCGGCCGTCGTCGACGACGGGACGCCGGAACCGGCCTCGCCGGATGACGTGCGTGTCTACACGCCGAGTACCCGGCCCGGCTCCCCGCTTCCCCACGCCGACGTCCAGCGCCAGGGTGTCACGCTGCCGCTGCGGGCCGTGGCCCCGCCGGACTCCTTCCTGCTCGTCGCCGGCGAGGCCGGACAGGCGTGGTGCGATGCGGCGACGAAGGCCGCGGCCGAGCGGGGCGTGCACCTGACGGCCGTTCGGGTCGGCCACATCGACGGCGACTGGCTCGATCCGCGGCTGGCATTCGTCCGGGTCCGCGAGTACGGCCCGGAGGGCGCCATCCTGGTCCGGCCCGATCGGGTCGTCGCCTGGCGCAGCCTGGCCGCCTCGTCCACCCCGGACGCCGTGATCGCCGCCGCGCTCGACCAGGTGCTGTGCCGCGGCTGATCGGCCGGGCCGGCG
>DATKNA010000081.1:0-9650 GCA_035541595.1 Kineosporiaceae bacterium | reverse complement strand
GATCGCGTTCGCCGCCCCGGCCGACCCGCGCCCGCAACTGCGTCGGGACGTCGACGACGTGGTGCACACCGTGGCCCGTGCACTCCGGGCCGCGGCCGCCGCCGCTCGGGAGGGTGACGCCGACGCGGCCTACCAGGCCCTGGAACTGGCCCGGTCGACGGAGGGGGTGCTGGACAGCTGGCGCGACTCGGTGCACGCGGGCCGGGAGATCACCCGCCTGTCGCCGCTGCGCCGGTCGGGAGCCCGCGAGGTGGCGGTCCACGAGCAGGCGATCGAGCCCATCGACCACGCCGTCCGCAACCTGCGGGTCGCCCTTCGCCGCCTGGTCGTCGTCATCGAGGAGGGGTCGCTGCGCAGCGAGCCCGGCGAGCAGGCGTTGATCGACGCGCTCGAGCAGCTCGCCGGCGCGCTGTTCACCCTTCCGGGCGCGCTCCGCGACCCAGACGGCGAGGGCGGGCGGCGCGCGGTCGTCGCCCTCACCCGGCTGGCCAGGTCCCTCGACCCGAGGACCGTCGACCGCCACGGGCTGTCCGCGTCGGTGGTCATGGCCCAGCTGCGGTCGGCCGTGATCGACCTGTTCGCCGTGGTCGGGGTGGACGCTCAGGTCGTCCGCGAGCTGCTGCCCTGAGCGCTACAGGGTGGCCTCGACCTCGCCGAGCGCCTCCTCGAGCAGGCCGAGGCCGTACCGGGCCTCCTCGTCGGTGATGTTGAGCGCCGGCACCACGTGGGTACGGCTGCCGTTGACGAAGGGCAGCAACCCTCGGCGCAGGCAGGCCCGGGTGAAGGCCGCCATCGGCGCGTTGGCGGGCCCGGTGGCGTCGTACGGCACCAGCGGCTCCCGGGAGTCCCGGTCGCGGACGAGCTCCACCGCCCAGAAGCACCCGACGCCGCGGACCTCTCCGACGATGGCGTGCCGGCCCGCGATCTCGGCCAGCCCCGGGCCGAGCACCTCGCGGCCGAGCCGGTCCGCGTTCGCGACCGACCCCTCCTGCGTCATCGCCGTGATGGCGGCGACGGCGGCGGCGCAGGCGAGCGGATGACCCGAGTAGGTGAGGCCACCGGGGAACGCGCGCCGCGCGAAGGTCTCGTAGACCGCCCGCGACACGATGACGCCGCCCAGCGGCACGTAGCCGGAGTTGACCCCCTTGGCGAAGGTGACGAGGTCGGGCTCCGCGCGCTCGCCACCGAGCTGGCAGGCGAACCAGCGGCCGGCGCGGCCGAAGCCGCTCATCACCTCGTCGGCGATCCAGAGGATCCCGTAGCGGTCGCACAGCTCCCGGACACCGCGCAGGTACCCCGGCGGCGGCACCATGATCCCCGCCGTCCCCGGAATGGACTCCAGCACGACGGCCGCGATCGTCGCCGGTCCCTCGAACTGGATCGTCTGCTCGAGGTGCTCCAGCGCGCGGTCGCACTCTTCGGCCTCGGTCGCGGCGTGGAAGGCGGACCGGTAGAGGAACGGGCCGAAGACGTGGACGACGCCCTCGGCCCCGTAGTCGTTGGGCCAGCGGCGCGAGTCGCCGGTGAGGTTGATCGCCGTCGTGGTGTTTCCGTGGTAGCTGCGGTACGTCGAGAGCAGCTTGCGGCGGCCGGTGTGCAGCCGGGCCATCCGGACGGCGTTCTCGATCGCGTCGGCGCCGCCGTTCGTGAAGAAGACGTGCGTGAACCGCTCACCAGGCGCCCGCTCGACGATGAGCCGTGCGGCATCCGAGCGCGCCGCGTTCGCGTGCTGGGGGGCGACGGTCGCCAGCAGCGACGCCTGCCGCTGGATCGCCTCGACGATCCTCGGATGGCCGAAGCCGAGGTTGGTGAACACGAGCTGGCCGGAGAAGTCGAGGTACGGCTTGCCGTCGCCGTCCCACACCCACGAGCCCTGGCCGCCGGCGACGACGAGCGGCGTCAGCGCGGCCTGCGCGGACCACGAGTGGAACACGTGGGCCCGGTCGAGCTCGTAGGTCCGCCGCGCGGTGGCGGGATCGGCGATCGGATGCGGCGCCGTCGACGGCAGAATTCCTTCAGGACGCGTGCTCGTCACGCCGACAGCGTAAAGCGCCCCGTGCACGGGGGACTCCGGCCTCCGGTGGAGATCATCGAGACTGAGATGATCCCTACCGGGAACCAGTCGCCTCAGCGCGAGGGGAGGCGAGGGCCCCTGGCGAGCAGGGGGCCCAGCAGGTCGCCGTCGGCGGCCAGCCGCGCGAGGACCTCCCCGTCCCCGAGCTGGCGGGGACCGCCTGACGCCGCCGCGTCGTCGAGCTCGGCCCAGGTGCGGGGCGCGGCCACCGTGGGGTGGTCGCGTCCGCGCAGCGAGTACGGCGAGATCGTCGTCTTCGCGGGGTGGTTCTGGCTCCAGTCCAGGAGCACCTTGCCCGGTCGCAGCGCCTTGGTCATCCGGCTGACGACGAGCCGCGGCATCCTGCGCTCGAGCTCCTCGGCGACCCGGCGGGCGTAGGCGTGCACGACCCTCGCGTCCTGCGCCCCCGAGATCGGCGCGTAGAGCTGCATGCCCTTGCCGCCGCTGGTCACCGGGTAGGAGGCCAGCCCGTCGTCGGCGAGGCGCTCCCGGACCGCCAACGCCACCTCGACGCACTCGGCCAGACCCGCGGGCGCGCCCGGGTCGAGGTCCACGACCAGCCGGTCGGGACCCCGGACGGCGCCGCGCGGACCGACCGTCCACTGCGGGACGTGGATCTCGAGGGCGGCGAGGTTCGCGGTCCAGACGAGGTCGGCCAGCCCGTCGATCAGGGCGTAGTCGATCTCCTCCCGGTCCCGGGTGGAGCCCGGCACGGGCAGCCGCACGGTGCGGATCCAGTCCGGCGTGCCCTGCGGGGCGTTCTTCTCGAAGAACGCCGGCCCGTCGACGCCGTCCGGCCAGCGCTTGCGGGTGACCGGGCGGCCCGCGACCAGCGGCAGGAAGGCCGGCGCGACCTGGGTGTAGTAGGAGATGACCTCGGCCTTCGTCGTCCCGGTCGCGGGGTAGAGCACCTTGTCCAGGTTGCTCAACGCGAGCACCCGACCGTCGACCTCGACCGGCTGCGTCGTCCGGGCCACGACGTCAGCCTGGCATGTCGGCGAGGTCGGCGGCGTCCAGGTCGGGCCGCACGCCGAGCACGACGGGCTGACGCAGCCGGCCGCCGTCGGTGTGCCCCGTGTTCCGGACGTCGACGACCAGGCGGGGCTCGAGCCAGTGGGCCCCGATGCAGTCCGGGCGCGGCACCGGCGGATCGAAGGGCGAGGCCTTCCGGCTCACGTCACCCAGCAGCCGGATCAGGTCCCGCTGGTCCGCCGTCGCGAGCCCCGAGCCGGCCTTGCCCGCGTAGCGCAGCACGCGCCGGCCCGGGCCGTGCGACCACACGCCGAGCAGCAGGGCCCCGACCCGGCCGGAGTCCTCACTCTCGCTG
The DNA here is from genome assembly GCA_035541595.1 of Kineosporiaceae bacterium. Classification (GTDB taxonomy): domain Bacteria; phylum Actinomycetota; class Actinomycetes; order Actinomycetales; family Kineosporiaceae; genus DATKNA01. The sequence continues at coordinate 6,249 of DATKNA010000081.1, read as the reverse complement.
CGCCACCCACCGACCACGCAGGAGTCCACCGTCCGGTGGGCCACCTTGACCCAGTCGCCCGTGCGCGCACCCTCCCGGTACGGGGACGCCCGGCGCTTGGCCACGATGCCCTCCAGTCCCTGCTCGCGGGTGGCCGACAGCAGGGCCGGTCCGTCGTCGTACACCGGCGACAGCTGCCAGGCGGTACCGCTCGGGGCGAGTCGCTCGAGCACCTCCCGGCGCTCCTGCCACGGCCGCCCGGTCAGGTCGACCCCGTAGAGGCGCAGCACGTCGAAGGCGATCAAGGTGGCCGGCGCCGCCGCGGCGAGCGCCGCCGCGCGCCGGGCGTCCCGGACGTGGAAGCGTTCCGCCAGGGCTGCGAAGCTGGGGACGCCGGACCGCAGCACCACGATCTCCCCGTCGAGCAGCACGTCGGGGCGGACGCAGGCGAGCCCGGCCAGTTCCGGGAAGGCGACCGTCACGTCGTTGCCGCGGCGGCTGGTCAACCGCAGCGTTCCGTCGTGGACGTCGGCGAGCACGCGCATGCCGTCCCATTTGACCTCGTACGCCCAGGCGACACCGTCGTCGGGCAGGCCCCCGATCCGTTCGGCGGCGACGGCGAGCATGGGTAGCACGAGACCATGCTGCCGCTGTCCGGCGGACGGGGGGCCGGTGGGCTGGCGAAACGCCTCGCTCACGCGTCATCCTGGCTGGTACGACGCGTCGCGCGCCTGCCCGCCCCCTCCCGGGTGGGCGCGCGACCGCCTCGTAGGCCGGGCGAGCCCGGCCGGATCGAGACGGGGCGGGGCGTGGAGGGTCGACCAGGACGCAAGGAGTGAGCCGATGCGGGCGATCTGGAAGGGCGCGGTCTCGTTCGGCCTGGTCAACGTGCCCGTCCGGCTCTTCGCGGCCACGCAGGAGCACGACATCCGGTTCCACCAGGTCCACCGCGAGGACGGCGGGCGGATCCGGATGAAGCGGATCTGCAGCATCGACGGCGAGGAGGTCCCGTACGACCAGCTGGCCAAGGGCTACGAATCTGCGGACGGGCGCCTGGTCATCCTGACCGACGAGGACTTCGCGAGCCTGCCGCTGGCGGCCGGCCGGGAGATCGAGGTCGTCGAGTTCGTGCCGGTCGAGCAGGTGGACCCGATCCTCTACGGGCGCTCCTACTACCTCGAGCCGGAGACGCGCGCGGCGAAGCCGTACGTCCTGCTGCGGGAGGCCCTCGAGGCCACCCAGCGGCTCGCGGTCGTCAAGGTGGCGATGCGGCAGCGCGAGAGCCTGGCGGTGCTGCGCGTCCGCGACAAGGTGATCGTGCTCCAGACGCTCTTGTGGCCCGACGAGGTGCGCGCCCCGGCTTTCGACGTCCTCGACACGGACGTCGAGCTGCGCCCCCAGGAGCTGACGATGGCGCAGTCGCTGGTCGAGAGCCTGGCCGCGGACTTCGAACCCGAGGAGTTCGAGGACGAGTACGCGACGGCACTGGCCGAGCTCGTCGACGCCAAGCTCGAGGGCGCGCCGCCGGCTCCCGCGGCGCGGGTCGAGGCGGGCGCCGGCACCGAGGTCGTCGACCTGCTCACGGCGCTGCAGCGCAGCGTCGAGCGCGCCCGGGCGTCCCGGGGCGAGGACGCCGGCGATGCCGGGATGCCCACCGCGCCGGCGGCGAAGCCGGCCGCGGCCACGACGGCCGCGTCCCCGAGGGCGGCCACGACGGCGGCCAAGACCGGCACCGCGAAGACGGCCACCGCGAAGACCGGCACCGCGAAGACGGCCGCCGCGAAGACGGCCACCGCGAAGACCGGCACCGCGAAGACGGCCGCCGCGAAGACGGCCGCCGCGAAGAAGACGCCGGAGAAGGCCGCATCCAAGCGGGCGGGCTCGCGCAAGACGGCCTGACGCAGCCTCATCCCGCCGGGATGATCCCGGGCCGCTGTGCGCCGCGCACGATCCGCCCATGACGACGTTGACGGCGTGGAAGTTCGACAACTCGCTGGCCGCGGACAGTGCCGTGGACGCCCTGAAGACGCTCGCCCGGGAGAACGCGATCACCGTGCACGACGCGGCGGTCGTGTACTGGGACGACGGGGCGAAGAAGCCCAGGACGAAGCAGCTCGGGGACCTCAGGGGGAAGGGGGCGCTCGGCGGTGCCTTCTGGGGAGTCCTCTTCGGCGCCCTCTTCCTGATGCCGCTCATCGGTGCGGCCGTCGGTGCCACGGTGGGCGCGATCGCCAAGGGACTTGGCGAGGTCGGCGTGGACCAGAGCTTCCTCGACCGCGTCCGCGAGGAGATCGTCCCGGGGACGTCGGCGCTGTTCCTGGTGAGCTCGGACGCCGACCTCGACCGCGTGCAGCCTGCCATCCAGTCGCTGCACCCGACCCTCGTCCGCACCGACCTCGACGACGAGCAGGAGAAGAGGCTCCGGGAGGTCTTCGAGGGGACCGACGAGACACCGGTCGCGTCACCCGCCGACTGACCTCGCGCCGATCGAGCGCCGATCGAGCGAGCCCGGCGGCCGCCGGGTCCTCAGTCCAGCAGGTCGTGCCGGACGATCGTGTCACCCCGCGCGGGCCCCACCCCGATCGCCGAGACGCGCGCGCCGGAGAGCTCCTCCACCGCGAGCACGTACTGCTGGGCGGCCTTGGGCAGGTCCTCGAACCGCCGCGCCCCGGCGATGTCGGCGCTCCACCCCTCCAGCACCTCGTACACCGGCTGAGCATGGTGGAACTCCGTCTGGGTCATCGGCACCTCGCGGTACCGGACGCCGTCGACGTCGTACCCGACGCAGACGGGCAACCTCTCGAAGCCCGTGAGCACGTCCAGCTTCGTCAGCACCAGGTCCGTCACCCCGTTGATCCGGGCGGCGTACCGCACCACGAGCGGGTCGTACCAGCCGCAGCGGCGCGGCCGGCCGGTCGTCGTCCCGTACTCGCCGCCGACCTCGCGCAGCCGCCGGCCGTCGGCGTCGTCCAGCTCGGTCGGGAACGGGCCCTCCCCCACCCGGGTGGTGTAGGCCTTCGCGACGGCGATCACTCGGTCGATCCGGGTGGGGGCCACCCCGCTGCCGGTGCAGGCGCCGCCGGCTGTCGCGTTCGACGAGGTCACGAAGGGATAGGTGCCGTGGTCGACATCGAGCATGGTGGCCTGGCCGCCCTCGAAGAGCACGGTTCCGCCCTCGTCCAGGGCCCGGTTCAGCCGGAGCGAGCAGTCGACGACCATCGGCCGCAGCCGCTCGGCATGGGCGAGCAGCTCGGCGACCGTCTCGTCGACGGTGATCGATCTGCGATTGTAGATCTTGACGAGGATCTGGTTCTTGAGGTCGAGCGCCGCCTCGACCTTCTGCCTCAGGATCCCGGTGTCGAACAGGTCTTCGACGCGGATGCCGATGCGGTTCATCTTGTCCGCGTAGGTGGGCCCGATCCCGCGGCCCGTCGTCCCGATCCGGCGCTTGCCCAGGAACCGCTCCGTGACCTTGTCCATCGTGGTGTTGTAGGGGGCGATCACGTGTGCCGCGGCGGACACCAGCAGGCGCGAGCAGTCGACGCCGCGCGCCGTCAGCGCGTCGATCTCCTCGAAGAGGACGCCCAGGTCGATGACCACCCCGTTGCCGATGACCGGGACGCAGCCCGGCGTGAGGATGCCCGACGGGAGCAGGTGCAGGGCGTACTTCTCCCCGTCCACGACCACGGTGTGACCGGCGTTGTTGCCCCCGTTGTACTTGACGACGTAGTCCACCCGGTCACCGAGGGTGTCCGTCGCCTTGCCTTTGCCCTCGTCGCCCCACTGGGCACCGACGAGCACGACCGCGGGCATGACCGCGAGGGTAGCGCAGGCCCGGTGACGCTCAGCTCAACCGACGGGCGGCACCACGGACGCGGCCACCTGCGTTCAGCCGGCCCCGGGTCTCGGGGACGCCGAGCAGGTTCTCCGGGGCCATCGCCTCAGCCGATGCGGGTGCCGGCCGACCGCAGGTCCTGGCAGGCCTGCACCACGCGGGCGCTCAGCCCGGCCTCGGCCGCCTTCCCCCACGTCCTGGGGTCGTAGGCCTTCTTGTCGCCCACCTCACCGTCGATCTTGAGCACGCCGTCGTACCTCGTGAACATGTGGTCGGCGACGGGTCGGGTGAACGCGTACTGGGTGTCGGTGTCGACGTTCATCTTGACCACACCGTGGTCGACCGCGGCCGCGATCTCCGACGCCAGCGAGCCCGATCCGCCGTGGAACACCAGGTCGAACGGCTTCTGGACGCCGTACTTCGCACCCACGACGTCCTGGATCTCCTTGAGGATCTCCGGTCGCAGCTTGACGTTCCCCGGCTTGTAGACGCCGTGGACGTTGCCGAACGTCATCGCCGCCAGATAGCGGCCGTTCTCGCCCAGCCCGAGCGCGTCGGCGACCGCGAGTGCGTCCTCCGGCGTCGTGTAGAGCTTCTCGTTGATCTCGTTCGAGACGCCGTCCTCCTCGCCGCCGACGACGCCGATCTCGACCTCGAGGATGACGCCCAGCGGCGCCGCCTCGGCGAGCAGCTCCCGGGCGATGCGGAGGTTCTCGGCCAGCGGGACCGCCGAACCGTCCCACATGTGCGACTGGAACAGCGGTCCCCGGCCGTGCGCCACCCGGTCCCTGCTGATGGCGAGCAGCGGGCGCACGTAGCTGTCGAGCTTGTCCTTGGGGCAGTGGTCGGTGTGCAGGGCGATGTTCACCGGGTACTTCTTCGCCACCTCGTCGGCGAACGCGGCCAGCGCCGCGGCACCGGTCACCATGTCCTTGACGGTGGATCCGGACAGGTACTCCGCCCCGCCGGTGGACACCTGGACGATCCCGTCGCTCTCCGCGTCGGCGAACCCGCGGATCGCCGCGTTCAGGGTCTGGGACGACGTGACGTTGATGGCCGGGTAGGCGTAGGAGCGGGCCTTCGCGGTGTCGAGCATCTGGGCGTAGGCGTCGGGCGTCGCGATGGGCATGAGGAGATCCTCCCACGCCCCGGCGGCCGTCAATCCAGTCGATCGGCGAGCCGGCGGGAGGCGATCTGGACCGGGTCCCAGACCGGCGAGAAGGTGGGGGCGTACGACAGGTCCATGCCGGCGACGTCGTCGAGGTGGGCATGGAACCACAGCGCGGCGGCCGCGGTGTCGATGCGCTTGGCGGAACCCGGACCACCGACGATCTGCATCCCGATCAACCGGCCATCCGGCCGGGCGAGCACCTTCACGGCGACGGGCGACGCCTGCGGCATGTAGCCGGCGGCGGTGGTCGACTCGGTCACGAGCGACGCGACCTTCCCACCCCAGGCACGCGCCTGCGCCGTGGTCGGACCCGTCCGGCCGACCTCGACGTGCGACCCGCCCGCGGAGAACTGGGTGATCGCGGTGCCGAGGACGCCGCCGAACGTCGCCGACCCGCCGGCCAGGTTCTCCCCCGCGACCCGGCCCTGCTTGTTGGCGTGCGTCCCCAGCGGTACGTAGACGCGGTTGCCCTCGAGCCGCTCGATCGCCTCGCAGCAGTCGCCCACACCCCAGACGCCGTCGCCCACCTGCTGGCGGGCGTCAGGCAGCACCCCACCGAACGCACCGAGCGGCAGCCCGGCGTCCTTGGCCAGCTCGGTGGCGGGGGTGACACCCAGGCCGAGCGCCACGACGTCGGCGGGGATGACGTCGCCGGCGGAGCGCACCGCCGCGACGGACCCGTCAGCGCGGGTCTCGACGCCGTCGACCTCCGCGCCGGCGACGACCTCGACGCCGCCCGCCGTCATGGCCTGGCGGACCCGCGCACCCATGTCGGGGTCGAGCGTGCCCATGACCTCACCCCGGGTGACGAGCGTCGTGGGGAGCCCGCGCCGGACGAACGCCTCCGCGGTCTCGACGCCGATGTAGCCGCCGCCCACGACCACGGCCCGCGCCGGCCGCCGGTCGCGCGTGACCTGCTCCACCCAGGCGGCGCCGTCGTCGAGGGTCTTGACGACCCGGACGCCGGGGATCCATCCGCCGGACGCGTCGAGGGCCCAGCCCGGGACCCTGGGGTGGGCACCGGTCGCGAGCACGAGGTGGTCGTAGCCCAGGTGCGTCGTCGTGCCGTCCTGCGACGTCGCGGTGACCCGGCGGGCTGCGACGTCCAGGGCGACGGCGCTGGTGCCGAGCCTCAGGTCCACGCCGAGCGCGCGATGTCCGGCGGCGGTGCGGGCCACCAGCCTGTCCGGTGCGGGCACGTCGCCGGCGATCCAGTACGGTATCCCGCAGGCCGAGTACGAGGTGTGGTCCGTCCGTTCCAGGA
>DATKNA010000080.1:0-5321 GCA_035541595.1 Kineosporiaceae bacterium | reverse complement strand
GACGCCGACCAGCACGGGGCCGGTCTCGCCGGCGTCCTCGCCCACCGAGGCGCCCCCCACCACCGCTCCCACCACGGCCGGCGCCCCGGCGCCGGCCGGGCAGAGCGGCGCGGCCGCCTCCCCCAGTGTCGACTGGCAGCTGTCCCCGGATCCGGAGGTCCGGGCCGGGGCCCGCCTGGCCGACGTCATCCGGCGGTGGAACGCGGAGCACCCCGAACAACCCGTCGCCGTCGCCGCGGTCCACGAGCCGTACGCGGTCCCGCCGCTGCTCGGGACCGTGCCGCTGGTCCTCGCCGGCCACCTCCATCAGCGCTCGGTGGAGCAGGATCCCTCCGGCACCAGGGTCATGATCGAAGGGTCGACCGGCGGTGCCGGGATCACCTCGGACACCATGCACCGGGTCGCGGACGGCCAGCCCGTGCCGCTCGACGCGACCTTGCTGTACATCGCGCGCAGGGGGGACCGGGCCGGGCAGGTCGTCGCGTACGACGAGATCACCGTCGGCGGTTTCGGGTTGGCGTCCGTGACCATCGACCGCACCGTGATCCGGGCCGGCAGCGGCCCCGCCCTGGCGCCCGGTCAGGTCGGCCCGCCGCCCGCGTCGTCCGCGGGCACGCCGACCCCGGCGCCCCCCGCGAACCCGGCCGGCGGCTCGTCGGGCGGCATGCCTGCGCGTGAGCCGGCGGCCACCCCGATCGCGGCCCTGCCCGGATCGGCCGGCGCGTCCCGCAGGTGATCCGCGACCGGGTGGCCGCCGCGTTCCTCCGCCGGCGCCGCCAGTGCCCGTCAGCCGAAGCGGCCGGAGATGTAGTCCTCGGTCGCCTTCTCCTTCGGGTTGCTGAAGATCTTCGTCGTGTCGTCCATCTCGATGAGGTGGCCGGGCTTCCCGGTGGCCTGCAGGTTGAAGAAGCCCGTCCGATCGCTCACCCGCGCCGCCTGCTGCATGTTGTGCGTCACGATGACGATCGTGTACCTCTCCTTGAGGTCCTGGACGAGGTCCTCGATGGCGAGCGTGGAGATCGGGTCGAGGGCCGAGCAGGGCTCGTCCATGAGCAGGACCTCGGGCTGCACGGCGATCGCCCGGGCGATGCACAGCCGCTGCTGTTGGCCGCCGGACAGGCCCGACCCGGGCTTGTCCAAGCGGTCCTTGACCTCGTCCCAGAGGTTCGCGCCGCGCAGCGACCGCTCGACGATGGCGTCCATCTCCGACTTCCGGCTCCGGCCCTTGAGCTTGAACCCGGCCACGACGTTGTCGTAGATCGACATTGTCGGGAACGGGTTCGGACGTTGGAAGACCATCCCGATCGTCCGGCGGACGTTCACCGGGTCGACGGTGTTCCCGTAGATGTCCTCGTTGTTGAGGGTGATCATCCCCCGCACGTAGGCGCCGGGGATGACCTCGTGCAACCGGTTCAGGGCGCGCAGGAAGGTGGACTTGCCGCAGCCGCTGGGCCCGATGAACGCGGTGACCGAGTTCGGCTCGATGGTCATCGACACGCCCTCGACCGCCAGGAACGAGCCGTAGTAGATGTTGACGTCGCTGGCGTCGATGCGCTTGCCCATGCCTGTCTCCGTTCAGCGGACGCGGGTCAGGCCCGCGATCGCGCGGGCGATGAAGTTCAGGATCATGACGATGATGATCAAGACCAGTGCGGCCCCCCAGGCCCGGGCCACCGCCGCGTCGCTCGGCCGGGACGCCTGGTCATAGATGATCGTCGGCAGGGTCGCCTGCGGGCCGCTGAACAGGTTCCAGTTGATGTTGGTCGTGAACCCCACGAGCAGGAGCAGGGGAGCCGTCTCGCCGATGACCCGGGCCACGCCGAGCATCACCCCGGTGACGATCCCGGGCAGACCCGTGGGCACGACGACCTTGAGGATCGTCCGCCAGCGCGGGACGCCCAGTGCGAACGACGCCTCGCGGAGGTCGTTCGGCACCAGCCTCAGGATCTCCTCGGTGCTGCGGACCACGGTCGGGATCATGAGGATCGCCAGGGCGAGGCACGCCGGGAAGCCGGCGCGCTGGAAGCCGAAGATCAGGATCCACACGGTGAAGATGAACAGACCGGCGACGATCGACGGGATGCCGGTCATGACGTCGACGAAGAAGGTGACGTACCGGGCGAGGCGCTTCCCCCCGCCGTACTCGACCAGGTAGACGGCGACGAGCAGGGCGATCGGGATCGAGATCAGGCTGGTCATCAGGGCCTGCTCCAGGGTTCCGATGATGCCGTGGTAGATCCCGCCGCCCGTCTCGGTCGGGCCGATGTTCCGCAGGGAGTGCGTGAGGAACTCTTGGTTGATCAGCTCGAGCCCGTTCTCCACGACGGTCCAGAGGACGCTCACCAGCGGGGCCACGCCGACGACGAACGCGGTGACGATGAGCGACGTGACGAACCGGTCGGTCGCCCGCCGTCGGCCTTCCACCACGGAGCTGGCCACGGTCTGCAGGACCAGGTAGGTGACGGCCGCGGTCAGGACCGTGCCCGCGGTGCCTTGGATCGGGGTCCACGCCACCAGCGCGGCAGTGAGGAGGATCGTCGCGACGATGACGGCGGGGATGCCCCACCGGGGGAGGGTCGCGCCGCTGAGCCCCATGCTGTCCCGGCGGCCGGGGGTGACGCTCTCGGTGGCCATCAGTTCGCTCCGGAGAAGGCGGCCCGGCGGCCGATGATCCAGCGCGCCGTCATGTTGACGATCAGGGTGATGAAGAAGAGGACCAGGCCCGAGGCGATGAGCGCGCTGATGCCGATGCTCTGGGCGAACCCGTACTGCAGCGCGATGTTGGCCGCGATCGTGTTCCCGCCGGGTTCGAGGATGTGCAGGCTGACGACGTAGCTCGTCGAGAGGACCATCGCGATCGCGATGGTCTCGCCCAGCGCCCGGCCGAGACCCAGCATCGACGCGCTGATGACGCCGGAACGGCCGAACGGCAGCACCGCCATCCGCATCGTCTCCCAGCGCGTCGCCCCCAGCGCGAGCGCGCCTTCGATGTGCGACGTCGGTACCTGGAGGAACACCTCCCGGCTCACGGCGGCCACGATGGGCAGGATCATGACGGCCAGGACGACCGAGGCGTTGAACATCGTCCGGCGCGCGGTCGTGCCGTCGGGCCCGACGTAGAACAGCGGGAACCAGCCGAAGTGGTCGGCGAGGTAGTTCGTCAGCCCGACCATGTGCGGCACCAGGTAGTACAGCCCCCACAGGCCGTAGACGACGCTCGGGACGGCGGCGAGGAGGTCGACGACGTAGCCGAGGCCGGAGGCCATCCGGCGCGGTGCGTAGTGCGCGATGAACAGCGCGATGCCCACCGCCACCGGCACCGACATGATCAGGGCCAGGATGCTGGAGAGGACCGTCCCCCAGGCGACCGCCGCGATGCCCCAGACGGAGGGCGTCGAGTCCGGGAACCAGTTCTTCTCGGTGATGAAGTTGACGGTGTTCGCCTGGAACGCCGGGATGGCCTTCCAGAAGAGGAAGAGGGCGATCAGGACGATGATCACGAGGAGCAGGACACTCGCGCCGGTGGCGAGTCCTGAGAAGATCCGGTCCCCCCGGCGGGTGCTCTTCTCGCCCGCGAGCACGGGCCCGACCGGAGCCGCGAGGGTAGCTTGACCTTGCGGCGACAGGACCTCCGTCGGCGGCCGCCGGCCGGGTTCGGTGCTCATGGTGCTCTCCTCGTGGGCGAACCCTGCTGTGTGGACTTCTGGCCGGTTCGACGGCGGGGCCGGGCCGCCCTCGGTCTCGAGGACGGCCCGGACCGCGGGCTCCGGCGCGGCGTTATGAGATCTTGGCCACGCTCGCCTGGACCTTCTGCTGGATCTCGGTCGGGAGCGGGGCGTACCCGAGGCCGGTCAGCTTGCCTTGCCCGTCACTGCTCGAGGTGTAGGTGAGGAACGCTTTCACCAGGCCGGCCTGGTCGGCGGGGAGGCCCTTGATGCAGGTGATCTCGTACGTGACCAGGACGATCGGGTACGCCCCCGGGTTCTTGGTGGCGTAGTCCAGGCTCAGCGCCAGGTCGTCGCCGGTCCCCACGACCTTGGCCGAGGCGATGCCCTTGCTCACGGACTCCGCCGTGAGCTCGACGGCGCCGCCCCCGTTGTCGATCTTCGCGACGCCCAGGGAGTTCTGCTGGGCGTAGCTGAACTCGACGTAGGCGATCGAGTTCGGCGTCTGCTTCACGGCCAGCGACACGCCGTCGGAGCCCTTGGCGCCCTGACCGCCGGGGGCCTTCCACTGCTTGTCGTGGTCGTAGGTCCAGTCCGAGCCACCCGCGGCCGTCAGGTACTTCGTGAAGTTGTCCGTGGTGCCGGACGAGTCGGACCGGTGGATGGTCGCGATGCCGGCGGAGGGAAGGGTCACACCAGAGTTGATCTTCGCGATCGCCGGGTCGTTCCACTTGGTGATCTTGCCGCTGAAGATCTGCGAGAGCACGGACGGCGTCATCGTCAGGCCGCTGACGCCCTGCAGGTTGTAGACCACGGCGATCGGGCCCGGGACCATCGGCAGGTTCACCGCCTGGCCGGTCTTGCACCGCGCGTTCGCCTTGTCGACCTCACCCTTGTCCTTGTTGAGCGGGGAGTCGGAGCCGGCGAAGGCGGTCTGGGCGTTGACGAAGTCGCTGATCCCCTGGCCCGAGCCGACCGCGTTGTAGTTGATGCTGGCGCTGCTGCAGGCCGTCTGGAAGTCCTTGATCCACTGCGTCATCGCGTTCGCCTGGGCGGTCGAGCCCGAGGCGTTGATCGTGCCGCTCGCGCACTGGATCGACCCGGACGCGCTGGAGCCGCCCCCCGCGCCGGCGCTCGTGGTCGATGAGCTGGTGTTGTTGTCGGAGCCGCAGGCAGCCAGGGCGAGGGCGCCCGCGATGGCCACGCCGCCCAGGCGGAGGGTCCGGGAGAGCTTCACTGAAGTCGTGTCCTTCACAGGATCGTGATCGCCGGGTCCGGGCTCGGGGGCAGGGCCGGGCCGGACGGGCGCTGCTGACGCCCGCGCCGACGTTAGGGGGACCAGATGAAGCAACGGTCCGCAGGTCATGAACGCAGGGTGAACAGGCGCCCTACCAGTCCTGACGTGACGTACCCGACCGGATGAACGGCCGGTGACGCGGGGCGGGACGACGGGCTGGTCCGGCCGGTCACCGCCGCTCAGTCCCGTGGTTGATGACGCTCGACAGTGATCACGCGGCCGCCGGCGCCGGCGCGCGCGACATGGGCCACGAGCACCTCGCCGGGCGCCAGATAGGGGTCTCTCGTCGGGACGGCCGCGACCGCATCGGGGATGCACGCGGACCGGACGACCTCGAACAGGAGTTCGAGCACCGGCCG
>DATKNA010000079.1:0-10688 GCA_035541595.1 Kineosporiaceae bacterium | reverse complement strand
CTGAGCGCGCACGGCGGCCACGTGACGGCCGTGCGTGCGGCGCCCGCGCGGCGTGCAATGGCCGCGCGTCCGCCCCGCGGCGGGCATGCCCGCCGCCTCTCGCCGGGTGGCACCCCATCCTTCGCCGTGCCCACGTACGGCGCCCTCATGGACTTGCTCAGGAGTTGTCGTGACCGACGTCATGCCCCATCCGGCCGGATCCGAACCGGCCTCCACCCCGGCCGAACCAGCCGGCACCTCACCCGCCAGGACAGCCGGCAAGCGTCCGGGGTCCGCCGCGGCGCTGCGTCGCGTGCTCGTCCGCCTTCACTTCTACGCCGGGGTGTTCGTGGCCCCGTTCCTGGTCGTCGCCGCTCTGACGGGACTGGCGTTCGTCCTCACCCCCCAGATCGACAACGTGGCGTACGGGGGCCAACTCACCGTGTCGGGGCAGGTCACCGGTACGCCACTGCCGTTGGCCCAGCAGGTCGCCGCGGCTCGCGCCGCCCACCCCGAGGGCTCACTCGCAGCCGTGATCACCCCCGACGACGCCGGCAGGACGACGCAGGTCGTCCTGGCCGTGCCCGAACTGGGGGACAAGCAGCGGACGGTGTACGTCAATCCGTATTCGGGACGGGTCCAAGGCGACCTCGTCACCTGGTTCGGGGAGACGCCGACCACGACGTGGCTGGACGACCTGCACCGCAACCTGCACCTGTACGACCTGGGGCGCTCGTACTCGGAGCTGGCCGCGAGCTGGCTGTGGGTGCTCGTCCTCGGCGGACTGGTGCTGTGGATCGCCCGCCGGCGACAGACCGGGCGCGTCCGCCGCACGGTGCTCCCGGACCTGGGCGCCCGCGGCCGGCGCAGGACCATGGGCTGGCACGGGGCGACCGGTGTCTGGGTCGCGGTCGGACTGCTCTTCCTGTCGGCGACCGGGCTGACCTGGTCCCGGTTCGCGGGCGAGAGGTTCACCGCCGTGCTGGACGGCCTGCATGCGCACGCACCGCAACTCGACACCACGCTCGCCCCGCACCCCGAGGCGCCCGTCACGGCGACGAGCGCTGACGTGAGCCGGCTGCCGTTCGACCAGGTCCTCGCCGCCGCTCGGGCGGCCGGCTACGACGGTCCGGTCGAGATCGACCTGCCCACCGACGACAGCGGATCCGTCGCGGCCGACACGCGCAGCACCGCCTGGGCGGTCACGCAGAACGACCACCGCTGGCCGGTGCGCCTCGGCCAGGTGGCGATCGACCCGGTGACGTTCCAGGTCGTCTCCGCGGCCCCCTGGTCCTCCTTCCCGCTGCTCGCCCAGCTCACCAAGCTCGGCGTGGCCGGGCATATGGGACTGCTGTTCGGGCCGGTGAACCAGGTCCTGCTCGCCGGCTTGGCCCTCGGGCTGCTGTGCCTGATCGTCTGGGGATACCGGATGTGGTGGCAGCGCCGGCCGACGCGGGACGATCGCCGCCGGCTCACCGGCCCGGCGCCGGCCCGCGGATCCTGGCGCGACGTACCTCGGCCGCTCCTGGTCCTGGTGGTGGTCGTGGTCGCAGCGGTGGGCTGGGCGATCCCACTGCTCGGGGTGTCGCTGCTGGGCTTCCTGGCGGTGGACGTCGTCCTCGGGGCCGCCGCTCGGTACACGTCACGGCGAGCAGCCCGTACGGCTGTCGGGTGAGACGGCTGTGCGTCCGGCCCCGATCGGGGCCGGGCGCTCGGCAGCGCCGTCCAGGCTCTTCAGCGATCGGCCGAGGGCGAGTGGGCCGGGTCTCGGAGCAGGAGGTCCTCCTCCGTCGGCGTCTGCCCGGGCTCGGTCCCGCCGGTCCCGGCGGCCCCGGCGGGACCGGACCCGGCCTTGCGCCTGAGGTGGAGCCGGACCAGGAACAGCACCAGGCACAGGCCCGTCGCCACGCCGACCACGACCAGGAGCGCCAGCGGGAGGCCGCTGATCCAGGGGGTGCCGATCCAGTCCAAGCTCCCCTTCACGGCGACCGGCCGCGCGCCGACCTCGAGGTCCATCGCCCAGTCGAAGACGTGATGGGGCGCGCCGGGATCGGCGGCGACGACCGGAGGACGCTGCGCCGCCATCCAGTGCGCGCGGTGGTCGTGCCAGGAGTACGAGGGGGTGTCCGCGACGTGCTTCCACGCCGGGGACTGAGCGCGACCGTTCTGCCCGAGCTGCTGGGGCAGTCCCGAGATCACCAGGCTGCCGTTGAGGAACGCCGACAGGGAGTTCGTGTTCTCGTCGACGCCCGTCGGCGTGACGCGCAGGTAATCCTCGCCCTCGTACCCCAGGACCGTCACCGTCGACCCGGTGTGGTTGGTGAGCGTGACGCTCTCGCCGCTGCGGGTGATCTGGATCTGCAGGCCGGGAACGGCGGGGGTGACCGAGGTGATGGTCGATCGGTAGAACTGGGCGTCGGGCAGGGAGGTGTCGTGCGCGGCCGCCGGTCCCGCCGGGATCACGGTGAGCACTGCGACCGCCGCGACACCCGCCAGGGAAGCCAGCCGGCGGCCTGCCGGGTTTCGGCCGACCCGTGCGGACCGTCGCCGCATGGCGAGTAGCGTCGGGGCGGTGGAGTGGCTCCTCACGTCGCCCAGAGTAGGCGCGACGTCCGGCCGCGGGTACGCCTGCAGGGCATCGACGGGTGGTGGCGAGCCGTGACGACCTCCCGCCCGGACCACACGGCGCACCGTATCCGGCAGGCGCTGGCGGGGCTGGGTCTCGCGGCACTGGCCCTCGTCGGCACCGCGCTACCCGCCGAGGCCCACGCCACCCTGGAGTCGACCACCCCGCAGCAGGGCGGCGAGCTGCAGGCCTCACCGCCCACCGTGGAGCTGCGATTCAGCGAGGCCGTGGGGATCGGCCCGCGAGCCGTCGAAGTGCTGGACGCCGCGGGCCACCGGGTCGACGACGGAGCGCCACGGCATCCCGCCGGGAGTGCCGACGCGGTCGAGGTCGGGCTCCGTGGATCGCTGCCGCGTGGCTCCTACACGGTCGTCTGGCACGTCGTCTCGGCCGACAGCCATCCGATCGCGGGAACCTTCTCCTTCGGGGTCGAGGTGCCCGCCGGAACCAGCGCCGCGTCGGCTGAGGAGGACGCCGGCGTCACGATGACGGACGCGGCTCTTCGTGCGCTGGCCTACGCGGGAGCGGTCCTCCTGGTGGGCGGCGCGTTCTTCCTGGTCGTCCTCTGGCCGGCCGGCCTCGCCCGGCGCCGATCCCGCCGGCTGATCGAGGTCGGCTGGGTGGCGTCCGCCGTCGCCGCGGCCGGACTGTTCCTGGTCGAGGGCCCGTACGGGGCCGGGCTCGGCCTCGGGTCGGTGCTCGACCCCGAGTTGCTGGGCGACACCCTCGCCTCCCGCTACGGCAAGCTGATGCTCCTGCGCCTGCTGGCCCTGGCCATCGCCGTCCCCCCGCTCAGGCACCTGCTGCGTCGCGGCCGTCCCTCCGCCGTGGACCTGGCGGCGCTCGGAACGGTGTTCGTGTTCACCTTCAGCCTGTCCGAGCACGCCGGCCAGGGCAGCCTCGTCGCCCTGTCCATCCCGGCGGACGCCGTCCACCTCGCCGCCGCCTGCGTCTGGGTCGGCGGGCTCGCCGTGATCGCGGTGGCTCTCCTCGGCCCCGCGGCCGAGGAGGACGACGCCGACCGCGTGCTCCCCGCCTGGTCCCGGACCGCCATGACCGCCGTGGCGCTGCTGGTGGTCACCGGGACGTTCCAGGCCTGGCGCGGGATCGGATCCCTCGCCGCCCTGACCGGCACCACGTACGGCGTGCTCGTCCTCGCGAAGGTCGCCGGCCTCGTCGTCCTGCTGGTCCTGGCCGACCAGGGACGACGCTGGGTCCGCCGGCGTACCGCCGCCCCCGTCCGCGAGGCGCGGGCACCGGCCCATGTCGGCGTCCCGGCCGGCGGTCCGGGCAGCGGTCGGACACCGGCCCCGGACGGCGATCGACCTCCACCGCGGAACAGCCTCCGCCGGCTGCGCGCCTCGGTGCTCGGTGAGCTCGGCGTGGCGGCGGTCGTCCTCGCCGTCACGACCGCCCTGGTGAACACCGTTCCCGGCATCCAGGCCTACGCACCGTCCTACTCCGCGACGCTGACCGCCACCAGCACCGACGGCAGGACGCTCACCGTGTTGGTGGACGTCGACTCGACCCGCGTCGGCGCGACGACGCTCCATCTGTACACCTACACCCCGCAGGGGGCCGTCGCCCCGTTCGTCCGGGCTCAGGGCCGGCTGACCACGTCCGGACCCGACACCGCGCCCGTGCGGTTCACGTTCACCCCGGCCGGCCCGGGGCACGGCACCGCCGAAGGCGTCGTCGTCCCCTCCGTCGGCCGCTGGTCCCTGACCGTCGACGTGCTCAGCGACGCGGCCACGGACTATGCGGCCACCGCCGGCTACGAGGTCCGCTGACATGCCACGCCTCGGGCGGCCTCGGCCGGCCGCACTCCAGGTCGCCCAGCGGTGCCCCCATCGCTCCCGATGGCTGCGGGTGCCCGCCTTCACCCTGCCGACCGTCACGCTCGCGGTGTCGGCGCATCTCGCGGGCGGCGGGAGGCCCCCGGACGTCGGGACGGTCGTCGTCCTCCTCGGGAGTGTCGCGCTGCTCTCCGCCGCGGTCTCCGCCCGACGGCAGAACCTCCCGCGGCTGCTCCTCGGCGTCGTCCTGGTCCAGGCCGGCGTCCACATCGCCCTGCTCGGCCATCACACGCCCGCGTCGGCCCAGGCCGTCGGCGGCCCTCTCATGGTCCCGGCGCACGCCCTGGCGTCCGTGGTGCTGGCATGGTGGCTCACGAAGGGCGAGGCAGCGCTCTGGGGCGCGACGGCCGACAGGCTCCGGACGCTGTCGCGGCTCGTCACGCTCACCCCCGTACGCGCCGGTCTCGACCGGCCGGTGCCCTCCGGCCGGCGGACCCCCGCCCTGGACCCGACGTCCGCCCATGCTCCCGGGTGCCGAGCTCCCCCGGCGTCGGCCTGACCTCCCCGCGCTACCTCACCGGTGCGCGGCCCGTGAACGGGCCGACGCCGGCGCCTCTGCCGTGCCAGCACCCTTCCCGCATCCACGACCCGAGAGGTCTGCCATGTCCCGTCCTGGACTCATCGCCCGCGCGTCGCGTCGCGCGGGCCTGATCACCGTCGCGTCGGCCGCCGCCGTGCTGCTCGTGGCGCTGCCGGCCAGCGCGCACGTCACGGTGTCGGCCGACGACGCCACCCGAGGCGCAGCCGACGCGATCTTGACCTTCCGCGTGCCGAACGAGGAGGACACCGCGGTCACCACGAAGATCGACATCAAGTTCCCGGCCAAGAACCCGATCGCCTCCGTCAAGCCCGCGCCCAAGCAGGGCTGGACCGTCGCGACGAAGACCGTGACCTTCAACCCGCCGATCAAGACCGACGACGGCACCATCACGCAAGGCGTGGGGGAGGTCACCTACACGGCGACGAGCACGGCGAACGGCATTCCACCGGGCGACTTCGACTCGTTCCAGATCCTCGTCGGCCCGCTGCCCGACGCCGCCAGCGTGGCGTTCCCGACGGTCCAGACCTACAGCGACGGCAAGACCGCCGCGTGGGTCCAGCCCGTCACCGACCCGGGCAACCCACCGGACGCTCCCGCTCCGCTACTGACCCTCGCGGCCGGCGGCGACGCACAGGCGTCCGCCTCCCCGTCGTCCGCTGCGACACCGGCGGCGACGGCGGGAACCGCGGCTCCCGCCGCCACCCCCGATCTGTCCGGCTACGCCACGGCCTCGGACGCGAGCACGGCGAGGACGCTCGGCATCCTCGGGATCGTCGTGGGGGTCGTGGGGCTGGCGGTGGGCGGAATCGCCCTCGCCCGCTCCCGCCGAGCCCCGTCGACGGCCGTGCGCGAGCCCGACCTGACCCACCGCTGACGTCAGCCGACACGGGCGCCGGGCCGGAGCGGGCCTGCTCCGGCCCGGCGCCGCCGGGGTGTCGACAGGATCGGGGCGCGGACATGGCGTCGACGGCGGGTGACGCCCCGGCCCGCCTGCAGACTTCTCGTGTGATCGTGGTGTCGTTCCCCGAGGCGGCGACTCCTGCCGAGGTGCGGCGGCAGATCCGCGAGCTCCAGGACCAGGCGTGGACGGCCCTCGACACGGGTGACGGCGCGGCCGCGGCCACGCCGGTGCACGACCCGGCCCTGCTGCCGCAGACCATGGCCCTCGTCGAGGGTGACGTCGTGGTCGCCGCCCTCGACATTCTCACCAAGGACGTCGACCACGCCGGCCACCGCTTCCGCGCGGGTGGCCTGAGCACGGTCGTCACCCGCGTCGATCGGCGCAGGCACGGCTACGGTCACCGGCTCGTCCGACACGCCCGGGAGGTGATGGCGCAGACCGGGCACGATCTGGGGATCTTCACCTGCGACCGGCCGCTGAGGCGATTCTACGAACGGGCCGGGTGGGAGCACCTACCCGGCACAGTCCTGGTCGGAGGCACTCGGGAGAGCCCGTTCCCCAGCGACCAGGCGGCCTTCGACAAGGTCACCATGGGGGCGTTCTTCTCCACCCCGGCGCGGCGGGCTCGCCGCACGTTCGACGGGGCACGCGTCGAGCTCTACCCCGGGACGATCGACAGACTGTGGTGACCACCTGCGCTGCGCGCTCACGGACGCCGCCGCCCACGCTCGTGGTGGGCCAAGACTGCGACCAGAACCCGGAAACGCAGCCATACCCGCAGAGGGTATGGCTGCATTTCCGCGGGTCAGAGCGGTGGCGGTGGGATTTGAACCCACGGAGGAGTTGCCCCCTCACACGCTTTCGAGGCGTGCTCCTTCGGCCGCTCGGACACGCCACCGCCGCAGAGCGTACCGGGTGGGCGACGGCGGCACCGAATCCGAGGGGGTCAGGGGCAGCGCCCGGGGAGGTCATGCAGCGCGGACTCGCGGAGGTCGGGCGCGGGCCGGTCGGCGAGGTCGGGCGCGGGCCGGTCGGCGAGGTCGCGCAGCGGCCGGTGCGCGTCGAAGAACGCCCGTAGGAGGTCCCCGCACTCCGTCGCCAGGACGCCGCCGACGACCTCGACCCGATGATTGAGACGCGCGTCGCGGACGACGTCCCGCACCGAGCCGGCCGCGCCCGCCTTCGGATCCCAGGCCCCGAACACGAGCCGGGCCACCCGTGCCAGCACCGACGCGCCGGCGCACATCGTGCACGGCTCGACCGTGACGACGAGCGTGCAGCCGTCGAGGTGCCACGTGCCGAGCGCATCGCCGGCGGCGCGCAGGGCGAGGATCTCGGCGTGTCCGGTCGGGTCGGCCAGACCCTCGCGGCGGTTGCACGCCCCGGCCAGGGGAAGGCCGTCCGGAGCGAGGACCAGCGCGCCGACGGGGACGTCGCCGGTCTCGAGCGCAGCCCCGGCGAGGTCGAGGGCCGTCCGCATCGCCTCGGCGTCGTCCGGCCGGTGGCGCAGGCCTGGGATCACGGCAGCAGCACCAGCTCAGCGCAGGGCGTCGAGCAGCTCCACGAAGCCCACCGTCTCACCGACCTCGGCGAGCACGGCGCCCGGGTCGTCGCCGCTCTCCTCGACGAGCTTGCGCAGGCTCCGACCGGTCACGCCGAAGTCCTCGAGCAGGTCGGTCTCCCCCGCCCAGGAGGCGATCCTGTCCTGCTCCTCCTCGCCCTCGTCCCCCTCGCCGTCCTCGCCCTCGTCCACGGCGTCGAGGTCGTCGGCGCTGTCGACATCCGCGGCAGGTGCGAGCACGGCCGCGTACCGACCGGCCGACGCGGCGCCGAGGTCCGAGACGAACAGCCGGGGCTCGTCGTCACCGTCCACCCGCACCAGGGCGAACCACTCGTCCTCGTGCTCGATGACCGCCAGCACCGGCTGATCCCCGAAGGCCACCGACCGCAGCAGGTCGGTGAGGTCCTCCAAGCTCGTCGCGTCGTCGACCTCCACGTCGCGTGCGCGCCAGGAGCCGCCTGAGCGGGCGATGACAGCCGTGAAGTACGCCACGGATCCATCGTGGCATCGCGCCGACCTCTCCGGCGAGCCTGTGCCGGAACCCTCGTGAGGATGCCCGGTAGGTTGCCCTGCATGCGGCTCCAGGTCGTCGACCATCCCCTCGTCGCCCACAAGCTCACGGCGCTGCGGGACCGGACGACGGATTCCCCGACGTTCCGCCGGCTCGCGGACGAGCTGGTCGCGCTGCTCGCCTACGAGGCCACCCGGGACGTCCGGGTCGAGGCACACGAGATCGAGACGCCGGTGGCACCGACCACCGGCGTCCGGCTGTCCCTGCCCAAGCCGCTCGTCGTCCCGATCCTGCGCGCCGGGCTCGGGATGCTCGACGGCATGATCCGGCTCGTGCCCACCGCGGGGGTCGGCTTTCTCGGGATGATCCGCGACGAGCAGACCCTGCAGGCGAGCACCTACGCCACCCGCGTCCCCGAGGACCTGTCCGGCCGCCAGGTGTTCCTGCTCGACCCGATGCTCGCCACCGGCGGCACGCTGGCGGCCGCGATGCGCTTCGTCTTCGACCGTGGCGCCGACGACGTCACGGCCATCTGCCTGCTGGCAGCCCCGGAAGGCGTGCGCGCCGTCAAGGCCGCCTTCGGCTCCGACGCCCCCGTCACGATCGTCACGGCGGGGCTCGACCACGGGCTCAACGAAGTGGGGTACATCGTTCCCGGGCTCGGGGACGCAGGGGACCGGCTCTACGGCGTCGTTTGACAGTCCGGGATGGCGTCACGTCACGGGGCCTTGTCGTCGCCGGGCGGGACTCACCACGGCGCGGCGACACTTCGTAAACGATTCGCGCGTCGACAGGCCCGAGGATCACGTGGCGGATATGTTGTCCTCGCCGACTTCACGCGGATGGACCACGTGAAGCATGCTTGAATGGCGCAGCGTCAGCGGTCGGTTACTGATGGGGAACCTCGAGGAGGCACGGTGACGAGGACACGACAGGTGATCGGCATCATCATCGTTGCCTTCCTCATCTACGCCGTCTACACCAACCCCGCCGGTGTGGCCAACGTGGTGCTCGAAATCTGGAACATCATCGTCAGCTTCTTCCAGTCGGTCGTCGCCTTCTTCAACCACTTGATCGCCGGATAGGCATTGCACCATGGCTCGCCTGCCTCGATCCCACCCGGGCATCCCGGCGGAGCTGGACCGCTACCTGACGCCGTCCGAGAAGATCGTCTTCCGGACGCGCCTGCACTGGGTCAAGATCGTCCGGCCTTGGACGCTCGTCGTCCTGACGATGCTCCTCATCGTGATCATCGACTCGAACACGACCTCCGGCAGCACGCGCGTCGTCGGCAACGTCGAGGCCGTCGTCCTCATTCTCGTGGTGGCTCGCGCCCTGTTCCACACCTTCCAGTGGTACCGCGAGTGGTTCGTCGGCACCGACCGCCGCCTGATGCTCACCATGGGGATCGTCACCCGGAGGGTTGCGATGATCCCTCTGGGCAAGGTCACCGACATGAGCTACGTCCGGCACCCGATGGGGCAGCTCCTGGGATACGGCAGCTTCGTCCTCGAGTCCGCCGGGCAGGATCAGGCGTTCCGGGAAGTCGAGTACGTGCCCAACCCCGGCGTGTACTACCGCCGGATCAGCGAGGAGCTGTTCACGCCCGGCGGGCGCCGGTCCAGCGATCGGCCCACGCCGGTCGCGAAGGCCCTTCCGGTCCAGGAGCCGAGCGATCCCTGGTGGAAGCGGAGCTGACGACTGTCCCTCCGGGGAGGGGTCAGGACGTCGACCGCGTGGCCTCGGCCGCGTCCATCGCGGCCGCCCGCTCCGGGGTCGGCGCCGTCCCGCCCATCGACGCCGGCAGCCACCAGCGGTCCTCGTCGCCGGTCGGGCGCTGCGGGTAGCCGCTGCGCACCCGCTGCAGGAGCGCGCTCATCCGCGCGATCAGCTCGGCGGTGACGGCGTCCGCGCTCTCCCGGCGCGACGGCGTCAGCGGTTCCCCGAATGCCACCGTGATCGCCTTCCCGCGGCCGCGGAGCTTCATCCGCCGGCCCTTGGTGTAGATGCGCTGGCCGCCCCAGACGATGGTCGGGATCAGCGGCACGCCGGCGGCCTGCGCCATCCGGGCCGCCCCCGGCTTGAACTCCTTCAGCTCGAAGCTGCGGCTGATCGTCGCCTCCGGGAAGACACCGACCAGCTCACCCGCCTTGAGCATGCCCAGCGCGTCGCGGAAGGCCGCCGACCCCGCCGACCGGTCCACCGGGATGTGGTGCATCCCCCGCATGAGCGGGCCGGACACCGGGTGCCGGAACACGGACTCCTTGGCCATGAACCGCACCACGCGACCCGCCTCGAGCGTGCCGTAGCCGATCAGCGCGAAGTCGAGGTAGCTCACGTGGTTCGAGACGATGACCGCTCCGCCCACGCGTGGGACGTTGTGGGCGCCCTCGACGGTGAACCGCAGGCCCAGCGCCGCGAAGAGGGCACGCCCGGCGACGATCACCGGTGGGTAGACGACGTCGCGCATCCCGGCAGCCTACGACGTGCCTGCCGCTCCTCCCGTACGCCCGGTGCGCACCGTACGGCGAGACCATCCGCCGGGCCGGGGGCCACAGCCCCGGACGCTATCGTGCCGCCCATGCAGCCGGACGCCGCCCTGGACCGCCGCACGGTCGTCACCGCCGCGGTCCTGGGCGCGGGGGGCCTGACCGCGCTCGCCGGATGTGCGTCGTCGAGCGGATCGGGCACGACGACGTCGTCGTCGGCGCCC
>DATKNA010000078.1:0-17369 GCA_035541595.1 Kineosporiaceae bacterium | reverse complement strand
CGGCCGGTGGTGACTGAGTCGGCTCGCCCCGGGGCGGGGTCAGCAGGTCGACCGTCCGCCGCGGGGGGCCGGGCCGTTGTCCCGGGCCGGCACTCCGCGCAGCGGGTGCGCCGGCGCGGGCGGCGTCCGCACCTGCGGCGGACGGCGAGGGGGTGACCGGGGCGGCCAACGGCCGCGCCGGCTGGGATCGACCCGCGCCGCCCGGTGGCTGGGCCCTGGGTGCCGCGGCGGGCGAGCCCTGCCGCGGGGTGGCCGGGGCGTTGCCGAGCAGGCGGTCGATGCCGTCGAGCAGCGCGGCCCGGGTGATGGGCAGCGGAACGACGACCACTCGATCGATCTGCAGGGTCACCAGCTCGTTCCAGGCGGGCTGGTAGCCGGAGACGATGAGGACCCGGGTGTCGAACCCGCGCTCGCGGAGCCGGTCCAACGCGTGCATCGCCGCCGAGGGCTCCCCGAGGTCGAGGACGACGGCCTCGATGTCGGGTCCGGGCGTCAGGTCGGCGAGCCGCTCGACCGGGAACTCGACGACGTCGTGGTCGTCGGCGATGCGCATGGCGAGAGCCATCGACCGCGAGGCCACCATGAGCCGGGCCATGCTCAGAACCTGCCGGAGAAGTTGTTGATCAGGGTGATCACGGCCGGACCCATGATCACCAGGAACAGGCAGGGCAGGATGCAGAAGATCAAAGGGAAGAGGATCTTGACCGGGACCTTCTGGGCGAGCTCCTCGGCCCGCTGGCTGCGCTTGACCCGCATCTCCCGTGCCTGCACCCGGAGCACCCCGGAGATCGGGATGCCGAACGCGTCGGCCTGGATCATCGCACCGACGAACGAGCGCAACTCGGGCACGTCCGTCCGGTCGGCGAGCGCGCGCATCGCCTGGACGCGCCCGGTGCCGATCTGCATCTCCTGCAGCACCCGGAAGAACTCCTGGGCGAGCGGGCCGGTGGTCCGGCGTGCGACCTGCGCCAGTCCGGCGTCGAAGGCCAGGCCCGACTCGACGGAGATCGTCAGCAGGTCCAGGGCGTCGGGCAGCTCCCGGCGCACGCGCTGGGACCGGTCGTAGGCGACCTGGTACAGCCACAGGCTCGGCGCCAGCCAGCCGAGGACGCCGCCGAGCAGCAGCAGGAACACCGTGGCGGCGGCCCCGAACCCGAAGATCGGCGGGAGGACCAGGCCGAAGAGCGTCCCGACGAGCGAGGCGAGCGCCTTGAGGCCCAGCACGCGGTCGGCGTCCCAGCCGGCCGGGTTCCCGGCCAGGTCGAGGCGGCGCCGGATGCGCAGGATGCGCTCCTCCGGTGTGAAGCGGCGGCCGACGGCGGTGAACCGATCGGCCATCGGGTCCAGCACCCGGTCGGTGAACGGCCGATCGAGGTCGCGCTCGCGGAGGTCTCGCCGGGGACGCTGGATGGCCTCGACCGCGGCGAGCGAGCGCGCGACGCCGCTGCGCGGCGTGCCGCCGGACAGGGCCCCGGTCGCGGCGATCGCCAGGACGATCGCCGCGAACACGAGGGAGAGCCCCGCGAGGAGCAGAGGGCTCACGTCACACCTCGACCTTGACCACGCGGCTGAGCCAGAACGACCCGACGGCCAGCAGGACCACCGCCAACAGCATCATCAGGGCGCCGAGCGTCGTGGTCCACAGCGGATGAAGGTACGTGGGGTTGGCGAGCACGAGGTAGACGAAGAAGAGCACCGGCAGGCCGCCGAGGATCCAGCCCGACAGGCGGCCCTCGGCCGAGAGCACCTTGACCTGGCGGCGCAGGCGCTCACGCTCGCGCAGGGTGTCGGCGACCGTCATCAGCAGCTCGGCCAGGTTGCCGCCGACGTCGCGCTGGATCCGCACGGCCATGACCACCCAGGAGAAGTCCTGGCTGGACAGGCGCCGGCCGATCCCCTCCAGCGCGTCCTCCACCGGCATGCCGAGCCGGTGCTCGACCAGGGCCCGGTTGAACTCCACCGACATCGGGGGCTGCCCCTCCCGGACGACGGTGTCCAGCGCCTGCGGCAGCGAGTACCCGGCCTGCAGACTGCCGGCCAGCATCTGCAGGGTGTCGGGCAGCTGGGAGAGGAAGGCGCTCTCCCGGCGCCCCTGCCGCACGACCAGGTACAGCCACGGCCCGGCGACGCCGATCACGAGGCCGCACAGCGTCGCCACCACACCGCCGCCGCTGAACAGCAGGAAGAGCAGCCCGACCCCGAGCGCGATCGCCAGGTGGATGACGAGCCACTCGGGGGTCCGGACGGGCAGCGAGGCCGCCTCGAGCCGCCCGTCGACCGCGTCGCCGAGACCGCGTCGCTCCGTGACGCGCTCGGCCAGATCCACGGCAAAGCTCGCGATGGCCGTGCTGCCGAGCACGCCCCGCTGCTCGACTTGGCGCACGAGCCGGGCCTGCCGGCCGCTGAGGGTGTAGAAGGAGAGCCGGCGACGGATCCGCTCCTCAGGACGCGCGGCGCTCGTGATCGCCCCCAGGACCGTCGCGATGAGCACGGTCGTCCCGACGAAGAAGGCGAGCAGCGCGAACACCAGGACCGGCCCCGCTATCGCCTGGCCGCCCCCGGCGTGCACGGCCGGCTGGGCGTCGACGGCCGCGCCGGACGTGGCCAGGAGCGACGCCGTCATCGGCCGAACCGCTCGAAGGCGAAGCTCTGCTGGTCCAGACGGACACCCACGGCCTCGAGCTTGTCGAGGAACCGCGGCCGCAACCCGGTCGACTTGAGGGTCCCGAGCGTCCGGCCGCCGTCGTCCATGCCCATCTGGTGGTCGAACACGAACAGGTCCTGGAGGGTGATCACGTCCCCCTCCATCCCCACCACCTCGGTGACGTGGGTGATCCGGCGGGTACCGTCCTTGAACCGGGCCTGGTGGACGATGAGGTCGATCGCGCTCGCGACCTGTTCCCGGATCGCCCGCACGGGCAGCTCGACGCCGGCCATGAGCACCATCGTCTCGACGCGGGAGAGGACGTCGCGTGGGCCGTTGGCGTGGACCGTACCGACGGACCCGTCGTGGCCGGTGTTCATCGCCTGGAGCATGTCGAGCGCCGCGGCGTCCCGGATCTCACCGACGACGATGCGGTCGGGGCGCATGCGCAGCGCGTTCCGCACCAGGTCGCGGATGCGCACCTCGCCCTTGCCCTCGATGTTCGCCGGCCGGGCCTCGAGCCGCAGGACGTGTTCCTGGTGCAGCTGGAGCTCGGCGGCGTCCTCGATGGTGATGACCCGCTCGTCCTCGGGGATGAACCCGGACAGCACGTTGAGCGTCGTCGTCTTCCCGGCGCCGGTGCCGCCGCTGACGAGGATGTTGAGGCGGCCCCGGACGCACGCCGCGAGGAAGTCCGACACCACCCGGGTCATGGTGCCGAACGCGACGAGGTCGTCCGCCGTCAGCGGGTCCGTCGAGAACTTCCGGATGGTGAGCAGCGACCCGTCCACGGCCAGGGGCGGGATGATCGCGTTGACCCGGCTCCCGTCGGGCAGTCGGGCGTCCACCATCGGGCTGGACTCGTCGACCCGGCGGCCGACCCGGCCCACGATCTTGTCGATGGTCCGACGCAGGTGGGGCTCGTCGGCGAACCTACCGTCGACCGGGAAGAGCTTGCCGCCGCGCTCCACGAAGATCTGGTCGGACCCGTTGACCATGATCTCCGTGACGTCGACGTCACGCAGGTAGGGCTCGATCGGGCCGTAGCCCAGGATGTCGTCGGAGATCTCCTGGGCGATCTGCGCGCGGTCCGTCCCCGTCAAGGGGATGTCCCCCGTGGCCAGCACCTCGTGGAGGGTCGTGCGGACCTTCGTCTCCATCTCGCTCTGGGTGAGCCTGGCGTCGTACAGCTTCGGGCCGAGCGTGTCGAGCAACGACTGGTGGACCTGGCGCTTGAGGTCGGCGTGCACGTCGACGGTGCCGTGCCGGGCACCCCGGCGCACGGGGATGCCGCCGGCGGAGGGGCGCGCCGTAGCGCTGGACTGGTCCTCGATGATCGGCGTCCGGTCGCGCCGTACCTGGGCGAGACGGTCGGCGAGGCTCATGCCCGGCTCCTACGCCGCAGCAGCCCGCGTCGCTCCGTGCGCACCGGGCCGCTCGCCGGCGGGCCCTGGCCGCCGGCCTGAGCGTTGGCCTGAGCGTTGGCCACGTGCCGCTCCGCGAAGCTCTTGATGGCCAGGCTCACCGGGTGCCGGGGGTCGTCGAGCACGATCGGCACCCCGCGGTTGATCGCGGCCGGGACGTCGCGCGAGCTCGGGATCTGCGCGCTGATGGTGGCCTTGAGGCTCTTCTCGACCTCGCCGATCGCAAGCCCGACCTTGGAGTCGGCCCGGTTCAGAACGATCCGCCACCGGTCCCGCGGGTAGTTCAGCAGGTCCATCGTCTCCAGGGTCAGCTTGAGGTTCTTCAGGGCGGGGATGTCGAGGGTCGCCAGGAGCGCGACCACGTCCGAGAGGTCGAACGCGGTGAGCACGTGGTCGTCGAAGGCGGGCGGGGTGTCGACGATGACGTAGTCGAAGTGGTCGCGCAGCACCTCGAGGGTCCGCGAGACGAGGCTGGCCGGGATGCCCTCGCCGGTACCGGGCTCGACGGGGGCCACCAGCGTGGTCAGGCCCGGGGAGTGCGGCGTAAGCAGTGCCTGCAGGGCGCGGAAGTCGACGTTGTCGCCGAGGGGCACGGCGTCCGCGATCGTGTGCGCGGGGAAGAGCTGGAGCGCGATGGCGACGTCGCCGAACGCGAGGTCGAGGTCGACCAGGCACACGTTGCGGCCGCCGCGGTCGGCGAGCGAGGCCGCCATGTTCGTCGCGAGGGTGGTCTTCCCGCAGCCGCCCTTGGCGGAGAAGACCGTGATGACGCGCCCGCGGGGCCGGTCGGGCACCACGGGCGCGCGGCTCTGCTCGAGTATCTCCGCGGTGAGCCTCTGGCTGCGCCTGACGGCCTTGTGCAGCCCCGAGATGTTGCGCTGGTCGATGACGTCGCGCACCCCGGACCGAATGGCCTCGGCGAGCAGGCCGGCGTCCACGCGCTGCCGAACGAGGATCACACCGAGCGGCGGACGCCAGATCCGCATCTGCTCGGCGATCCGGAACGCCGCGTCCTGGTCGACGGTCGGCCCGAGGATGACGGTGTCCTCGGCGACGTCGTCCTCGAGATGCCTGCGCAGCGCGTCGATGGAGGTGACCACCGTGGCCTCGCCGACCGCGCTCGCCAGCGCATCGGCGACCACCGCATCGAGATCACAGATCACCGTCATGTCAGCCCGCCCCTCCTAGGGTCTCCGACGGCGAGGACTCGGGGGTCTTCGCGCCGAGCAGGCCGAACCACAGGTTCCCTCCCGAACCCTGGCTCTGGGTCTGCACCAGCGTCAACGCCTGGGCGTTGTCGACCTGGAGAGTCACGATCGCCTGCGGTACCTGGGTCTTGCCACCACTTGTGGAGCTGCCCTGCGCCGTCACGGGACCGGCACCCAGCACCTTCACCCGGTCGAGGAGGACCTTGGCGTTCGGGACACCTTTCCCGGCCGGCTGCAGCGCCACGAAGATGCGGATCTCGTCGCCGGGCTGCAGGATGCCGGCGAGTCGCTGCGGGTCGGGCAGGCTCACCTGCATCGCGAGCTTGGTCGGGTCGAACAGCACGGCGGGCTGCGGAACGGGCGCCGCGACGGCGAATTGGCGCGCCACGAGCGGGATGCCGGCGACGACGTCCGTCGTGACGTAGCCCTGGATCCTCGCCGGATCCGTGATGACGCCCTGGTAGGCGTTCACGACGGACTGGGGCAGGAGCTTCGTCGCGGGTCGGATGTCGCTCGCCGGCGACCCGGCGGGTACCGCGTTCTGCGCGACGACGACCCGGATCTGGACCTCGCCGGCCTGAGCGCGGGAATCGGCCCCCTGGACGTAGAGCCAGATCAACGCCGTGCCGAGAGCCGCCACCAGGATCGATGCGATCAGCAACAGGGTGCGTCGTCCCATGTCGTCCCATCACTCGAAGGCCGTGGGCCCGCCGTGGCCCGTGTCGCCGGCATGCCGCCCGCCGCAGGACGGTACCGCGTCGGGCCGCCGGTACGGCCCCGCCTCTGCGCGTGACGGCTGGCAGGCTCCCCCGAGCATGACCGACCGTCACGCTAATCCCTGCCCGGCCCGCATGGGAAGCGGCCTGGGCACCCACCGTGCACCGGTCACCTGCGCGCCGTCGTCGTCTCACACGAGCCGTCGCCGGATGGGCACCGACCGTCGCCGTCGCCCGCGCGTCGGCCTCTCAGACCCGCGCCCCGGCGACCGTGGCCAGCACTCTCGTCCGGGCGCCGTGGTCGTTCCAGCGCCTCGCCGCCCGGCTCAGCCGCCGCCCGGACAGCAGCACGAACGCGCAGGTCACCAGCATGCTGGTGGCGGCCAGATCGCCACGGGCGAGGAATGTGTAGAGCAGGCCGGTGGTGGTGGTCGCCACCGCGAGCCGCGCCGAGTAGCCGGCCATCGCGGCAGGGGGTGCCGGCTGGTCGCGTGCTTCCCGCAGGGCGGCCGCGTACGGTCGGTCGACGGACCATTCCGCGCAGCGCGCGACCACCTGAGTCGTGGTCGCGACGAAGGCGCCGGCGACGGCGCAGGCCTGCGCCGTCGAGGGCGCTCCGGAGCGCAGCGCGGCGGCGACCAGCGCGACCAGCCCACCGGCGACACAGACCTCCCCGATGACGAGGACCCGGGCGGCGAACATCGTGCGGG
Source organism: Kineosporiaceae bacterium (assembly GCA_035541595.1). Taxonomy (GTDB): domain Bacteria; phylum Actinomycetota; class Actinomycetes; order Actinomycetales; family Kineosporiaceae; genus DATKNA01. The sequence goes on along the minus strand of DATKNA010000078.1, from coordinate 10,667 downwards.
GCGAACCAGGCAGGGTCTCCCGCCAGAGCGCGCCGGGGCCGTCCAGCGCGAACGCGTTGACCCCGAACAGCAGCCCGGCGCCGGAGGCCACCAGGCCGGGCAGCAGGGCGACCATCGACCAGTCGAGTCCCGAGGCGGCGGCGGCGGCTCCGGGGATGACCCCGAGCGCCGCGATCCCGCGGCGCAGGGGCGCCGAGCGCCACACCCCGGCGTGGTCGACCCGCAGGTGTGCCAGCAGGGGTGTGGCCGCGACCGGACGCCGCCGCCGGGGTGTCGTCTCGCCTCGGGCCTGCTGCAGCGCCGGTCGGCGGTGCAGCAGGCCGACGAGCCGTGTACCGGCGTGCCACGCGGCGGTGGTGATCGCGGCGAGCAGCGCCAGGTACCCGGCGAGGTCGCCCATCCCCTTGCCGTGACCCGCCCTGCTGGCCGCCGCCACGATCGGCTGTGTCGGGGCGGCGTCGAGGGCCGCGGCGACGTGACCCGTGAGCGCCACCGCCGCGGCCGCCGCCGCCGCCGCGACCACGACGGTCCGAACGGCCCACACGCCGAGGGCCGTGGTGCGCACCAGCTCGACCACCCAGCCCGCGGCTTGCGCGATCGCGGTGCACGTCACGATCCACGCCAGCGTCAGCAGTAGTGCCGCCCACAGCCCGGAGCTCACGTGCACCAGCCACGCCATCAGGCCCAGGAGCGTCAGCGCCTGCAGCGACCAGGCGATGTTGAGCGGCGCCGCGAGGAGCGCCCCGAGGTGGTCCGCGGCGGGGGACAGCGGGAAGGCCACGGCCTGGTCGCGGGTGAGCAGCTGCCTTCCGCCGGCCCCCGTCGCCGCCGCGACCATGCTGCTCACCAGGAAGAACAGCCACGCCGACGGCGCGAGCAGGTTCACGGTGAAGCTGTCCTGCTGCGGCGCGGTCGCAGCGACGACGATCACGGCGACCGCGCTCAGCGGCAGGAGTGCCATCCCGACGAGGGCGCGCCGGCGCGCCGGGCCGCGCAGCGCCGCCAGCCGTAGGGCCAGGACGGCGGCGACCTGGCCGCAGGCGCCGGGTGGCCGGCGCGTCCCGGGGGGCGGCACGGCTGCGGTGGCGGCGCCGGGCCGGGCGAACAGGCCGCGGACGCGGGCGGCGTCGCTCACGCCAGCATCGTGCGGTATCGGAGTTCGCCCTCGGGGCCGGTCAGCGCCGCCGCCGAAACCACCCCGGCGACCCGGCCCCCGCGCAGGACGACGGCGCCCGCACAGGCGGCCGCGGCGAGCTCGACGAGGTGGGTCGAGACCAGGACGGCGGCGCCACCAGCGCGTTCGGCCTCGACCAGCGCCAACGTCGCGTCGACGCCGAGCGGGTCCACCCCGTCGAAGGGCTCGTCGAGCAGCAGCACCCGGGGGGAGTGGAACGCCGCCAGGACCACGGACAGCCGCCGGCCCATACCGTGCGAGAAGCCGGCGGTCACCCGGTCCGCCGCGGCCGCGAGGTCGAACCGCTCGAGCAGGTCCCTCGCCCGCTGCTCCCAACCCACGATGCCGCGCAGGCGGGCGGCGAGTTGCAGGTGTTCCCACGGCGTGGCCCGGGGCACGAGCCCGCCGACGTCCGGGCAGTAGCCGGCCAGGTGCTTGGCCGCGAGCGGATGCCGGCGGACGTCCACCTCCCCGATGTGCACGCTCCCGCTGCTCGCTGGGACGACGCCGGCCAGGACCCGCAGGGTCGTGGACTTGCCGGCGCCGTTACGCCCGACCAGGGCGACGGATTCGCCGGGCCGCACGCTCAGGTCGACACCGTGGACCGCGGTCACCTCACCGAAGCGGACGACCAGATCGCGGACGTCGACCGCCGGTTCGTCACCCGCGGCCGGGAAGGGCCCGGTGTCCGTTCCGTGCAGGGGGTCGGTGGCGTACGGCACGAGCGTCATACTGCCAGCCCGCCCCGCCCACTCTGGCGACCTCTTCCGCCAAGGCCGGGTGGCCGTCAGGTGTACAGGCTCTCGATCTGCTGCGCGAACTCCTTCTGCACCACCGCTCGCCGCAAGCTGAGCTTCGGCGTCAGGTGGCCTCCCGCCTCGGTGAAATCGGTGTCCAGGATGACGAACTTCCGGATGGACTCCGCCTTGCTCACCGCCTGGTTCGCGGCGTCGACCGCGCGCTGGATCTCCGCCCGCACGTCGGGGTCCTGCGCGGCCGCCTGCACGCCCATGGGCGGCTTGCCGTGGGTCGCCAGCCAGCCGGGGAGCATCTCGGGGTCGAGGGTGACCAGTGCCGCGATGAACGGCCGCTGGTCGCCGACGACCATGGTCTGCGAGACCAGGGCGTTCGAGCGCAACCTGTCCTCGAGCAGGGTGGGCGCGACGTTCTTGCCGCCCGCCGTGACGATGATCTCCTTCTTGCGGCCGGTGATCCGCACGAAGCCGTCGTCGTCGATCTCGCCGAGGTCGCCGGTGTGGAACCAGCCGCCCTCGAGCGCCTCGGCCGTCGCCTCCGGGTTGTCGAAGTAGCCGCGCATCACGTTGACGCCGCGGACGAGGAGCTCGCCGTCGTCGCCGGTCCGGACGGCGACCCCCGGCAGCGGCCGGCCGACCGTGCCGATCTTGATCTGCTCCGGGGTGTTGACGGTCGCCGGCGCCGTGGTCTCGGTGAGTCCCCAGCCCTCCAGGACGACCACCCCGACGCCGCGGAAGAAGTGGCCGAGCCGGGCGCCCAGCGGCGCTCCGCCGGAGACCGCGTACTGGACCTGCCCGCCGAGACGCTCACGCAGCTTGCCGTAGACCAGCCGGTCGAAGAGGGCGTGCTTGGCCCGCAGGACAAGACCGGGACCGCCGGTGTCGTGGGCCTGGCTCCACTCGATCGCCGTGTCCGCCGCCATCGCGAAGATGCGCCCGCGGCCGGCCGCCTGGGCGGTGGCCTCCGCCGAGTTGTAGATCTTCTCGAAGACCCGCGGCACCGCCAGGACGAACGTCGGCCGGAAGGCGCCGAGGTCGTCGAGGAGGTTCTTGACGTCCGGGCTGTGGCCCATCCGGCATCGGGCGGCCACGCAGAGCACCTGGATGAACCGGGCGAACACGTGGGCGAGCGGCAGGAACAGCAGGGTGCTGGCGCCCTCGGCGCGGACCACCAAGGCCATCTCGGCCACCGCGTTCTCGGCCAGATCGACGAAGTTGGCGTGCGTGAGCTCGCAGCCCTTGGGGCGGCCGGTGGTGCCCGAGGTATAGATGATCGTCGCCACCGTGTCGCTCCGCAGCGCCGCCCGGCGGGCGTCGATCTCGTCGTCCGGCACCTCCTGGCCTGACCGGGCCAGCTCGTCGAGCGCGCCGGCGTCGATCGTCCACAGGCAGGTGAGCGCGGGGAGACCGGCGCGGACGGACTCCACGGTCGCGGCATGCGCCGCCGTCTCGACCACCGCCCCGACGGCCCTGGAGTTCGACAGGATCCATGCCACCTGCTCGGCGGACGACGTCTCGTAGATCGGCACGGTCACCCCGCCGGCGAACCAGATCGCGAAGTCGGTCAGGGTCCACTCGTACCGCGTCTTGGCCATCAGTCCGACCCGGTCCCCGGGCCTGACGCCGGCGGCCACCAGCCCCTTGGCGAGGCGGGTGACCTCGGCGAGGAAGGCCCTGCTCGTCACGTCCTCCAGGGCGCCGGCGGTCGAGCGGCGGCTGAAGAGCACGGCGTCCGGCGCTTCCTCCGCGGCCCGGGCGACGAGGTCGGTGAGGTCCATGTCCTGGGGCGGCACGAGGGCCGAAACGTTGATCTCGAGCACGGGTCCTCCTGACGTCCATGCGGGGCTGGTCACGCCGCCGATGTCGGGCCGGCCGCACCCGGACCCTGGGTATCGACGATAAACCAGCGTCCGGCCGCCGGGTCTTCACCCGTCTCCCACCCTTTCGGCCACCTTTCGGCGGGGTCGTGGCGGGGTCGTGGCGGGGTCGTGGCGACGAGGTGGCGAGGCCGTGGCGAGGCCGTGGCCGGGCGTGACCGGGCCGTGGCCGGGGCGTGGCGCCCATGGGACGGCGGCCAGCGCCGGTCCCGGTACCCTGCCCCGACGGGGCCTGTCGCACGGGCGGCATGCCTGCAGCGCATCGGGCTCAGCGCACCGCGAAGCGAGGAGGAGGCGAAGCAGATGGCCGACCGGACCGAGGCGAGCATCCTCGTCGACGCAGCGCCGGCCGACGTCCTGGACGTCCTGACCGACTTCGACGCCTATCCCGAGTGGACGGGTTCGGTGCGCCGGGCGGAGGTCCTCGAGCAGGGCGAGGACGGCTGGGCGCGTACCGTCCGGTTCGTCCTGGACGCCGGAGCGCTGCGCGACACCTACACGCTCGCCTATAGCTGGGACATCGCCGATGACGGTTCGGGGTTGTTCTCGTGGACCCTGGTCGAGGCCGGGATCCTCAAGGCGATGGACGGCTCCTACCGGCTGGATGCGGTGGCCGTCGGCACCGAGGTGACCTACACGTTGAGCGTCGAGGTCAAGATGCCGTTGCTGGGCATGCTCCGCCGGAAGGCGGAGAAGACCATCATCGACACCGCTCTGAAGGAGCTGAAGAAGAGGGTCGAGGGGTAGTCCGGTGCGCCTGCTGCTCTTCGCCGGGACCGGAGGAGCCGGGACGTCGACCGTCGCGGCCGCGACGGCGCTGCATGCAGCCCGGCGAGGGGTGAAGACCCTGCTGCTCGCCCCCGAGCCTGCCCTCGGCGCCCGTCCGGACGGGGCCCGGGGCGGCGTCGTACCCGCCCTGCTGGGACCCTGCGGAGGTGACGCGCCGGTCGAGGTGGAGCGCGGCCTGTTCGCGCGCCGCGTCGACCTGCGCGGGCGGGGGCGCCGTGCCTGGGAGGCGGTCCGCGAGCCGCTGACCCGGCTGGTCGGGGCCCTCGGCGTGGATCCGGTGGAGGCGGGGGAGTTCACCCTTCCGCCCGGTCTCGACGAGGTCCTCACCCTGGTGGAGATCAGGGAGGCCGCGGCAGCGGGCTGGGATCTCGTGGTCGCCGACCTTCCACCGCTGGCGCGCAGCGTGGTACTCCTCGGCCTGCCGGAGTCGGTGCCGCGGGCGGTCGAGCGGATGCTCCCGATCGAGCGCCGGATGCTGTGGGTGATGGGGCACGGCGCGTCGCCTCAGGCGGCTCCGGGCCCGGCACGGGGGGTCGTGGAGGCCGTCGAGCGCCTGCACGCCGAGCTCGCCGGCGTGCGCGAGGTCCTCCTCGCCGGCGGGACGTCCGTGTGTCTCGTCCTCGGGCCGTCCCGGGGGGCGCTCGCCCAGGCCCGGCAGGCCTGGACGGCGCTCGCCGCCTCCGGGCTCGTCGTGGACGGCGTCGTCGTGAACCGGCTGGTGCCGGCGTGGGGGGCGGATCCCTGGCGCCGGGAGCGGGCGGCGTCGGAGGCCGCGGTGCTCGCGGACGCCGACGCGTCGTTCGCCCCCCTCCCGGTCCGGCGGCTCACCGAGCGCGCCGTCGGGCCGTGCTCCACCGCCGACCTCGCCGAGCTCGGAGCCGAGCTGCACGCCGGCGGCTTGCCGCCCGAGGGCGCTCCGGCCGCCGTCGCCGCCGGACCGCGCGGGCGTCCCGCGGTGGAGCGGCGCGGCGGCGACTTCGTCCTGGTCCTGCCCCTGCCGCTCGCGCAGCGTGAGGACCTGGAGCTGCACCGGCGGGGGGACGAGCTGATCGTGGACGTCGCCGGCTGGCGGCGGGTGCTGACCTTGCCCAGCGTCCTGCGCCGGTGCGAGGTCGTCACCGCCGCGCTGCGCGACGGGCAGCTGCGGGTGACCTTCCGGCCGGATCCGGCGCTGTGGCGGTCGCCGTGACCGTCCCCACGTCAGGCCGCGCGCAGCAGGGCCGGCGTGTCCTCGACGAGGCGCTCCGGCTGCTGGACCTGGTGCAGGCGCAGGACGGCGAGGCACACCGCGGGGGGGAGTGCCGGATCTGCCCGGTGTGTCGCGGGCTCGCCCTGCTCCGGGAGGCGAACCCGGAGGCGGTCGCGCGGATGACGACCGCGGTCGTCGACCTGGCCGCGGCGCTCGGCGACTTCCTGGCGGGGCCGGGCCGGCCGGCGTCCGGCCCGGCGCCGGCGACCGGGCGCGACCCGGCGGCCGAAGGGGATGACGCACCGCCCCCGCCTCCTGCGATGCTTCGGATCGACATCACGGACTGACCGCGACCGGATGCGGGACGGTGTGCGGACGGTGTGCGGACGGACTCCGGGAGGGCACGGTGGACCTGACGATCGGGGTCGACGTCGGTGGCACGAAGATCGCCGCCGGGGTGGTCGATGCTTCGGGGCGACTCCTCGCGAAGGTCCGGGTGTCGACGCCGGCCACCACAGCGGAGGACGTGGAGGAGGCGATCGTCGAGGCCGTCCGCTGGCTGCTGATCGATCACGACGTCTCGGCCATCGGGCTCGCGGTCCCCGGCTTCGTCGACGAGAAGCGGTCCATGCTGCGCTTCACGCCCAACCTGCCCATGGTCGACCGGCCGCTGCGCGACCTCGTCGGAGCGCGTGTCGGTCGGCCGGTCGTCGTCGAGAACGACGCGAACGCCGCGGCCTGGGGGGAGCACCGCTTCGGCGGCGGCCGACGGGTCCCCGACATGGTGCTCGTCACCGTCGGAACCGGGCTGGGCGGCGGCATCGTGTTCGGCGGCTCGCTGGTCCGGGGGGCGTTCGGCGTGGCCGCCGAGATCGGCCACATGCGGGTTGTTCCCGGCGGCCTGCCGTGCGGCTGCGGCAACCACGGCTGCTGGGAGCAGTACTGTGCCGGCCGTGCCCTGGTCCGGCGGGCACAGGCGCTGTGCCGGGAGGACGCGGTCGCGGGCGCCGCATTGCTGGAGCTCGCCGGCCAGGACGCCGACGCGCTCACGGGCTCGATGGTCGCCCGGGCGGCGTTCGCCGGCGACCAGGCGGCGGTGGGGCTGTTCGCCGACGTCGGCCGCTGGCTCGGCGAGGGGATCGCCCTGCTCGCGGCGGTGCTCGACCCCGCCGTCGTGGTGGTCGGCGGTGGCGTCGCCGAGGCGGGGGACGTGCTCCTCGACCCTGCGCGCCAGGCCTACGCGGCGGCCCTGTCCGCCGGGTCCCACCGGCCACACCTGGAGATCATGCCGGCCGTGCTGGGCAACGACGCGGGTCTCATCGGCGCGGCGGACCTCGCGCGTCTGCCGTGAGCCCGCTCGGGCCGCTTGCGGTCGGCGTCGACATCGGCGGGACGAAGGTGGCCGGCGGCGTGGTCGACGTCACCGGCGGGGTGCTGGCCCGCGTCCGCAGGGTGACGCCGTCCCGGGACGCCCGGCTCGTCGAGGCGACCATCGTCGACGTGGTCGAGGAGCTGAGGGCGACCCATGACGTCGTCGCCGTCGGGGTCGGAGCTGCCGGATTCGTCGACGCCGACCGCGCACGGGTCCGGTTCGCTCCCCATCTGGCGTGGCGTGACGAGCCGCTGCGGGATCACGTCGCCGACCGCATCGGCCTGCCCGTCGTGGTCGAGAACGACGCCAACGCGGCGGCCTGGGCCGAGTGGCGGTTCGGCGGGGGCCGCGGCGAGACGCACCTGGTCATGGTCACGCTCGGGACGGGGATCGGCGGCGGGGTCGTGTTCGACGGCGCCGTGCAGCGCGGCCGGTACGGGATGGCCGGCGAGTTCGGCCACATGGTCGTGGTGCCGGACGGGCACCGCTGCGAGTGCGGGAACCGGGGGTGCCTGGAGCAGTACGCGTCGGGCAACGTGCTCGGGCGCGAGGCGCGCGAGCTGGCCCGTGCGGGGTCGCCGGTCGCGGTCTCCCTCCTGGAGCGGGTGGGCGGCGACGTGGACGCCCTGGTCGGGCCGGTCGTCACGGAGGCCGCGCAGGAGGGGGACGCCTGCGCGATCGAGCTCTTCGACGGGGTCGGCCGCTGGCTCGGCCTCGGCCTGGCCAACCTGGCCGCCGCGCTCGATCCCGGGCTGTTCGTCATCGGCGGGGGGGTCTCGGACGCCGGCGAGCTCCTGCTCGGTCCCGCCCGCGAGGCGTTCCGCCGGACGCTGACCGGTCGCGGCTACCGGCCCCGGGCGCGGATCGTCCGGGCTTCCTTCGGCCCCGAGGCGGGCCTCGTCGGCGCCGCCGACCTGGCGCGCCTGGCGGCCCGCGCCTCCCCGTGATCGATCAAGCATCCGCGTCAATCACTCGATCTGTGGCGATCACCTCATCCGCGGCGATCACCCGATCTGTGGCGATCACCTCATCCGCGGCGATCAAGGAATATGTGGCGATCAAGGAATATGTGGCGATCAAGGAAGGCGCGGGTGCTCCTGCGTGAGTGTGGGGGGACCGTGAGCTCTGAGTCCACCCGTGATGGTCGACGCCTGTCACGCCTCGCGACAGGCGCCAGGACCGTGCGCGTGATCTCGCGCCTTGCGTAGGTCATCGACAGGAATCGGGCACCTCAACTGCGGGCAGGGTACGCAACGAGGGGTATCACGCGTACGGCGGGCGCGGAGAGGGGCGCAACTGTCGACGACCCGCGTACGGCGGGCACGGCCACGCAACGCCACGGCCGCGCATCGGCGACATGAGCGTCCGCCGGTACGCGCGGCACCATACCTGCCGTGCCGACCGGAGCCTCGGACGTCCTGCGCGTCGTCAGCTGGAACATCCGTGACCTGCTCGACGACCGGTGGGCCGTACGCCGCGTCGTCCGTGCCCTGAGCCCTGACGTCCTGTGCCTGCAGGAGGCGCCCCGTCGCCTGCCCGGCGTCTGGCGCAACCGCCGGCTCGCCCGGGACTGTGGGTTGCGGTTCGCCGGCGGCGGCCGGACCTCGGGCGGGACGGCGCTGATGCTCGCCCCTCGCGTCGGCGTCCGATCCCTCACCGCCGCCCGGCTGCCCGTTCGCGGCCCGTTCACCCGGACGCGCGGCCTGGTGGTCGCCGAGCTCGTCGTCGATCGTGACGATGGGCTCGGCGGACGTCGGGTGTCGTTGACGGTCGGGTGCGTGCATCTGCCACTGGAGCCCGATCGGCGGGTCAGGCACTCGCAGATCGCCGCGGCGGCGCTGGCCGCTCGCCCGGAGCCGCGCATCCTCTGCGGGGACCTCAACGAGGTCCCCGGCTCACCCGCATGGCGTGTGCTCGAGGCCGCCGTGGGCCCGGATCCCGCCCCCGACGCGGCCCCGACGTTCCCGGCCGGCCGGGCCGACAAGCGGCTGGACGTCGTCCTCGTCGGGGCCGGCCTGTCCGTCGTGGCCTACGGCGACGGCGAAGCCGATCCGGACGACGTCCGCCGCGCCAGCGACCACGTGCCGGTCGTCGCGGATCTCGCGGTGCCGTGGGGTTCGGGGGCGTGAGCCTCAGACCACTGCGCCGTCGTCGGGGCCGTCGGCGCGGTCGCGCGGCAGGCGGGCCACGAGGGTGATGAAGCCGCCGATGAAGGCGGCCAGCGCGGCGATGACGACGAGGGTGGGCAGCGTCCGCCAGATGAGGGCGGCGATCAGCAGGAACAGGGGGCCGCCGATGACCCCCAACCAGGCCAGTCGCGACGTCAGGTCGGTCGAGGAGATCGGCGGAGGCTCCGGCGGGACGAACCGGCCGTGCTCGTCGTCCGGTTCCTCCGGGTCGAACCCCCCGCCCAGCTCGTACCCGCCGCCCCCGGTGCCGCCGTCGGGCAGCCGGTGGCGCGGACCCCGGCGGATCGCACGTCCGCGCGCGGCGTCCGCACCGTCGGCCTCCGGGGACGGCGCGGACGCCCCGGCGGCCGCATCCGCGGACGGTTCGTCGGGTCCGACGTCCTCGGCGGCCGGCCATGGACCCGGGCCCGGCGGGGCGGGGGTCGCGTAGTCGGCCACGATCGCGGCGAACGCCGCCTCGAAGTCCAGCCCGGGACGGTCCTCGCGCTCGTCCGGGTGCAGGTCGCCGGGGCCGTCGCGGTCGCCGTCGCCGGTCACGGCGTCGCCTTGTCCGCCCCGGACGCCGGCGGCCAGGGCGTACCGGGCGTCCCCGACCGCCGGGCGATGAAGGCGAGTGACTCCTTCTCGATCCGCCCCGCGTCGTTGTCCAGCGTCGCCACGTGGTAGCTGTCCTGGAGCACGATCTCCGAGTAGTCCTTCGAGGACACTCGTCCCCGGATGATGGCGGCGTTCGTCGCCGTCGGCACCACGTGGTCGACGGCCGAGTACATGAGCAGGAGGGGCTGGGTGACCCGGGCGAGGTCGGCGCGCACCATCGTGTGGAACGCCTGCAGCGACCCGAACGCCTGCAAGGGGACCTTGTCGTAGCCGAGCTCGACCTGGCCCGGCTTCTTGATGTCGCCGACGACGCCGGGGATCGACGGCACCACCCGCCGGATCAGGGGCAGCACCGGGAGCAGCCGGCTCTGGTTCTTGCTGTCGATGTAAGGGTTGACGATCACCAGACCGGCGAGGTCGTCGCCCCGCTCCTCGGCCAGCCGAAGCGCGAGGGCGCCGCCCATCGACAGGCCGACGGCGAAGACGGCCCGGCACCGTGATCGTAGTTCGGAGAACGCGTCCCTGGCCGCCCCGTACCACTGCGGCCAGGTCGTCCGGTTCAGGTCCTGCCAGCGCGTGCCGTGGCCGGGCAGCAGGGGCAGCCGAACCGTGTGCCCGGCGTCCGCGAGCGCCTGTGCCCAGGGACGCATGCTCTGCGGGCAGCCGGTGAAGCCGTGGAGGACGACGACGCCGACGTCCCCGCCGTCGGCGCTGAACGGTTCGGC
>DATKNA010000077.1:0-2353 GCA_035541595.1 Kineosporiaceae bacterium | reverse complement strand
AGGACGCCAGGAGCGCCTCGGTGGCGCGCAAGTTGGCCCGGATGCCCAGGTCGAAGTCGGTCTCGCACTCGCCGCTGACCGCCGCGGCCAGGTGGAAGACGACGTCGGCGCCGGACAGCGTGTCCGGCCCGCTGGCGAGCGGGTCCAGCAGCCGGGCGAGATCACCCTGGACCGCCGTCACGCGCTCGTCGGCGGCCAGATCCGGCGGGACCGGGGCCTGGTCGATGATCGTCATCCGGGACAGCGGGCGGACCCCGGCGCCGGCCACGTCGAGCGAGCCCGCCGCTAGCAGCTCCCTGGCCAGCCGCGAGCCCAGGAACCCGGCTCCACCGGTAATCACCACGTTCACCACGGTGCTCTCCTGAATCACGGCGATTCGATGTGGATGCCGCGTTCATGCAGCTGGAGCGGCGTGAACGCGGCTGCCACACCATATGACGGGCGGCGGGAGGCGCCGTGGGGCGGGGGCAAGGGCGTCAGCCTGCGCGGGCGATGGTTTCCTCGATCGCGGCCTGCACCTCCGCCGGACGTTCCATCTGCGGCATGTGCCCCGCCCCGTCTATCACGTGCCGGGCCGCGCCGGGCACCGACTCGGCCTGCGCCGCCGGGATGATCCGGTCGGCACGACCCCAGACCACGGTGACCGGTACCGCGCCGCCCGCGGCGAGCACTGCCGCGAGCGCAGCGGCCGAGTCCCCGCGCTGGCTGTCGCCGTCCAGCAGCGTGCCCAGCAGGGCGTGCAGCGCCTGGTCCACCCCGTCCAGCCGCTTGTAGGCCAGCAGGTCATCGACGAGCTGACGGGTGACCAGGCTCTCGTCGGCGAAGAGCAGGCCGACTACCGGCTTGAGCTCGCGCCGTGTCTGGGCGCCGGCGAAACCGCGCAGGTACCCGGCGTTGATGTCGGTGCCGAAACCGGACGGCGCGATCAGCGTGAGCGAGGCGATCCGGCCCGGATCACGGACCGCGACCTCGAGGGCGACGGCGCCGCCCATGGAGTGGCCGACCAGGTGAGCGCGCCCGGCGCCGAGGGCGTCGAGCACGCCGGTCACCGCGTCGGCCAGCACACCGAGCGCGCCGTCGCCGACGTCCTTGGCCGAGGTGCCGTGCCCGGGCAGGTCCAGCGCGTATACCCGGTACTTCGCGGCCAGCGGCTCCTGCAGGAACAGCCACGAGTTCCGATCGCCGCCGAACCCGTGGACGAGCAGGATCACGTCGCCGTCTTCGCCGGCCCCGGCGTAGCTGATCTTCCGCCCGCCGACGTCGGCCGTCTGGAGCTCGGCGGCGCCGCCGGCGTCGTCGGGCACGCCCGCCTCGATCACCGCCCGCGCCTCCCGGACGGCGGCGTCGAGGGCGTCGTCGCTGACCTCCGCGGGCGCGAGCAGTGCGATCGTGCCGCTGACCGGCACGTCCTCGCCGACCCCGGCCACGATGCGGCGCACCGTCCCGTCATCAGCGGCCTCCAGCGTGCCGGTGATCTTCTCCGTCTCGATGTCCGCGAGGTCGTCGCCGACCTGCACCTCGTCCCCTTCCGCGACGGCCCAGGCGGTGATCTTGCCGAGCTGCATCGACAGACCCCACTTCGGCATCGTCACGGGGACGATCCGGTCATCGGTCACCGGGACCACCCAGTCACCGTCTTGACGGCGTTCACCACGCGCTGCGCGTCCGGGATGTAGATGTCCTCGAGCGCGTTGGAGAACGGCACCGGCGTGTGCGGTGCGGTCACCATCTCGATCGGGGCGCGCAGCGAGCCGAACGCCTTCCGGGCGACCAGCGCCGAGATGTCGGTGGCGATGTTGCACCGGGGATGCGCCTCGTCGACCACGACCAGCCGGCCGGTGCCCTCGACGCTCTCCAGCACGGTGTCCTCGTCCAGCGGGCTGGTGGTGCGCAGGTCGATGATCTCGCACTGCACGCCGTCGGCGGCGAGCTGGCCGGCCGCCTCCAGCGAGGTGTGCACCATCCGGCCCAGGGTCACGATGGTGACGTCGCCGCCCTCGCGGACCACGTTGGCCTCCCCGAACGGCACCACGTAGCTCTCCTCGGGCACCGGGCCCGATGAGTCGTAGAGCGCCTTGTGCTCGAAGAACATCACCGGGTCGTCGTCCCTGATCGCCTGGATCATCATGCCCTTCGCGTCGTACGGGGTGGACGGCAAGACGACCTTCAGCCCGGGGATGTGGGTGAACAGCGGGTACAGGCACTGGGAATGCTGGGCCGCGGCCCGCAGCCCGGCGCCGTACATGGTGCGGATCACGACGGGGGTGACCGCCTTGCCGCCGAACATGTACCGGAACTTCGCAGCCTGGTTGTAGATCTGGTCGAAGCAGACGCCCATGAAGTCGACGAACAT
>DATKNA010000076.1:0-16335 GCA_035541595.1 Kineosporiaceae bacterium | reverse complement strand
CACCGGCGAGACGGCGTCGGGGTGGCAGCAGGTGCTGTTCGCGACGCCGGTGTCGATCACGGCGGGCACGGTGTACGTGGCGTCGTACTTCGCGCCGGCCGGGCATTACGCCGGGGACGGCGGCTTCTTCGCCGCGGCGGGAGTGGACAACGTGCCGTTGCACGCGTTGCGGGACGGCGTCAGCGGAGGCGACGGGGTCTACCGGTACGGCTCCTCCAGCGGCTTCCCCAGCAACACGTACAACTCCACCAACTACTGGGTCGACGTCGTGTTCTCCACCTGACCGTCACCGTCCGCACCGGACGGCGTACCCCCTGGCCACCCGGGCCACGGCAGCAGCGGTGACCCCGTGGTCTGGGAAGCCCGGGGTCACTGCGGGACGAGGAGGGCGCGGGCGTACCAGTCGCTGGGGCCGGTGATGCCCGGCGGGATGTAGAAGTAGCCGCCGCCGAACGGTTGGACGTAGTCGACGAGTGGTTCGTCGACCAGACGCGTCTGGATGGTCTCGAATTGGCGGTGCAGGTCCTGCTGGTAGGCGACGAAGATGTGGCCGGTCCGGAGGTTGCCGTTGGCGTCGACGCCCAGGTCGTAGTTGTAGGAGCGGCGCAGGAGCCGCTGGTCGTCGGTGCGCGGGGTCCGGGGGTTGGCCAGTCGGATGTGGGCGTCGACGGGGATCACGTTGCCGGTGGGGTCGGCGCGGTAATCCGGGATGTCGAACTCGGCGTTGCCGTCCAGCGGCGCACCGGAGTCCCGGCGACGCCCGAACATGCCCTCCTGCTCGTCGAGCGAGACCCGGTCCCAGAACTCTACGAGCATGCGGATCAACCGGACCACCTGATAGGTGCCGCCGCGGGCCCACGCGGGCTCGGCGGGGTCATCGACCCATACCAGGTTGCTGGCGTCGGCACCGCTCGGATTGGCGGTACCGTCCTTGAACCCGAGCAGGTTCCGCGGCGTGCCGGACGGCCTCGGTGGGGAGTTGTAGCCGTCCAGCCTCCAGCGGGGTTGCATCGTGCCACGGGTGTGCCGGGCGATGTCCCGGATCGCGTGGTGGAGGGTGTCGGGATGGTTGGCGCACACCTGGAGGGACAGGTCGCCGTGCAGCCAAGCCGGGTCGGGGGAGTCGTTCGGGAACACCCGCATCGGGGTGAGCCGCAGCGGCTTGTCCCGGCTGAGTCCGAAGCGGTCGTCGAACAGGCTGGCACCGAGCCCCAGAGTCACTGTCAGTCCGTCGGCCGGCAGGTGCGGTCCCAGGACGTCGCTGTCTGCCGGTGGTGCGGACACTCCGGGATCGGCGGGCGCTCCCCCGGTGGTGAGGAGCCTGGCCCTCGCGGTGAGGGTCTTCATGAGATCGACGAGGTCGGATCTGCTGGTTCCCTCGATGACGTCGTAGCCGGCGACGGTGGCGAAGGGTTGCTTGTCCGCCGGACCAGGGGTGAGGATTCCCGCCTGCCTCGGCCCCTGGAAGGGATAGGAATCCGCGGTGACGGGCGCCACGGCGGCGCCCTGGGCGTCGGCGCGGGCGCCGCCGATCAGCACGCCGCCGGTCATTGCTGTGCCGGCCGCGCCGGCGGCGGCACCCCTGAGCAGGTCGCGGCGGGAGACGGTCATCGATGCTCCTGGACTGGGGCCGTGGTCATGGTGTAGTGCCTCGGTCAGTGCTGTGCTGGGACGTCGAGCAGGCCGGGCGCGTTCGACAGCGTCTCCAGCAGCGCCCCGAGTGCCCCGTTGACCCGCTGCCGGGCCGGCAGCGGCAGCTGGTCGACGGGCTGCCACTGCCCGCCGGCGCGGGTGACCAGCAGCGCGGCCTGCAGGGCGCCGAGTTGCTCGGTCACGGTCGGGACCAGGTTCGGCATGCGGGCGGTGAGGAGGGGCGTGAGCACGTCGAGGACGGTCCGGGTGGCCTGGGTGTCGGCGTACGTCAGGGCGTAGGCCATGCCGGAGCCCTGGTCGTCGAGCCCGGACAGGTGGTCGCGCTGGGCGTCTTCGAGGATCTCGTGGGCCCGCAGCGGCAGGTTGGTCGGGTCGCCGGCCTCGTCGTCGCCGGTCAGGTTCGCGCGGACGGTGGCGACGTCCGTGGTCAACCGGTCGATCATGCCGCGCAGCGAGGCAGCGGACTCCCCGTGGTAGAGGCCGTACTCGATACGGTGCAGCCCGGTGAAGTCGGGGTCGTCGGCTCCGCCCGGCAGCCCGTCCGGGAGCCCGCCGACCGCCTCCCCGGCAGCGCCGAAGCTGCTGTAGGAAGCGCCGACCCGTTCCCAGTCCAGCTGCGCGGCCAGCCAGTCGCGCTTGGCGGCGGCGAGGTCACCGGCCGCCGCGTCCGTGCGCAGCCTGGCGACGTCGTGCGCGAGCGTGGCCAACTGCTGGGCGGCGTAGGCCTGGTAGCTGCGGTTCGGTCCGGTCAGGTCTGCCGCGGTGACCGGCTCCACCGCGGGGGTGGTCGCCTGGTGCTCGCCCGCGACCTCGACGGGGGTGCCGTGCAGGGTGGCGCCGGACATCAGGCACGCGAAGCTGTACTGGCCGAGCCCGAGGGTCGCGGTCATGGGCACGGTGGTCGCCGGCCCCATGGTCTCGATCTCGGCCACCACCCGGCCGGAGGCGTCGGTGAGGTTGATCTCTCCGGCCTTGCCGGACCTGTTGACCACCTCGAAGGTCTGCGTACCGGTGTGCCCGGACCTCCACTCGGGGGCGCAGCCGGACGACGTCACCGTGACCGCGATCGTCGCGGAGGCGCCGGCCGACGGCAGCGCGATGATGACGAGCCCCGCGACCGCCGCCGGGATCACGATGACCGCCGCGGCCACGCCGGTGGTCCTGGCGGATGCCATCCGTTCCCACCGCCCGACCGCCGGCACGGCGCCGGCCGCGTCGGGTCGTGCCGCAGCGGCATCTGCCGGGACCTCCTGCGACGGGGACGTCGGGGTGGGGGCCGGCGTCGTCGTCGCCCGCTCCGTCGTGGTCCCGGCTCGGAGGAACATCGGGATCACCACGGCGAGATAGGTCACCCAGGCCAAGGCCTGCAGCACGGTCATCCTCGGGGCGAGCTCGGTGGCGCCCGAGATGATCGACACCCACCAGGAGTTCGGGTCGACGTGGCCGGTCAGGTCGAAGGCCACCCAGCGCTGGCCGGGTAGCAGGCTCGCCTCCTGGAGGTCCCCGAGCCCGTAGGCGAGGACTCCCGCGGCGATCACGACGAGGGCGAGCCCGGTTCGGTTGAAGAACGTGCCGAGGTTCAGCCGGACGGCCTGCCGGTACAGCAGCAGGCACAGGACGACCGCCGCCGCGAGCCCGAGCCCTGCACCGGCCAGCGGGGCGAGGGTCGACCCCGCCGCCCTGACCGCGGTCCAGAGGAACAGCGTCGTCTCCAGACCCTCGCGGCCGATGGCCAGGAGCGCCGTCAGCGTCAGCGCTCCGGCGCCGATCGCCGCAGCGCGGGCGACCTCACCCCGCAGGTGCGCCGTCAAGGTTCGGGCGGTGCGGCGCATCCAGAACACCATCCCGGTGACCAGGCCGACCGCGAACACGCTGAGCAACCCGCCGACCGCCGCTTGCAGCCGCGAGGGGAGGGCATCGGTCGAGTAGGTGAGTATCGCGGCGAAGCTCGCGGCCAGCATCACCGCGCCCAGAACGCCCAGCCACACCGGCGCCGGGGAGATCCGCCTCCCGCCGGAGACGCTCGCACCGGCGTTCGCCTGCCGCACCGCGGCCAGCAGGATCGTCACCACGAGTCCCGCCTCGAGCCCCTCGCGAAGCCCGATGAGCAGGTTCGGAACCGCCTCCACCCACACGCTCAGTAAGGTAAGGCTTACCTAACTTGGTGGCAAGCCCGGGGAACCTCTGCCGCCTCGTCCAGGTCCTCGCCGAGTGATCCTCCTGCGCCGACCGTCGTCCCGTCCCTGAGAGGAGCTCGTCGCCGTCGGGCGACGGACGTGGTACGGCGACCTAGGATCGCGGCCATCACCCAGTTTCGGCAGACTCGCTCCGACGTGGACGGTCCCGCCGCGTCGGGTCATGCTGGGTGCCTTTGGCTCCCGGCCGATGCGGTTGCGCGCAGCGGCCGCGACCGATGGCCACCACTGACGAAGGAGGTCTCGTGTACGTCTGCAGTTGCCGCGCGGTGAGCGGCGCCACCGTCGCCCGTCTGGCCGAAGCCGGAGCGAGCGCCGGGGAGATCGCACGCGACACGGGAGCCGGCACGGGCTGCGGAACCTGCCGGCAGGTCATCGCGGCGCTGCTGGACGTCGACGCCGCGGAGGCTGCGATCGCGGCTCGGGGCACACTGGCAGACTCCCGGGGGATCGGAATACAGCGATCGGGACAGCCGATGACGGAGGCAATCATGACCGAACAGGACGGGAACGTCGTCGCCGCTCTGAACACCCTGCTCACGATCGAGCTCACCGTGATCAACCAGTACTTCCTGCATTCCAAGATGTGCATGCATTGGGGTTATGAGCGGCTGGCGCGCACGTTCCGTGCGCTGTCGTTGGAGGAGATGCGGGACGCCGAAAGCTATACCGACCGCATCCTGCAACTCCAAGGCTTGCCCAACTTCCAGCGGCTGGGCGCCTTCCAGGTCGGTGAGAGTGTCACGGAGCAGCTCACCCTGGCCCGCGACGCCGAGCGCGGCGCGCTCACGGCCCTGCGGGACGGCATCGTCACCTGCGAACAGAGCGGGGACCTTGCCACCGCAGGCCTGCTGCGGGGGGCCGCGCTCGAGGAGAAGGAACACCTGGCCTGGGCCGAGTCCCAGCTGCGGCTGGTCGAGACCCTCGGCGAGATCAACTATCTCACGACGCAGGTCATCAGCTAGAGCGGGCCGACGTCGGTCCCGCTCGAGGGAATCGCGGGCGGATGGGAGTGCCCCGATGGTTCTGATCTCGCGGGGCTCGCGGGGTCTCGATCAGCTCGACCATTGGGCGCATTACCGGTCCGGTATGACAACCGCTCGTCCAGGGTGCCGGTGAGCCCAGGCATCGCCCACCCTGCTGAGGGGGTAGGCGGTGTACGGCGCTTCGAGGGTGCCGTCGGTGATGAGTGCCATGACTTTCGGGAGCTCGACGAGGATCCGCTGCATGGAGGTCGAGCCGGCGCCGCTGCCGGTGACGCGGATGCGCCGACTGCGCAACAGCGAGGCGGGCAGACCCGCGACGTCACCGCCCAGCGAGCCGATCTGCACGTAGCTGATGTCCGCGGCGTCCTCCTCGAGGCCGCGGCGGCCGAACGCGGCGAAGGCCGCCTCTGCGACGGAACCCCAGACGTAGTCGAGCACGATGGAGGGCGGGGTGTCGGCGACAGCCGCGGCGAGTGCGGCGGCGGGGTCGTCGGCTGTGAGCGAGACCGTGGTGGCGCCGCGGGCATCGAGCCGCTGGAGCGCCCCGGGGTCGCGCCCGGCGGCGATCACTCGCTCCGCGCCGAGCGCGAGCGCCGACTGCACGGCCATGCCGCCCGACATGCCTGTCGCGCCCAGCACGAGCACGGTGCCGAGTCGGCCGAGCTCGTCCAGCCGGCCCGAGAGGGGCAGCCATCCCGACATCCCGGGGTTCATCCCGGCGGCGATCGCGAGCGGGTCGGCGCCGGCGGGCAGGTCGAGTCCGAGAGGCGTCGCCAGGTGCTCGGCCATGGTGCCCCATGGCGCCCGCGGCCAGCCCGTGTAGACCAACCGGCCGTCGGCGGTGCGGGCGACGGCGTCGACGCCTGGCACGAGGGGGTAGCGGGCGTCGCTCCCATAGTGCCGTCCGGCGGCGATGGACCGGACGACCTGGTGCACCCCGGCACCGACCAGCTCGAGTGGCTCGTGGCCGGGCAGGGGTTCCGGGTCGGGGAAGTCGGCGCAGACAGGATCGGCTCCGGGACCGGTCACGACGGCGGCGCGCACGGCACCCTCCCTGATCTCGTTCGGTCGACTCGCCGATCGTTGTTCAACGCTGTTGAGCTGTCAACGGTGTCGCCCACCGCGACGGTGCGAACCAGCGCCGTCCCGATGACGGGCAGTGGCGAGCTCACGCGTGCAGGTACTGGTCGGCCCACGCGCTGATGATGCGCGCGGCGCGCCGGGCCTGACCGGGCGCTGTGAGCAGGTGGTCGGACCCTTCAAGGGAGACGAAGCTGCGCGGGTGGCGAGCGGTCCGGAAGATCTCGCTGGCATTCGCGATGCCGACCGTGTTGTCCGTGGGCGAGTGCATGACCAGCAGGGGCAGCCGCAGCTGGCGGATGTGCTCGCGCACCTCGGCCCGGCCGACATCCTCGACGAAAGCGCGCGTGAGTCGCAACCGCTTCCCGCCGACCAACCACTCCGCATGCCCGTCGGCCATCACTCGGTCCAGCAGGGCCTCGTAGAGCCGCTGCACGTGGCCGGGGTCGACCGGAGCGCCCACGGTGACGACGCACTTCACGTCTGGGACGCTGCGAGCCGCCGCGATGACGGCGGCTCCTCCGAACGAGTGGCCGACCAGGATGTCGACGGGAATGCCCCGGTCGCGCATGAACTCCGCCGCCCGGACGGTGTCGGCGACCTTGACCGTGAAGGAGCCGTTGCCCCACTCTCCGTGCGAGTGCCCGAGGCCGAGGTTGTCGAACCGGAGCATCCCGATGCCTTCGGCCGCAAGCTGCTTGCAGATGCGTGCGGCTGCCGGGCTGTCCTTGCTCAAGGCCAACCCGTGAGCGAAGACGCCCCATCCGCGCGGAGTGCCTGCGGGCAGATCGAGCAAACCAGCGAGGTCCGGACCCCTGGTGCTGGGAAAGGAGACGCGCTCGGACATCCGTCAGCCACCTAATGGGAAGGAAACCACAGCCGCGACCGCCCTCGGGCTCACGGTGCCTCGCTGGTGTCCCCCGTCGCCGGCGCTCACCGCGCGAGGGCGACAGCGAGGTAGGCGATCGTGACGAGCAGGATCACGAGCGCAGGGGCCATCTCCTTCGCGCCGTCACCGGCGCGCACGTGCATGACGAGGGCGCCGACGAGGAGGACCGCCATGCCGGCGGCGGCGGCCACCCCGAGGGGAGGCCAGGCCAGGCCGGCGAGGATCCCGAAGGCCGCCGCGAGTTCGGCAACTCCGATCAGCCGGTATCGGGGCCACTCGACGCCGAAGTGCTCGGCGGAGGCCTGCATCGCGGGCTGACCGGACAGTTTCGCGGCCGACGGCAGGAGGCAGAGCGCCGCGAGCAGGATCGACAAGGTGGTGAACATCGCAAGGTCCTTTCGTGATGGGACTAGAGGGCGTTCTGGCTGGGTGTCGGAGCAGGAACGGTTCGTGCGGACCACGGCAGCGCCGGCAGATGAGGTCGACGGGCCACCGCCGCCACGACCCGGTCCGGCCTGACGACGACGGCGAGTGCCGGGTCGGCGAGCAGGCCCGCCAGTCCGGACGCCTCGGGGTCGGCCACCTCGGCCTGCACCCAGCCGTCTCCGACGGTGTCGCGTCGGCCGGCGGGGACGACCCGGACCAGGAGGAAGCCGTTGCGCCGGGACAGGTCCACCAGGCCGGGCTCGGGCCGGCGGGCGGTGAGGACGGCGGTCCGCTGGCCCAGGACGTCGTCGAGGCGCGCGGATCCGGAGCCGTCGGTGGTGACGAGCGCATTCCCGATCAAGCCGCCGACGCGCAGCCCGCGGGGCTGCCTGGTGAACCGTCCGGTCTGCTGGAGCGCGCCGGTCTTCAGCGGGGGCGTCGACGGCGACGCCACCGCCGCGCGGAACTTGGTGCTGCGGCAGGCGGCGGCGAGGAAGACCCGGCGGAAGGCCGCTGCCCAATCCTGGCCGCCGGTCATCGCCCACCCGATCGTGACGGCCCTCTTCACCAGGGCCGTTGCGTGCGGACGCCGTTCGGCGTCGTAGCTGTCGAGCAGCGACGGGTCGGCCCGCCCGGTGAGCACGTCGGCGACCTTCCACGCGAGGTTGTTGGCGTCGCGGAGGCCGGCTCCGAGGCCCTGGCCGATGAACGGAGGGGTGAGGTGGGCGGCGTCGCCGAGCAGGAAGACCCGCCCCACCCGGAAGCTCGACGCGATCCGGGCGCGGAAGGTGTACGTGGCGCTGCGGACGATCTCCAGGCCGTCGAGGTCGCTTCGTCCGGTCCACGGCTGCAGCAGCTGACCGAGCGCGCCTGGCGCGATCAGGTCTGCCTCGTCCTCCCCGTCCTGCAGCTGGAATTCCCACCGGTAGCGGTTGCCGATCACCTGCATGAAGGTGGCGGCCCGAGCGGGGTCGCAGACCTGTTCGACGCCGTCCCAGGTGTTGAGATCGCGATCGGCACGGACGTCGACCACGAGCCAGCGCTCGGTGAAGCCGAGGTCCTGCATCGTGACCCCCACCAGATCGCGAACGGTGCTGTTCGCGCCGTCTGCGCCGAGGACGACGCGGCCGGTGAAGGTCTGCTCGGCACGGCCGTCGACGGGCCGCGCGACGACGCGCACCGGTTCCGCCGTGAACGGGTCGTCGAACCCCTCGATCCCGACGACATCGAGGCCGCGCCGAAGGTCGATCAGGGGATGCTGCTCGACCCGGGAGAGGAGCAGCTCCTCCAGCTCCGGCTGGTCGAACATGTTGGCCTGGGGGAATCCGTGTCGCCCGATCGTCTGTTCCCGGCGGAACTCGGCCATCACCTGATGGCGGCCGTCCAGCAACCGCAGGCCACTGGCCGGCCGCGAACGGGCCAGGAACTGCTCGCTCAGCCCGAGCCTGTGCAGGATCCGGGTGACCTCGTCGTCCAGGTGGACAGCGCGGGGGAGCGGGTGAGGGGCGACATAGCGTTCGAGCAGGGTCACCGGGACCCCGCGATCGGCTAGGAAGAGCGCGGACGTGCAGCCCGCCGGACCGGCGCCGACCACGACGACGCGCTCGGTGGTGGCGGGGGTGACGGGGGCGGTGAAGTGCTCGGTCACCTGGGTCTCCTGTCAGTGCTGGTAGCGGATGGTGAGGGGGAAGCCGGCCACTGCGGCGTCCACGCGGTCGGGGTCGAGCCCGGTGATGGTGACGACGAGCCGGCCGTTCTCGTGGGTTGCGCTGATCTCGGCCGGGTCGAGGCCCGCCTCCCGCAGCGCCTCGGTGACGGCCTGCACGGCGGCATCGGCGACGAGTGCAGGCTTGAAGTACTTGCCGACCTCGGTGGTCGGGATGGCCGTCATGGAGTGGATCCGTTTCGGCCGGGCCGCGGGCTCGTCGATGGTGCGGTGGGCCCACGCCATGAGCTCGGCTTCGTCGAACTGGTCGGGGTCGGCCGGGACGACGTAAGCGACGGGGACCTCGCCGGCGTGTCGGTCCGGGCGGCCGACCGCCGCGGCGGCGACGACGGACGGGTGCCCTAGTAGGGCATCCTCGATGCCCTTGGGGTCGATGTTGTGTCCGCCGCGGATGATGAGGTCCTTGGCCCGTCCGGCGAGGTGGACGTAGCCGTCGGGGTCGATGCTGCCGAGGTCGCCGGTGTTCAGCCAGCCGTCCCGGACCAGATCGCCGCGGCTGACCCGCGGGCCGCCGAGCGCGGGATCGGTGAGGTAGCCGGCGAACACGCTGGGGCCGCCGATCATGAGGACGCCGATCTCTCCGGGGGCGCAGTCGCGCAAGCAGCCGTCCGCGCCGACCTCGACGGCCTTCACGTGCTGCCCGGCCAGAGGCTGTCCGACCGATCCGAGTCGTTCCCCGCCGTGCGGGGTGAAGGTGCTGGCACAGGTCGCCTCGGTGAGGCCGTACCCCTCCTGCAGCCGCCTCCCGGTGTGTTGGGCGAACGCCTCGCGCACGGAGGAGGGCAGCGGCGAGGCGCCGACGATCGGCGCGCGAAGGGAGCTGATGTCGGCATCGATCGGAACCTTGGACAGCGCGCCGTAGACGGTGGGAACGGCGGACATCGCCGTGACCCCGTGATGCTCGATGATCTTCCAGAACCGGGTGTACAGGTCCGGGTTCCGGTAGCCGAGCGGGCCGGGCCAGACCACGCGTGCGCCGACGAAGGCCGGGGCGATCCCGGTGACGAGCAGAGCGTTGACGTGGAACAGCGGCAACCCGCCGAGCACGACGTCATCGAGACCCCAGCCGCTGGCCCTGGCGATGCCGCGACCGCAGGCGAGCTGGTTGGCGTGGGTCTGTCCGGCGACCTTGGGGGCGCCGGTGGTGCCCCCGGTGTGCACGAAGGCGGCGAGATCCTCGGCGGCGGGCATGGTGGCGCCGACCAGCTCGTCGGCCGACTCCCCGGCGACGAGG
The DNA here is from genome assembly GCA_035541595.1 of Kineosporiaceae bacterium. Lineage (GTDB taxonomy): Bacteria > Actinomycetota > Actinomycetes > Actinomycetales > Kineosporiaceae > DATKNA01. The sequence goes on along the minus strand of DATKNA010000076.1, from coordinate 6,146 downwards.
TCGTCGAGGTAGGCGATCAGCAGATCGGAGTCGGCGGGGGAGGCTCCGTCCGGCGCCCCCCCGCTGCCGGGGATCAGCGCGGGCGGCGCGCCGTGGGCGGCGTCCGGTCGCAGGGCGAGGATCGAGGTCATCCGGGTGGCTCGGGCCACCTCGAGCGCCGCCTGCCAGACCGTGGGATCCAGCTCGGGCCCGGCCGCGATGAGTACGCGTGAGCCGGTCCGCCGGACGAGCTCGGTGATGCGCTCCACCCGCAGCACCGGATTGACCGGTGCCGCGATCCCGACTGCCTGGGCGGCCAGCGTGGCGGCGTAGAGCAACGAGGTGTTGACTCCGCAGAGGGTCACGGCGTCCGCCCGCCGGACGCCGAGAGTGGTCAGCGCGTTGGCGATCTGGGTGACGCGGCCGGCCAGCTCGCGGTAGGTGACCGTGAGGGCGGTGGTGTCGTCGGCGGGGTCCGGGATCCACTGCTGGGCCACGGTGTGCGGCCAGCGGGCGGCGGCGTCGAGCAGCAGCTGGTAGGTCGACGTCGGACGCGGCAGCACGCCGGCGACCGGCTCGTCCAGAGAGGCCGGGAGCACCGGAACCTGTCCCGCGTTCACGACGACTTCCCGACGACGACGTTGTGTTGGGTGCCCAGGTCCAGGCGCCCGTCCGCCGACGCGATCCGCGCGGTGACGACGTCCCCGTCCTGCAGGTACCGGGGGTTCCCGGCCTGGCGCTCGAAGAAGAGCCGCCACCGGGTCGCCGGCGGGAGCAGCGCGCCGAGGGTCTCCAGCAGCTTTCCGGGGGCCCGCAGCGCGGTGCCGCCGGGGGTGCCGGTCAGCAGCAGGTCGCCGGGGGCGAGCGGTTGGAACCGGGAGAGCAGGGTGAGCGCCCGCGCCGGTGACACGATCATGTCCCGGACGGTGCTGTCCTGGCGAACCCGCCCGTTCACGCTGAGGGTCAGCCGCAGGGTGTCGAGCTGGGCGAGGTCGTCGGCATCGACCAGGGTCAGCCATGGTCCGACCGGCGTGAAGGTCGGGTAGGACTTGGACTCGTAGAATTGGGTCTTGGTCAGCTGGATCTGCCGGGCGCTGACGTCGTCGGCGATCACCAGGCCGGCGACGTACCGGGGCAGGTCGGCGTCGGTCACTGTGGTGCCGACCGGCAGGTCCGCGCCGATGACCAGCCCGAGCTCGACCTCGTAGTCCAGGAAACCCACCCACTCCGGGCGGATGACGTCCCCGGTCGGGCCGGTGACGGAGTGCGAGGCCTTGCGGAAGAACGCCGGCGGCACGATGTCCGGGTCCATCCCGGACTCGATGGCGTGCGAGCGGTAGTTGACCATCTGGGCCACCACGCGCGCCGGCGTGGTGACGGGGCTGAGCAGGTCCAGCGACGTCGCCGGGAGGACGGCCGCTGGGTCCTGCTCGGCGAGTCTGGCGGCGTCGACGGCGGCGTCGAGGGCGCCACGATCCGCGAGCAGCGCGCCGGTCGTGGTGGCCGCGAGGTCGAGGCGGACCAGACCGGCGGCGGTCTGCAGCCACCATCCTTGGGCGGTGCGGGCCAGGTTGGCGCTCATGAGCTCATCGCCTTCACCAGGCCGCGGATCGCGGCGAAGTCCACCTCGTTGCCCTTGTCGCGGAGAGCCTTGATCGCTGCCAGGACCGTCGCCGGGTCGCCCGCGCCGGTGAATTCCCGGGTCGCCCGCGGACCCCACTGGGCCAGGCCGCTCACCGACATCGGGGCCCACCCGGGCTCCAGGGTGCAGTCGAACAGGTCGCCGTCGGCGTAGTGCTCGAACATCAGCCGGTCCTGGTCGCGCCAGTAGTCGAAGATCTGGCTGCCCTGGATGTGGCGGCCGATGCCCCAGGCGTGCCGGTAACCGCGCTCGCGCAGGTACTCCCCGCTGGCGGCCACCTCGTCCAGGTCCGTGAGCTGGTACGCCGAGTGCAGCAGGCCGGTCTCCGGCATGAGGGCCATCGCGAGGGTGTGGTGATCGGTGGGCTCGCTGCCGCGGTCGCAGCGGATGAACGCCATCACCGGCGCCCGCCCCGCCCGGCCGTCCTGGTAGAGGAAGTCACTGACGATCAGGCCGAGATGGTCCAGGTACCAGTCGAGGGCGGCGCGGAACCGGGTGGTCCCCAGGGCCACGTGGCCCAGGCGCTGGACGTCGGCGGGACGCCGCGCCGGCCGCTGGGTCGCGTTCACGCGTTGTCGCTGGCCGCCGAAGTTCAGCGGCAATGGCTGACGTTCCGGCAGCGCCGGGTGGTCCGGGACGCCGTGGACCACCCGGACGTCGAATCCGCTCGGGTCGGTCAGGGCGACCGCGTTCCCGCCGTGGTAGGGCACCACGGTTCCACCGGCCGCCCGGGCCAGCCGAACCAGGTCCTCCCGGCCGGCCGCGACGAACGCCGGCCCGGCGAAGCGGGACCGCGATCCGCGCCGGATGACCAGGCACGCCGGGCCGGCCCAGCGCGCCCGCATCACGAGCGCCTGCGGGGTCCGGTCGAGGACCACGAACCCGAAGTCGGCGAGGAATCGCTCGGCGGCGTCCAGGTCCGGCTTCTCGAACTCCAGCCACGCCAACCCGGCGACCTTGATCACGGGGTTGCGGGAGCGCCCGGGGTGCTCGCCCGGCAGCGCACCCGACTCGCTGTGCACCCCCCGGTGCCCGTCGGCGGCCTGGGTCGCGGCGCCCTGGCCCTGGGCGGTGACGGCGGGGTCGGCGGGCCGGTCGCCGGCCGGATTGGCGGGTGCGGACGTCGCCCCGCTCCTGGTGGTGCCTGATCCGTTCATGATCGGCCTCCTGGCCGTAGGGAGATCTTACTGAGGAGATCATCAGTTCTGTTATAGAGTATCAGCATTGGACATGCTCGTCGTCAAGAGGCCGTGGCGCCGACGTGATGTCGATGTACATCCACGTCGCGGAACGGCGTTCACGGCTCGTCCTCACGGCAGCCCGGAGTGTCCGGGGCGAGTGGTCGCCTCCGCGCCGGCCTGGTGACCGGCGCCGGCCACGACCACCGGCGACCGCGCGCGGTGGGCATTGGCGGCCGGCGACGGTGAGGGTGCCGCCGAGGCCGGCCTCGACGAAGAGCCCAGCCCACCGGGTATGACGGGGAGCGCGCCACAGCTCCGAGGCCACCGACACCGACAGGACCAACGCCGGCCGGCCCGTGACGCCGACCGTACGGATCCCGACCGACCGTCGTGTCAGGTGCTGTGGAACGGGAACCGCCGCCCGGTTCCCAGCACGATCCCGTGCGAGCTCAGACAGGCACGTGAAGCTGGTGACCCACGCGGACGATCTCGACCACGGCGTCGGGCCAGTCGTGAGGGACAGGCGATCGCCAGGAGCCGGTAGAAGCAGGTCCGGCTACACGCCGGTCGTGGCGGTGCGTGACGGTGCCGCGTGCGTGCGCGTCCGGTGTGAGACGGAGGACGACCTGCTCACCCTCGACACCGGCTGACGTCGGGCGCGGACCCGCGCTCGCGCCCCGGCGCCACTACTCGTGATCGCCAGCCCAGCGGACATCCGCGTCTAGGGATCGTCCCCACCAAGGTCGACGGCCCCGGGCGACGCCTTGCGCCGTCGGCGTGGCGATCATGGTGGGCGGAAGCACGGTGATCGCCGTCTGAGCGGGATTCAGGTGCGTTGATCGTCGCGAACTGGGTCGCCGGCAGTCGGGGTGTGGCCGGCAGTCGGGGTGTGGGTGTCACCGGCTGCAGTTGCAGAGACACCTGGTGGACGTCGGCGCAGTCAGCCGCTCTCCGCCGCCCGGAAGGGCTGGCCGCGCCTCGTCCGAGGACACCTCGTCCGAGGGCACGGTGACACGGCGTCAGGCGGTGCAGGGGTCGACGTCCCGATCCCGGGCCGCGGCCAGGGGTGCGGCGGCGACCGCCCCCGCGGTCATCGCGGACGTGTGGTGTCCAGGAGCCCCGGCATGGGACGGTGCGCGATCTCGTGGGCCGCTCCCGGGGCCACCCCGAACATGCGCAGGAGCTGTTCGGCGAGATCGTCTACGGTCTCGTGGCCGAACAGCTGGGGGGCGTGCAGGCGCACCTGGAGGTAGGCCAGGAGGCACCCCGTGGTGCTGGCGACCGCCAGGAACGGCGTGGTGACCACGAAGCGTCCCGCCTCGACGGCGCGTTCGACGTCCCGCAGGGCACGGGGAGCGAGCCCGTCTGCGGCGAGGAGGTACTCCAGGCCGGCGTGCACCAGGACTTGGGCCATCGCGGGCTGGTTCTCCGCGAGGGCGGCGGTGGCTCGGACGCTGACGGCGAAGACCTCGGCCGGGTCGTCGATGCCGACGATCACCTGGTCCAGCAACTGGCCGTGCGCCTCGAGGACCTCGCCCACGGCCGCCCGGAACAGCTCCGACTTCGAGGCGAAGTGGTTGTAGAAGGAGCCGAACCCGACATCGGCCCGGTCCGTGATCTCCTGGATGCTCACCTCGGTCGTGCCGCGCTCCGCGATGATCGCCCGGGCTGCTTCGAGCAGGGCTCGATGAGTACGTGCTTTGCGCCTGTCCAGCCGTGTCGGCCCTGTATGGGCCCCGCCGGCCGGTGGGGCCGCGGCGGCCCGGCCGGCGGCACCTTCAGCGTTGTGGTCGGCGAGTTCGGCGAGTTCGGTCACGCTGCCCAGGATAACACTGACAGTCTCATCAGGACTGATTAACTCGCCGAACGGCGATCGTCGGCTGGCCGGCCGGCGCCAAGGGTCGACAGCTGGTGGACGCCGGCCGCGACCCACCTCCGCGCCGCCGCCGCAGTCCGCCGGTGCGGTCCATGCCCTGCGCTGCTCGCCGACGAGGCGAGGGACGCGGCGGATCTGTCGGATCTGGAGCACGTCGAGTGGACCAGTACGGGATTCCAGGATGTCCGGGCCGATCGACCGGCAATACGATACGTAACGCATCTACCTGAGGAGGCTGTAATGGCGGTATCGGACGGCATGTCACGGCTGTCGGAACGAGCGAAGGAAGCCGAGGAGCGGGTCGCGGCGGCCACGACCGAGGCACGGGAGCGTCTCGAGCAGGACGTCGAAAAGGCCCGGCAGAAGACTCAGGAGGCCAGCGAGAAGCTGCGTGCCGAGGCCGCCGACGTCGCCGAGCGCGCGGGGGCACAGGGCGAGGACATCCGACGGTCGTGGAACGACCACGTTCAGCAGGCCCGCGAGCGCATCGACGCTCGCAAGGCGCACCACGATTCCAAGGTCGCTGAGCACCAGGCCCAGGACGCCGCTGACTATGCGGCGTTCGCCATCGACTTCGCGTACGACGCCATCGAGGAGGCGGAGTACGCCGTGCTCGACGCCGTGCTGGCCCAGATGGACGCGGAGGCAGCCGCGAGCAAGTCGTCCAGCTGACGAGCGGCTGGTGGCGGGCGGGCTGTGCCCGCCACCAGCTGATCCGGGCCACTCGGCGGAGGCGCCGCCGAGGCGGCGAGTGCGTGACGGGTGCCACCCCGCGACGTCGCCAGACCGATCGCTGGGCCATCGTGACGGCACATCAGCCCATGAGGGACAGCACATCAGCCCATGAGGAAGGAATCGTCACCCGCTCCGGATGAGGACCGCCACGAGCGTCGGGGGTCTGATCGGGCCAGACCACCACCGGGCTCTGGGCCGACGCCGCTCGGGGCGCCTGGTGATCGGATTCGACAGGAAGGGTGTGACTGACATGGCTGCGGACGACCATCTCGTGTTGGTGGCCGCGTACCAGGACGACCGGCTCGCGCAGAAGGAGTTCGACGCCCTGGTCGATCTGGTCAAGGCCAAGACGGTCAGGACCGACGGGGCGATCCTGGTCGCCAAGGACGCCGACGGGACTGTCCGGCTCTCCGACACCGGGGACCACCTCGGCCGTAAGGGCGCCGGTTGGGGTGGCGGTGTGGGGCTCGTGGTGGGGCTGTTCGCGCCGCCGATGCTGGCCTCGGTCGTGGTCGGTGCCTCTGCCGGTGCGGTTGTGGGCACGTTCGCCGACCACAAGCTGAAGACCGGCCTGGAGGACAAGCTCGGGGCGGCACTGGCGGCCGGCTCCGCCGCGGTGATCGTGGTCCTGCCGCAGTCCTCCCGTCTTGCGGCCGAGCAGGCCTTGCCGGGTTCTCCGGCGAAGTCGGTGGTCGAGATGGACGGCACCAGCCTGAACGATCTCAAGGCTTCG
>DATKNA010000075.1:0-5228 GCA_035541595.1 Kineosporiaceae bacterium | reverse complement strand
GACCCAGGGCAGCGACCCGGTCGACGGCGATGGCCACCGCCAGTAGCAGAACGACGGCCGCCCCGGTCGCGAGCTGCGCGACGGTCACCACGGCTCGGCCGGGTCAGCCACGAACATGCCCTCATGAAGGTGCACGCGATGCGGACCCCACTGCGCGATCGACAACGGGTCCGGAGGGTACACCCCGCACGACGACGGCAAGCCGGAGGCCTGCGTCCACGTGGGGGACCGACCCTACGAGGACGTGCACGGGCCCAGCGGGCGGGACTGCTGCTGTTCGGTCGACTCCAAGATCCCGACGTCGCGCTTCCACCGCCTCGCCGAGGCGATCGTCGCGATGTCAGCCGACGCCGCATGACGGTCGCCGACGACCTCCTGCGGCTGCCCGAGCAGCAGCCCGGGCCCGACCGACGCCCAAATCGCCGCATCGCTGTTCATGGATCCCCGCCCTTCGGTTCCGTACGTCTGCGGACCGCGTCCCCCTCGGCATGCAACCGATCGCCCGCGGGCGTGCAACGATGCCTGGCCCACGCCCCGCGCTACCTTGACGACATCCACCCCATCGACCCGGTCGGCCAGAAGTGGCCGCCCGGGTAGCCGACGCCCTGCGGGAGGCGACCCACGCCGTCGACACCGCCGGCAGTGGGCCCCCGTGGGCGCAGCGTATGGTTGATCACGTGTACGAGCAGATCGCGAGGAACAAGCGCCGCGCGGTCCTCTACATCGCGCTGTTCTTCGCTGTCTGGGTGGCGGTCGGCGCGGCGATCGGTTGGGTCGTCGCCGCCGCGTCCGCGGCCCCGACGTCAGGTGGAGACGTGCTCGTCGGAGTAGCCATCGCGGCGCTGCTGGCCCTGGCGGGAGTCTTGTTCACCCTGACCTCGGGGACCGGGTTGGTGCTCGCGGTGTCGGGCGCGCGGCCTGCTGACCCGCGGCAGTACCGGCAGCTGCACGACCTCGTCGAGGCACTGGCCATCGGCGACGGGCTCCCCAAGCCTGCGGTGTACGTGATCGACGATCCGTCACCGAACGCGTTCGCGACCGGCACGAGCCCGTCCAGAGCCGCCATCACGGCGACCACGGGACTGCTGGCGTCGATGAACCGTGAGGAGCTCGAAGGAGTGCTCGGGCACGAGATGAGCCACATCAAGAACTACGACGTGCGGCTCATCCTCGTGGTCAGCACCCTGATCGGCATGGCCGCGCTGCTGGCGAGCCTGGTCTGGCGGAACGCGTTCTTCATGCGCCCTCGTGGACGGGACTCCGAACAGGTGATGCTGGTCGTGCTCGCGGCCGGTGCCCTCTTGGCCGTCGTCGCCTTCGTCATCGGCCCGATCGTCAGGCTCGCTCTGTCCCGCCGTCGCGAGTTGCTGGCTGACGCCAGCAGCGTCGAGCTCACCCGCAACCCGGCCGGCCTGCTCAGTGCGCTGCGCAAGCTCGAGGCGAACGACGTGCCCTTCGCCGGGTTCAACCACGCCACGGCAGCGATGTGCATCGACGACCCGCTGCAGCATCACGCGGGCTGGTTCCATCATCTGTTCGACACCCACCCGCCGATCGCGGAGCGCATCGCGGCGCTGGAGCGGATCTCGCAGGGCCAGACGACGTAGCTCACGCGGTCGGCGGGGCCGACGGCGGAGGGCCAGGGGTCACGTCGGTGCCGCCGAAGTTCACGCTCGGCACGGCACGGTCTGCGTCGTCGGCCTGGAAGAACTCTGCCGGGTGGAAGCCGAAGGCACCGGCCATGACGTTACGGGGGAAGCTCTGCAGGGCGATGTTGTAGTCGCGCACGCTGGTGTTGTAGTAGCGCCTGGCGAACTCGATCTTGTCCTCGGTTGCCGTCAGCTGCTCCTGCAGGTCCCGGAAGTTGTCGGCGGCTCGGAGCTGCGGGTAGTTCTCGGCGACGGCGAACAGTGACCGCAGCGTCTGGGTCAGCATGTTCTCGGCCTGAGCTGTCTTGGCAGGGTCGCCGGTGGCCGCCGCGCTCACCGCCGCGGCGCGTGCGCGGGTCACGGCCTCGAACGTGCCCCGCTCGTGTGCCGCGTAGCCCTTGACCGTCTCCACCAGGTTGGGGATCAGGTCGTGCCTTCTCTTGAGCTCGACGTCGACCTGCGACCAGGCCTCCTGGGTGCGGTTACGCCGACGGACCAGGCCGTTGTATGCGATCATGAATCCGACGAGCAGGACGACGACGACCACCACGACGACTACCAGTGAGGTCATGGTCCATCCCCTTGCTCGGCATCTACCACGCTACCCCACGCAGCCAGGACCGGCCGGCGCTCGCCTGGCCGACCAGGGCGGCAGGACGCACGGCCCGTCCGCACAGCCGGCCGGCACGACACCGTGCCGTCCCAGGTGCAGGTGGACGACCCGGGGCCAGACGGTTCGCTGCCGCGCCACGGCGCCACCTCCCAGGTGGTCACCAGCCAGCCGCAGTCTCACCCGACCGATCCGGGTGAGGTGAAGACGGCTCACATCGTGCACTGCCAGCCCTGGCGAGAGGTTGGTCCTGCCTGGGGATGGTGTTGGCGCCCAGGGGCGGGGTCGTGGCCGCATCCAGCCACCGGATCCGCGCTTGGGGGTTCGACAGCCCGCCTTCCAGTGACGGGTGGACGACGAGGGCGGGCAGGTACAACCACGGGAACGGTCAAGAAGTTGACCGCTCGAGGGATCGCCGCCCTGGACCCTCCCCGACGTCCGCGCTGGCGCTGTGTGCGCAGCGCGCACGGATACGGCTGGCAGCTCCAGACCTGGGTCGACCGGACGACATCGTCTATTCGCACCGCCGCACGGTCGGCGACCGTCAGGTGACAGCCGCTCGGCGTACCGCCTCGAGAGAGCGCAGGACGTCGTCCTCGTCGGTGCTCCAGTTGCTGACCGAGATGCGCAGGACCTCCCGGCCCCGCCAGCGGGACCCCGACATCCAGGTCTCGCCCTCGGCCAGCAGGCGGGCGATCACCGCTCGCGTGCGCTCGTCGTCCTCGAACGCGACGCACACCTGCGTGAACACGACGTCGTTGAGCACCGTGGCGCCGGGGATGGTCCGCATGCCCACGGCGAGTGCCGTGGCCCGGGCGGCGAGCCGGCTCGCCAGAGCCGTCACCCCGTCGCGGCCGAGCGACCGGAGGGCGGCCCACACCGGGACGCCCCGAGCCCGCCTGGACAGCTCGGGCACCTTCTCGAAGGGGTCACCGGGGTCCGCGCTCGTCGCGATGAGGTAGTCGGTGTACGTGCTCATCGTGGGCCGCAGATCAGCGGGTCTCGCGACGATCGCGACGCCGCAGTCGTAGGGAACGTTGAGCGTCTTGTGGGCGTCCGTGGCCCAGGAGTCCGCGTTCTCGACGCCGGCGACGAGGTGGCGCCGGTCCGGCGCCGCGGCGGCCCAGAGTCCGAACGCGCCGTCGACGTGCACCCACGCGTTCCGTTGGCGGGCGGTCTCGATGGCGGGCCCGAAGGGGTCGAACGCGCCGGAGTGGACGTTCCCCCCCTGCAGGCAGACGATCACGGGCTCCCCGTCAGGCACCCCGGTCAGCGCGGCCGCCAGCGCGCCGACGCGGATCCGGCCCTCGTCATCCGACGCGACGACGGTGGGACGGCCCAGGCCGAGGTAGCGCAGGGCCAGGTCGACGGTGTCGTGGCGCTCGGCGCCGACCAGCACATGCACCCGTGGCGCTCCTGGCAGCCCGAGCTCGTCGACGTCCCAGCCTGCGTGCCTCAGGACGGCGGCTCGCGCGGCGGCCAGCGCAGTGAAGTTCGCCATCGTCCCGCCGGTCACGAAGCCGACGTCCGCGGTCGGTGGAAGGCCGAGGAGGTCCAGGAGCCAGCCGGCCGCGGCCTCCTCGATCGCCGCGGTCGCGGGGGTCGCGTAGCGCAGCGGGGCATTCTGGTCCCAGGCGCTGACCAGCCAGTCCGCGCCGAGCGCGGCCGGCAGCGTGCCGCCGATCACCCAGCCGAAGAATCGGCCCGACGGCATCCCCATGAGTCCGGGCTCGGCCTCGGCCGCGAGCAGGTCCACGACCTCTTCCGGCGGGCAGCCCTCCCGGGGCAGGGGCCCGCCCACCCGCGCAGCGATCCCGTCCGCGTCGAGCGCGGGTGCGATGCGCCGGTCATCCAGGGAACCGATCCACTCCCGGGCGTGCTCCACGGCCCGGTCCAACGCCGCGTTGTACTCCTCGAGCCGGTTCTTCATCCGCCGACAGCCTCCAGCCGAGTCCTGGTCCCTGGCCCGACCCTAGGCCCGTTGCCCGGCCCGGCGCGGCTGGTATCGCCGCGGCATCCCTGGCACCGCGCCTGGCACCGCCCTCCCACGCCGCCGGACCCACGCCGGCAGGGCGTCAGGCGCGGACGCCGGCGGCGATGACGTCCGCGCGCCGAGCTCGACTTCGTCGCCCGGCACCTGACCGGAGGTCTACCGCGACCCGACGGTTCCTGAGCCAGCTGCCCGGTCCTGCAGACAATCGTGCACCTGGCTCGAGGAGTAGCGTCGGGTCGCGGTAGGCACGCGGTCAGGGTGGCAGGCGGTGGTGACATGCGGGTGGCACTGGCACTCGGTGGAGGCGGGGCGAGGGGTTACGCCCACATCGGGGTGATCCAGGTCCTCCAGGAGCGCGGGTTCGACATCGTTGGCCTCTCCGGTTGCTCGATCGGCGCCCTCGTCGGCGGGCTGTACGCAGCGGGCAAGTTCGACCCCTTCGTCGAGTGGGTACGCAGCGTGGGGCACCGGGACCTGTTACGCCTGCTCGATCCCGCGGTGGGCGAGCCGGGCGCGCTCCGGGCCGACAAGATCATGACGCGGGTCAGCGAGCTGCTCGACGGCGCCCGCATCGAGCAGCTGCCGATGCCCTTCACGGCGGTCGCGACCGACCTGCTCGCCCGCCGACCCGTGTGGTTCCAGTACGGCCGGGTCGACATCGCGGTACGCGCCTCCATCGCGCTGCCACCCGCGATCACACCGGTCGTGCACGACGGCCGGCTACTGGCCGACGGAGGCCTGACGGACCCGCTGCCGATGGCGGCGACCACCGCCGTCAGGGCCGACGCTGTCGTCGCCGTCTCGCTCAACGGCGCTCGCGCCGACGCGGCCCCCGCCACGCCCCTACGCGCCTCGGCCGACCCGGACCAGGCCCGCGGATCGGAAAGCGACGAGGACGCACTCGGCGTCCTGCCTGCCAGCCTGCACACATCCGACGTCATGAGCCTGTCCCTGGAGACGATGCAGGAACTCCTCA
>DATKNA010000074.1:0-23204 GCA_035541595.1 Kineosporiaceae bacterium | reverse complement strand
CCGACGACCAACCGCGACGACGGGCTGCGCGCCGTCCTCGCCACCGTCGCGCCCGGCACCTGGCTGCGCGACGGGCTCGAACGCATCCTGCGCGGCAGGACTGGCGCCCTCATCGTGCTCGGCTACGACAGCCTGGTCCAGGAGGTCTGCACAGGTGGTTTCGTGCTGGACGTCGAGTTCTCCGCCACGCGGCTGCGCGAGCTCGCGAAGATGGACGGCGCGATCGTCACCGACGAGAAGGTGACGCGGATCCTGCGCGCCGCCGTTCAGCTGGTGCCCGACGCGGCGATCGAGACGAGCGAGTCGGGCACCAGGCACCGGACGGCGGAGCGCGTCGCCAAGCAGACCGGCTACCCCGTGATCTCGGTCAGCCAGTCGATGCGGATCGTCGCGCTCTACGTCGGCGGCCTGCGCTACGTGCTCGAGGGCTCCGACGCGATCCTCGCGAAGGCGAACCAGGCCCTGGCCACCCTCGAGCGGTACAAGTCGCGCCTCGACGAGGTCACCGGAACCCTGTCCGCCCTGGAGATCGAGGACCTCGTCACGGTTCGGGACGTGTCCATCGTCGTCCAGAGGCTGGAGATGGTGCGCCGGATCTCGGAGGAGATCGCGCACTACGTGGTGGAGCTCGGTACCGACGGCCGGCTCCTGTCCCTGCAGCTGGACGAGCTCATCGGTGGGGTCAGCCCCGACCGGGAGCTGGTGATCCGCGACTACCTGGAGGCGACGCGGGGCAACCGGTCGATGGTGGAGGTCCTCGCCGATCTCGCCGGACTCGCCCCGAGCGAGCTCGTCGACCTGACGCAGGTGGCTCGCATGCTCGGGTTCAGCACGGCCGGCGACGCGCTCGACGCCGCCGTCAGCCCGAAGGGTTACCGCCTGCTGAACAAGGTGCCGCGGCTGCCCGGCGCGATCGTCGACCGGCTCGTCGATCACTTCGGCGACCTGCAGAAGCTCCTCGCCGCGAATCTCGACGACCTCATGACCGTGGAAGGCGTCGGGGAGCAGCGGGCACGGGCCGTCCGGGAGGGACTGTCCCGGCTGGCCGAGTCGAGCATCCTCGAGCGGTACGTCTGAACGGAGGGCGAGTGACCTCCCTGCATCGTCCGGGGCAGCGCTGAGCGTCGCGATCCATCGCAACCCGCAGCGCATCGGTGCGCTCCACGACGCGGCGCTGGCCTGGTACGACGTCCATGCCCGGGACCTTCCGTGGCGGCGGCCGGAGTGCTCGCCCTGGGGAGTCCTGGTCAGTGAGATCATGCTCCAGCAGACGCCCGTCGTCCGGGTGCTGCCGGCGTGGGAACGGTGGATGCGGCGCTGGCCCACACCCGCGGACCTCGCGGCGGAGCCCGTGGCCGAGGCGATCCGGATGTGGGACCGCCTCGGCTACCCCCGGCGTGCCCTCCGGCTGCACGCGACGGCGGCCGTGATCGTGGAGCGCCACGCGGGCCTCGTCCCCGCCCCGCATGCCGAGCTCCTCGCGCTGCCCGGCGTCGGCTCCTACACCGCCGCCGCCGTCGCCTCGTTCGCCTTCGGCGGCCGGCACGCGGTCCTGGACACCAACGTCCGGCGCGTCCAGGCCCGGGTCGTGACCGGGGCGCCGTATCCCGCGCGCAGCCTCACCGCCGCGGAGGTGGCGCTCGGGGAGCGCTTGGTGCCCGCCGATCCGGCGCGGGTGGCGCGTTGGGCCGTCGCGGCCATGGAGCTGGGCGCACTGGTCTGCACCGCCCGTCGTCCACGGTGCGCGAACTGCCCCCTGGCGGCGATGTGCCGATGGCGGCTCGACGGCTCTCCCGACAACGAGGACGGCCCGCGGCGCGGGCAGGCTTACGCGGGGACCGACCGGCAGGTCCGCGGGCTCTTGCTGGGAGCGCTGCGCTCGGCCGAGGCGCCGCTCCTGCACGCCGCCCTCGCGGCGGCCGCCCCCGACCGCGTGCTGCGGGATCCGGGCCAGCGGGAACGGGCCCTCGACGGCCTTGTGGCCGACGGCCTCGTCGAACCCCTCGCCGGGGGCCGCTATGGCCTCCCCACCTGAGGGTCCTTGCTCGGCAAGCGACCGGACCTCCGGGGCCGTCCTCGTCAGTCCCCGGACAACACCCGCAGCATCCGCGTGTTGCCGAGAGTGTTCGGCTTCACCCGCGCCAGGTCGAGGAACTCGGCGACCCCCTCGTCCAGCGAACGCAGTAGCTGGGCGTACACCTCGGGTGCGACCGGCGTCCCGTCGATGACGGAGAACCCGTGCCGAGTGAAGAAGGGGACCTCGAACGTGAGGCAGAACAGGCGCCCGACGCCGAGTTCGACCGCCTGATCGACGAGCGCCGCGAGCAGCCCGGACCCCACCCCGTGCCCCCGCCACCGGGCGTCGACGGCGAGGGTGCGCACCTCGGCGAGGTCCTCCCACATCACATGCAGGGCGCCGCAGCCGACGACCGAGCCGCCGACCTGCGCGACCCGGAACTCCTGCACATCCTCGTACAGGGTCACCCGCTCCTTCGCGAGCAGGATGCGGTCGGTCGCGTAGCGGTCGACGAGGTCGGCGATCGCCCGGACGTCGCCGGTGCGGGCTCGCCTGATCGTCAGTGGAGGGACCGGCGTCGAGGCGGCGGCGGTGCTCGTCACGTGCCGATGCTGCCAGCCCGGCGGCGGGCGGCGCTCGGCGGGGAAGGTCGGGCTTTCCGCCGATACAGTCCTGCCCGTGAGCCAGCGCCCGGGGCACCGGTTCCGCCGAGAGGCGTTCTCGGTGCCGAGCCGGACGCTCGGTGCCGGCGTGGCCGGCGAGGTGTGGACCGCGCTCGGAGTGGCCGGAGAGGCGCCGGCGCCGATGCTCCTCGTGCACGACGGGCCGTCGTACGACGCGGAGGCCGACCTCACGACCCATCTCCAGGCTCTGGTCGACCGGGGCGCACTCCCGCCAGTGCGAGCGGCGCTGCTGCGGGCGGACCGGCGCGACGTCTGGTTCTCCGCCAACCCCGCCTACGCGACGGCGATTGCCCAAGACGTCCAGCCCTACCTGCAGTCACGGTGGTCGGCGACCCGATCGGTCGGCGTCGGGACGAGCCTGGGCGCGTTGGCGTGGCTGCACGCCCAGTCCTCGTACCCGCAGGTCGTCGACGGGCTGTTCCTGCAGTCCGGCAGCTACTTCCGCCCGGAGACGGACCCGCAGGAGAGCGGGTTCAGCGAGTTCCCCGCGATCGTCGGGTTCGTCGCGTCCGTCCGGCGCGGGAACCGCCCCATCCGGCCGGTGCCCACTGTCCTCACCTGTGGAGCGGAGGAGGAGAACCTCGCCAACAACCGCCGCATGGCGCGGGTCCTGGCCAGGCTCGGGTACCCGGTCCGCTTCGCCGTCGTCCAGGGCGGGCACGACTACGTGTCGTGGCGGGGGGCGTTCGATCCCCATCTGCCGGAGCTCGTCCGGGCCGTGCTGGCGCCCGCTCTCGACCCACCCGCCGCACGTCCCCGCTCGGGCACCGGCTGACCCCGGGTCCCCGGGGCCGCGTCCGGCCTGCCGCTGATCGCCAGCCCTCGCGCCGGACGGACGGCATGCCTAAGGTTCGCCCAGGCGGATCGCGGCGGTGAGCCGCGGCATGCGGGACGGCGGGCCCGGGGAGGCTTCATGTCAGACGTCAGGCACCTCATCGGCTTGCTTCTCGGCACCGAGAACGACTGGCCGACGGCCTTCGAGGCGCTGGTCCGCCGGCTCGGCTCCGTGCCGGGCCCGTCGGGGTGGCACGGCTTCGACGTCGAGCGCGTCACGATCGAGCCGTTCTCCCTGCGCCAACCGGCACGTCACGACCTCGTCATCGACCGGCTCGCGTACTGGTACTACCACCCGCGGGAGTGGCTGAAGAAGGTCGCCGTGATGAACGACGTGTACCTGCTCAACAGCCCGTATACGTTCCAGTCGATGGAGAAGCACGCGGCCTATTGCGTGATGATCCGGCTGGGCCTCAAGATCCCCGAGACGGTGCTCGTGCCGTACAAGGAACCGCTCGACGACGAGAAGTACGCGTACACGGCGAGTCACTACAACCAGCCGTTCGACCTGGGCGCCATCGCCGAGGAGCTGGGCTACCCGCTGTTCATGAAGCCCTTCGACGGCGGCGGCTGGCGCGGCGTCTCGATGGTCCGGGACGTCGACGAGCTGACCGCGGCCTACGACGCGTCCGGCCGGATGCTCATGCACCTGCAGGCGGCCGTCCAGGACTACGACGTCTTCGCCAGGTCGCTCTCGATCGGTCCGGAGACGATGGTCATGCGGTACGACGCGAGCCAGCCGATGCATGGTCGGTACACGATCGACCACGACTTCCTGACGCCGGCCGTGGGGGAGGAGGTGGTGACCATCGGCCGTACGGTCAACGCGCTCTTCCGCTGGGAGTTCAACTCCTGCGAGACCCTGGTCCGGGGCGACGACGTCCTGCCGATCGACTACGCCAACGCATGCCCGGACGTCGCCCTCACATCGCTGCACTATTACTTCCCCTGGGCGATGAAGGCCCTCGTGCGGTGGTGCGTGTTCTGCACGGTGACCGGCCGGCGCACGTTGCCGTTCGCCGATCCCTATCCCTGGTTCGCGGTGGCCGACCGGGACGACCTGTCGTACGGGGAGAAACTCGCGGCGTACCGGCGGTTGGCCGACGATCACTTCGACGCCGAGCTCTACGCCGAGTTCTGCGCCGAGCGGATGGCTGGTTTCGACGAGGCGGTGCTCGAGTACGTCGAGGGCGCGGACTTCGACCGGCTCCTCCTCGAGACCGTCACCTCGACGTTCCCTCCGCACGAGCACGACCGTTTCGTCCCGCACTATCGCGGCCTCCTGGCGGCGTGGGCCCGGGACGAGCGGAACAGGCTCGCCGCCGTCGGCTGACCCGCCCGGGTTGCTCAGCTGCTGCGTTGCTCGGCCCGTGCGGCGTCTCCACGCGACAGCACGGATCCGATGAGAAGCCCCGCACCGGCTGGCATCGGGTTCGGCTCGGCTAGCCTCGCGAGCCATGGACACGCAGAGTTCCCCGGGCGGGGATCCCTTCGCCGTCGTCCTCGGTGCCGGCCCCGGTGTCGGGGCGGCCTTCGCCCGTCAGCTCGGTCGTCGGGGATACCGCGTCGCCCTGGTGGCCCGGGACGCCGGCCGGCTGTCGGCCCTTGCCGAGCAGGTGCGAGCCGGCGGGATCGACGTCCGCACCGCGACCGCGGATGCGGCCGACGGCGACGGGTTGGCTGCGGTCGTCGACGAGCTGGCGAAGGGTGCCGGCCGGCTCGACGTGCTGCACTACAACCCCTCGCGCTTCCGCGCGGGCGGGGTCCGCGACGTGACGCCCCAGGACCTTCTCGACGACCTCGCCCTCGGGGCGGTCGGCCTGCTCGCCGCCGTGCGCGGCGGGCTGGAGCACCTGCTGGTGCGTGGCGGCACGGTCGTGGCGACCGGCGGCGGCGCCGCGGACCGCGCGATGCCCGGCGGGCTCACGCTGCCGGTCGAGAAGGGCGCGCTGCGCAGCCTGGTGATCGCGCTGGCCGCGGAGCTCCTGCCCCAGGGCATCCACGTCGCGACAGTGACCGTGCGCGGCACGATCAAGCCCGGCACCCCGTTCGCACCGGACGTCGTCGCCGCCGCGCTGGCCGGCCTCGTCGAGGAGACGGCCGGACCCCGTGAGAGCTGGCGCACGGTGGTCGACCTGACGCGTGACGGCCTGCGCTGACCGCGGGCATCGCCATCGTGCAATGACCACCCCCTCCGGACACCGCGCATGGACCGCAGGCGCCGACCAGAGCGCCTGTGCCGAAACCCGCCGTGGGCCGCCACCCCGAAAGGATGGCGGCCCACGGTGTCGGCGGGCTGGCGCCGATCAGGCGTACCCGATCACGAGGCGGCCGTGCTGCCGTCCTCGGCCTTGCCGGCGGCGGTCTCGACCGGGGGCATATCCGGCAGTTCCGCCTTCTGGGCGCCCCGGAAGGTGAACACCGCCCGATCGCCCTCACCCTCGACGTCGACGACCACGATCTCGCCGGGCTTCAGCTCGCCGTAGAGGATCTTCTCGGAGAGCTGGTCCTCGATGTCCCGCTGGATCGTGCGGCGTAGCGGGCGGGCGCCGAGCACGGGATCGTAACCCTTGGTGGCGAGCAGGACCTTGGCCGCGGGCCGGAGCTCGATGCCCATGTCCTTGTCCTTGAGCCGCTCGTCGACTTTGGCGATCATCAGGTCGACGATCTCGACGATCTCGTCCTGGGACAGCTGAGGGAAGACGATCGTGTCGTCCACACGGTTGAGGAACTCGGGTCGGAAGTGCTGCTTGAGCTCGTCCGTGACCTTGTTCTTCATGCGCTCGTAGCCGGTCTTGGTGTCGTTGCCGGCCTGGAAGCCGATCTGCTGGCCCTTGGAGATGTCCCGCGTGCCGAGGTTGGTCGTCATGATGATGACGGTGTTCTTGAAGTCGACCTGGCGGCCCTGGCTGTCGGTCAGCCGACCGTCCTCCAGAATCTGCAGCAGCGAGTTGAAGATGTCCGGGTGCGCCTTCTCGACCTCGTCGAACAGGACCACCGAGAACGGCTTGCGCCGCACCTTCTCGGTCAGCTGGCCGCCCTCCTCGTAGCCGACGTAGCCGGGCGGGGAGCCGAACAGCCGCGACACGGTGTGCTTCTCGGAGAACTCGCTCATGTCGAGCTGGATGAGCGCGTCCTCGTCGCCGAACAGGAACTCGGCGAGCGCCTTCGCCAGCTCGGTCTTCCCCACCCCGGTGGGGCCGGCGAAGATGAAGGAACCGCCCGGACGCTTCGGGTCCTTGAGGCCGGCCCGGGTGCGCCGGATGGCCTGGGACAGGGCCTTGATGGCGTCGTTCTGACCGATGATCCGCTTGTGGAGCTCGTCCTCCATCCGCAGCAGCCGCGAGGACTCCTCCTCGGTCAGCTTGAACACCGGGATGCCGGTCGCCGTCGCGAGCACCTCTGCGATGAGCTCCTCGTCGACCTCGGCGACGACGTCCATGTCGCCGGCCTTCCACTGCTTCTCCCGCTCGGCCTTGGCCGCGAGCAGCTTCTTCTCGGTGTCGCGCAGGGCCGCGGCCTTCTCGAAGTCCTGCGCGTCGATCGCGCTCTCCTTCTCGCGCCTGGTCTGGGCGATCTTCTCGTCGAACTCGCGCAGGTCCGGCGGAGCCGTCATCCGACGGATGCGGAGCCGGGCGCCGGCCTCGTCGATGAGGTCGATCGCCTTGTCGGGGAGGAACCGGTCGTTGACGTACCGGTCCGCCAGCGTGGCGGCCGCGACGAGCGCCGAGTCCGTGATCGAGACCCGGTGGTGCGCCTCGTACCGGTCGCGCAGGCCCTTGAGGATCTCGATGGTGTGCGCCAGCGAGGGCTCCTGGACCTGGATCGGCTGGAAGCGTCGCTCCAGCGCCGGATCCTTCTCGACGTGCTTGCGGTACTCGTCGAGCGTGGTCGCGCCGATCGTCTGCAGCTCGCCCCGGGCCAGCATCGGCTTGAGGATGCTCGCGGCGTCGATGGCGCCCTCGGCAGCACCCGCACCCACGAGCGTGTGCAGCTCGTCGATGAACAGGATGATGTCGCCGCGGGTGCGGATCTCCTTGAGGACCTTCTTCAGGCGCTCCTCGAAGTCACCGCGGTAGCGGGAGCCGGCCACCAGGGCGCCCAGGTCGAGCGTGTACAGCTGCTTGTCCTTGAGCGTCTCGGGCACTTCGCCCTTGACGATGGCCTGCGACAGGCCCTCGACGACGGCGGTCTTGCCGACGCCGGGCTCGCCGATGAGGACCGGGTTGTTCTTGGTCCGGCGGGACAGCACCTGCATGACCCGCTCGATCTCCTTCTCGCGCCCGATGACCGGGTCGAGCTTGCCCTCCCGCGCGGCCTGTGTGAGGTTTCGGCCGAACTGGTCGAGCACGAGCGAGCCGGACGGGGTGCCCTCCTGCGGGCCGCCGGCGGAGGCCTTCTCCTGCCCGGTCTGGTAGCCGGACAGCAGTTGGATGACCTGCTGGCGGACGCGGTTCAAGTCCGCGCCGAGCTTGATCAGGACCTGGGCGGCCACGCCCTCGCCCTCGCGGATCAGGCCGAGCAGGATGTGCTCGGTGCCGATGTAGTTGTGGCCGAGCTGCAGCGCCTCGCGCAGGGACAGCTCGAGCACCTTCTTCGCCCGCGGCGTGAAGGGGATGTGACCGGACGGGGCCTGCTGGCCCTGCCCGATGATCTCCTGGACCTGCTCCCGAACCGCTTCGAGCGAGATGCCGAGCGACTCCAGGGCCTTGGCCGCGACGCCCTCACCCTCATGGATCAGCCCGAGCAGGATGTGCTCGGTGCCGATGTAGTTGTGGTTGAGCATCCTGGCCTCCTCTTGGGCCAGGACGACGACACGGCGGGCGCGGTCGGTGAACCTCTCGAACATCAGCGCTCCTCGCGTGCGGTCGGGCCGGAGGACGGGGAGTCGACCGGCTGACCTGTCGATGCTATCCGCGGGTACCGACGGAGTCCCTCCTCAGCGGCGAGGCGAGCTCCGAGCGATATCCGTGTCTCGGCCAACGGTGCCCGGGACTTGCGTGTTCCGTGCGGCGCCGTTGCCGGCACGACGTTCGCTGTCGGCTGAACGTACCCGATCAGTATCGAGAAGTACACAAAGAGTGGGCCAGTGCTACACGTTCCGTCAACAGTCTGGCCTGAGGAGACGATGTGACGATATGACGGGGTGAGAAGGGTCACCGTCGGCGTCCACGGCCGTGGCACGGGCCGCCCGTGGCTGCGCCCCGCGGGATCCGTCTCCGGCTCGGAGGTCTCGAGCGAGTCGTCGACACACCTCGTGCCGCGCTCTTTGCCACACTCGTGCCCGACGTCCACCAGAGGACGAGGGGATCGACCATGAGCGCCGAGCAGGACTTCGACGGTCTCGTCGCCGCCGTCACCGGCGGCGCCTCCGGCATCGGGCTCGCGGCCGCCCGACTCCTGCGTGACCGGGGCGCCCGGGTCGCCGTGCTCGACCTCGGCAAGGCCCCGGACGCCGACCTGTTGTCGGTGCCCTGCGACGTGGCCGACGACGGCCGGGTTCGCGCCGCGGTCACCCACGTCGCCGGCGGACTCGGCCGGCTCGACGTGCTGGTCGCCAACGCCGGCGTGAGCGCCGTCGGAACCGTCGAGGACAACGACGACGCCGAGTGGGCCCGGGTCCTCGACGTCAACGTGACCGGCGTCGTCCGGGTCGTCCGCGCGGCCCTGCCCCACCTGCGCACCTCACCGGCGGCGGCGGTCGTCCTCACCTGCTCGGTCGCCGCCCAGGCGGGGCTGCCGCAGCGGGCCCTGTACTCGGCCAGTAAGGGCGCCCTCTCCGCCCTCACCCTGGCGATGGCCGCCGACCACGTCCGGGAGGGGATCCGGGTCAATGCCGTCGCGCCGGGCACGGCGGACACGCCCTGGGTCGAGCGACTGCTGGCCCGGGCGGCTGACCCCCGGGCCGAGCGCGCGGCACTCGAGGCACGCCAGCCGATGGGCCGCCTCGTCACGCCCGACGAGGTCGCGCACGCGATCGCCTACCTCGCCTCGCCGCTGTCCGGCTCGACGACGGGCACGGTCCTCGCCGTCGACGGCGGGATGTCCGGCTTGCGCCTGCCACGCTGACCACCGCACCGCGCCGACGTCCCGGTGCAGCCGAGGCGCCGACGTCCGACGCACCCGTCGTCACTCCGGCATGCACCTGTTGTGCGGGGATGCACGCGCTGTGCCGATTCCCAGGGCTCGCCGAGCGTCACAACGCGTGCAACGAGGAACGACGCGTGCAACGAGGAACAACGGGTGCAACGAGGAACGACGCGTGCGACGCAGACCAGCGGCGTGGGGAGTCGCGGCGCGCGGACTCAGACGCCGGCCAGGGTCACGATGGCGTCGGTGGCGAACCCGGCCAGCAGGCCGACCAGCACGCCCAGCGCGAGCATCTCCGGCCGGCGCGACTTCGCCGCCACCGGGACCAGCATGAGGATCACATAGAGGATCGACCCCGCCGCGAGGGAGAGGAAGGCCACACTGAGCGGCTCGCTCACGAACTGGTGGCCGAGGACGGACCCGACGACCGTCGGGCCGCCGCCGATGAGACCGAGCAGCCCGAGCAACGCCCAGGAGGGACGGTCGGCATCGGTGTCGGCCGCCAGCGGGGCGACGATGCCGAAGCCCTCGGTGGCGTTGTGCAGGCCGAAGCCGATGACGAGCACCGTGGCCAGCGCCAGCTCGCCGCTCGCGGCGGACTGGCCGATCGCCAGGCCCTCGGCGAAGTTGTGCAGCCCGATGCCGATGGCGATCAGCAGCGCGAGCTGGCGCGCGGGCGACCAGCCGGCGATCCCGCCACGACGGGCCGCGACCTCGTCGGCCGCCATCGCCCCCGGGCCGTAGGTCGCGGCACTCGCACGCCGGAAGGTCGCGGCCCGGGCCGTCATCCAACGCTCGTAGCCCACCAGCCCGAGCAGGCCGACGGCGATGCCGCCGGCGAACAGCGCGCCGTAGCCGAGGACGCCGCCGAGCCCTCCGGTGCGCTCGTGCACCGCGGCGAGACCGGCGTCGATCGGCTCCCACGCGGCGGACAGGACGTCCCAGACGAGGAACAGCAGGACGCCGACGGCGGCGGCGTTGAGGAAGACGCGCATCCCCACCGCCGGGCTGCGCAACCGGCCCAGCGGCAGGCCGAGCAGGATCGTCCCCCCGGCGAGAAGGCCGAGGAGCAGGGTCTGGGGCAGGGACACGGCGGCTCCTAGTAGGTAAGGCATACCTAAGTTCCCAGGTTGAGGAGACCACGGCAAGTCGCGGGCGTGTCGCTCGGCGCATGCTCGCGCTTGCGGGGTGCCCCCAGAGGGCCGTGCGATCCATGATGCTGCCGTGGAGCACGGCGGCGATGCCCGGGCGACCGACGCGGATCGGGCCCGCAGCGGGGGTCAGCCCGGACACGTCGGGGACGTGCTCGACCTCGGCCTCCTGGACCCACCCGGAACCGTCGACACCCCGGGCGTCGAGACCCTGGACGCCGACCCCCGCCGCACCAGTCCGGTGTCCCGCCGACGGCTGCTCGCTGGTGCCGTGGGGCTGGCGGCGTCCGGCGCGCTGGCCATCGTCGCCACCCGTGTGGCGTCCTCACGAGGCCATCCGTCCACCGCCGTCCCGGTCGCCGGGCGGGCTCGGTCGTCGGCCGCCGGCACCGGCCGCGCCGCCGGGCCGGTCACCGTCGTCGAGACCGGGCACCCCCTGCTCGACGCCCGCTCGGAGTGGGACGTGTTCGCTCTCGGCCATGGCCGGCTGGTGCGGGTCCACCCCGCCTCGGGCCACGTCACGGTGACCGCGCTGCCCACGCTCGGCGACGCGAGCGCGTCCCTGGTGCCGGCGAGGCGCCGCGTGCTCGTGCACCCCGCGGACTACCGGGAGGGATACGTGGTGCCGGACGATCGGCCCGCGGCCGACCTGCCGCTCACCCTCAACGGGAGCGGTCCGCTCCTGCCCGGTCCGGACCAGGGCCACGTCTGGGTCGCCGCGGACAACATGCCGTTCCCTACCCTGGCGCTGCTCACGGTGGACGGCGCCTGGTCGGGTGTCACGGCCCCGCCCCCGCCGTACCCGATCGGCGGCCCGTTCGCGGACGGCGCCGGATACGTTCTGTACGCGTGCGCGGGCGGGGTCTATCGGGCCGGGCAGGGTCCGCCGCGCCGGATCAGCCAGGGAGCCCTCCTGGCCGTCGGGGCACCGGGATGGGTGACCGTCGAGTGCGACGACGTCGCCGCGTGCGCCGTCGTCCTGCGCCGGCGGGCCGGCGGCAGCTCCGTGGTCCCGGTCAGGATCGGGCTGCTCGAGCGGCGTGGCGTGCTCGCACCCGACGGCCGTCGCATGGCCTTGTCGGTGCCCGGAACCGTCGGCTCGCCCGGCCTCGTGCTCGTCGACCTGACGTCCGGCGCGCAGCTCGACGTCCCCCTCCCCCTCGCCGACACCGACGCCGAGGCAGCCCTGGCCTGGTCACCGGACGGCCGCCGGCTCCTCGCCGCCGACGCCTCGGGACAGATCCAGGTCGTCGATCCGGGCACCGGGGAGACGGAACCTTTGGTGCCCGGGCTACCGGCCGTGGTCCAGCTGGCCGTCCGGGGCGCCTGACGGCTCAGCGCGCTCCCCGCACCACGGTCGCCGCCCGCTGAGCCGGTACGGTCCATCGATGACGTTGTTGCGCTGCGACTTCTTCTCCGAAACGCTCGGCCTCAGCACGTCGATGACGGTGATCCTCCCGCAGCCGACGACGACGCAGATCGGGCTCGCCGGCGACGTCCGGGACGGTCCACCTCCGGTGCTGTACCTGCTGCACGGCTTGTCGGACGACGACACGATCTGGGTCCGGCGGACGTCGATCGAGCGCTATGTCGCCCCGCTCGGTCTCGCCGTGGTGATGCCACAGGTCCACCGAAGCTTCTACACGGACGAGGCATTCGGCGGGCGGTACTGGGCGTTCGTGTCGGAGGAGCTGCCGGAGCTGGTCGGCCGTTTCTTCCGGGTCTCCCAGCGGAAGGAGGACACCTTCGTGGCCGGCCTGTCCATGGGTGGCTACGGAGCCCTGAAGCTCGCCCTGCGCCACCCGGACCGGTTCGCCGCGGCCGCCAGCCTCTCCGGTGCCCTCGACGTCGCCACGCTCGCCCGCTCGGTGCGTGCCGAGGACCCGGCGATGTGGCAACGGATCTTCGCGGAGCGGGCCGTCACCGGCAGCTCGGACGACGTGTTCGAGCTCCTTGCCCAGGCCGAGCCGGCCGCGCTACCCGCGCTACACATCTCATGCGGCACCGAGGACGCCCTCCTCGCGGACAACCGGGAGTTCGTGGCCGCCTGCGAGCGTGCCGGCATCGTCGTGGATGCGGACTTCGGACCGGGCGACCACGACTGGGCCTACTGGGACACCCGGATCCAGGACGTGCTGGCCTGGCTGCCGTTCGAAACCTCATGAGGCTCCGCGTCGCGCTGGCCACGCAAGCCCCAGGCGGGTGGTGCTCCTGAGGCGCTGTGCACTCCACCGAATGCGGTGCGGTGCACGGCCTCCAGCCCCCGGTGACGTGGAGTGCACGACCCGGTCGACGATCACGCCCGCCGCTCGGGCGGCGGACACCGTGAGGCCCAGGACACGTACCCGATGCTGGCGCGCGGCGGTGGCGAACGTGAGGATCAGCACACGCGCCAGCAGAGCTTCCACGGTGAGGAGACCGTTTGATGATCCATCGCAGCCCGCTCCGCGACGTCGACATCCCGGACGTGGCCCTGACGACCTACACCCTCCACCGGGCCCGCGAGCTCGGGGACAAGCCCGCCCTGGTGGACGGACCCACCGGGCGCGTGCTCACCTACGCAGAGCTCGAGCGGGCCGTCCGCGCCCTCGCCGGGGGGCTCGTCACGCGCGGGTTCGCCGAGGGCGACGTGCTCGCGCTGATGGCGCCCAACCTTCCCGAGTACGCGGTGGTCTTCCACGGCGTGGCGTTCGCCGGCGGAGTGATCACGACGATCAACCCGACGTACACCGAGCGGGAGGTGCACCACCAGCTGGTGGACGCTGATGCCCGGCTGCTCATCACGGTGCCGGCGTTCCTCGAGACCGCGCTCAAGGCCGCGGAAGGCACCCGGGTCGAGGGCGTCTTCGTGCTGGGGGCGGACCCGGGCGCTCTCCCGGACGGCGCCCGCCCGTTCACCGACCTGCTCGGCGAGCCGCTGGCCGAGCAGGTGCCCGTGGCCCCCGAGGACGTCGTCGTCCTCCCGTATTCCTCGGGCACCACCGGGATCTCCAAGGGCGTCATGCTCACCCATCGGAATCTCGTCGCGAACATCGCCCAGGTGCTGGAACCCGCGAACATCCGGGAGGACGAGAAGATCATCGCCGTCCTGCCGTTCTTCCACATCTACGGCATGCAGGTGCTCATGAACACCGGCCTCCGGGGAGGCGCGACCCTGATCACGATGCCGCGTTTCGATCTCGAACAGTTCCTCCGTCTGCACCAGGACTACGGCATCACCCGATCGTTCGTGGCCCCACCCATCGTGCTGGCCTTCGCCAAGCACCCGCTCGTCGACCAGTTCGACCTCTCCGCGCTCGAGATGGTCTTCTCGGGCGCTGCACCGCTGTCCGCCGAACTGGCGATGGAAGCCAGCAAGCGGCTGAGCTGTGAGGTGGTCCAGGGATACGGCATGACCGAGCTGTCGCCGGTGTCACAGCTGACCCCGCCCGGATATTTCAAGCCCGGGTCGGTCGGCCTCACCGCGCCGAACACGGAACTCCGAATCGTCGACCCCGCCACCGGTGCGGACCTGGGCACGGACGAGGACGGCGAGCTGTGGATCCGCGGCCCACAGGTCATGAAGGGGTACCACAACAACCCGCAGGCGACGGCCCTCACCCTCGACGAGGAGGGCTGGCTGCACACGGGCGACATCGGCCACATCGACGCGGACGGGCACGTCTACGTCGTCGACCGGCTGAAGGAGCTCATCAAGTACAAGGGGTTCCAGGTGGCACCGGCCGAGCTCGAATCGCTCCTGCTGACGCACGAGGCGGTGGCGGACGCCGCCGTCGTCGGCCTTCCCGACCCCGAGGCCGGGGAGATCCCGGTGGGATACGTCGTGCTGAAGCCGAATGCCTCCACGACGCCGAAGGACCTGCAGGCCTTCGTCGCCGATCAGGTAGCCAGCTACAAGCAGCTGCGCCGGGTCGAGGTCGTGGACGCCATCCCGAAATCCGCGTCCGGGAAGATCCTTCGCCGGGTGCTGCGCGATCAGGCAAGAGCCGCCGGCTGACCCTGGCCCGGCGACCATGCCGAAGGGCGAAACCGCCACGGAGGAGGGCGGCGGGACCCGTGCCGGGTCCCGCCGCCTTTGACGACCTGAGGGCCGCCTGGTCAGTGCGCCTGCTCGTAGGCGGTGATGACCTCGGAGGACACCCGGCCCCGGTCGCTCACCTGATAGCCGTTCTCCCGCGCCCAGGCGCGCACGTCGGAGAGGTCGTGCTTGGCAGGGCCGGAGGACGCCGACCGGGACCGGCCGCCGCCCGCGCCGGAGGAGCGCGACCGGCCCCCGGTGGAGCGCCCGCCCACGCGCCGCGCGTGACCGACCCAGGGAGCCAGCACCTCGCGCAACCTGTCGGCGTTCGCCTCTGAAACGTCGATCTCGTAGCTGACGCCGTCGAGCGCGAAGCTCACCGTTTCCGCGGCCTCTCCGCCGTCGACGTCGTCGACCAGGATGACCTGCACCTTCTGCGCCATTGAAAACTCCCGCGAAAAGACCTCGATCGGACGGGGAGAATCATTGCCCCGGGACGGGTAATTGTCAAAGCCATCCGCCGCAACTGCTCCGACGGTGTCACGCATCGGCCTCCGGCGTCGGCGGAATGCGCCCGGCCCGCGGGTGGAAGGGGCCTGGGCCTGGGGAAGCGTCGTCGGCGTCGTCCGCGCCCTGGGTGGCCCCGCTCCGGGAAATCGGAACGCCTCCCGAGTCGGCGCGATTGTCCCGGCGCTCGGCGGCCTCGATTCGCGCCTGCGCGATCCGCTCGCGGCGGTCGGCCTCCACGATCGCCTTGATCCCGATCCAGAAGATGAAGAGAACGCCGACCGAGGGCACCAGGGCGATCAGGAACGCCACCACGCCGTTCATGATACGCCCGCCCGAACCCGGCGGCGCGGGACCGGCCCCCGCGGCCGTGCCGCGGAGGGCCGATAGCGGGCGTCCCAAAAGCCGGCGATACCTGGGGGTCGATACCCGAGGACGCCGATACCCGGGTGAGCCATTGCCACCACCCCGGGCATCGGTCACTCGGCTATCGCTCCCCCGGGTATCACTCGCCCCGGTATCACTCGCCCGGGTATCGCTCCCCCGGCCGTCGCTCCCCCGGCCGTCGCTCCCCCGGCGACGGCGCCGGGCCAGCGGCCCCGCGCCAAACCGGGCTCCATCGATCACGCCCCCCGAGGCTTCCCCCAGAGGCGCTGTGCACTGCACCAGGTGGAGGCAGTGCACACCCGCCGCTGCGCGATTGGTCCCGGTAGGGGTGCCCAGGGAGTCCGCGCGCACGCCCAACCCCGGATCGAGTCGTGATTCGTCCCCTCGAGCAGGGTTGAGGCCAACCTGTCGTGGGGATATTTGGTCGTAGTGTGGTGATCACCATTCGTCGCGCCGCGCTGTCACGACCACGGACGAGGGGTACGCGATGTCGCCTTCACGCCGCCGTCGCCGCGCCAGCCCGGCCTGGGAGGGGCGTCCCACGATCCGGGTGGCCACCCTGCCCGGTCGCGGCCTCTACGCCCGGCACCTGGGCCACCCCGAGGGAGTCGACGCCGTCTACCGCACCACCGTGGGCCTGCCGGGGAGCGCGCCGCGCCCGGCGTCCTTCGACCGGAGTTGGCTCGAGGCCGGCCTCGACACGGTCGACGTCGTCCACGTGCACGGGCTCAGGCCCGGCCAGTCACCCGCCGAGGTGGCCGCCGCGGCCGACGCCGTCCGAGCCTCGGGCACACCGCTGGTCGTCACCGGCTATCACCTCAGCGACCCCACCGGGGCTTCCCCCGAGGTCTACACGGCGCAGTTGGACGCTCTCGTCACCCGGGCCGACGCCGTGGTGACCCTGACGCAGAGCGCGGCCGAGGAGATGAGACTGCGCTGGGGCGTCGAGCCCCAGGTCCTGCCGCACCCGCACGTCGTCGACTTCGTCCGGATGCGCCGGCCCCGCCCTCAGCGGAACAGCGAGTTGCGGGTCGGCACCCACCTGGCCGCGCTGTGCATGCCCAGCGACCCGGTGCGGTTCGTCACCGGGCTGACGCAGGCCGTGCGCGGCATGGTGGACGTCCGGCTGAGCGTTCACGTCCACGAGACGGTCCTGGACCCCGGCTCATCGACGTACGATCTGGCGACGCTGCGGGAGATCGACCGGTTGGTGCGGTCCGCGCACGGCGCACTGCGCGTGCACCGGCCGTTCTCCGAGGCTCAACTCTGGGACCATCTCTTCGCACTCGACGTCTCGGTGGTGCCCGGCTTGTTCGGCTCACACTCGATCTGGCCCGAGGCGTGCACCGACCTCGGCACGCAGCCGGTGCTGCGGTCGGGGTCCCATGCGAGCGCCCAGCAACCGTGCCTGGTGTTCGAGGACGAGGGGTCGGTGGACGACCTGGCTGACTCGTTCGGCAAGGCTCTGTGGACGGCCCGCGAGCAGGGCTCGATCTGGCGCGCTGACCCCGGGGCCCGGTGGGCCGAGCGGGTCCGGGTAGCCGAGGCGCTGCGGGAGCTCTACGAGCGGCTGCTCGGCCTCGATCGACCCTGACGACCGGCCCGGCGATCTTCCTGGGCGACCGGCCCGCCGATCGCCCGACCAAGGTCGTGCACCCGTTGTGTCGCCTTGGACGCGTTATGACGCTCGCACGGCCTCTGGAAGCGAGAGAACGCGTGCAATGCGGGTCAGCTCGTGCACGGTCGGCTCACGCGCGATCACCTCGTGCACGGTCGGCTCACGCGCGGTCAGCTCGTGCACGGTCGGCTCACGCGCGGTCACCTCGTGCACGGTCGGCTCACGCGCGGTCAGATCTCGGTCACCAGGCGATCACGCCGGAGGAGGCGGGTCCGGGCTGCGCGGGGACGAGCACGGGTCGCGGGCGCGCGATCTCCATGGCCGCATGGAAGCTCGGGCGGCACGCCGTGAGCTCCGGGACGCAGAGATGGTCCACCCCGGTCTGGGCGTACTCCTTCGCCTCGTCCAGGGTGAGGGATCCGACGGCGGCGATCTCCACTGGTTCCAGCGTGGCGGCCCGCACTTGCCGGACGGCGCCTGCAAGCACGTCCGGATCCATGCCGGCGCACACGACGAAGCGCGCGCCGGCGAGCACCGCCTCGACCGCCTCCAGCGGCGTGGTGACCTCGACCTGCACCGTCGCCCCAGGGATCCGACGGCGCACGGCGTCCAGCGCCCGGGCCAGCGATCCGGCCGCCTGCGTGTGATCCCGGGTGACGTACGCGGCGTCGTAGAGGCCGGCACGACCGTTGAGTCCGCCACCGCAGCGGACGGCGTAGCGTTCCAGCGCGCGCAGGCCGGGCGTCGTCATGGTCGTGTCGAGCACCCCTGTGCCCGTGCCCTCGAGCGCCTCCACCCACACCGCCGTCCGTGTGGCCACGGCGGAGAGTTGGCAGACCGCGCCCAGCACCGAGCGCTGTGCCGCCAGCAGGACCCGGGTACGGCCGCGCAGGTCGGCCAGGACGTCGCCGGCGCGCACCCGGTCCCCGTCGAGGACGCGCAGGTCCGCAGTCGGGACAGGCAGGTCCAGCCGGGCCGCGGCCTCGGCGAGCAGCACCGGGACGAGCAGCAGCCCGGCGACGACGCCGCCCTCGCCGGCGACGATCTCGGCCCGCCGCTCGTCGTCGACCGGGACCGTCACCGCTGCGGTGACGTCCACCCAGCCCGGCCCGAGGTCCTCGGCCACGGCACGGATCGCGTAGTCGCGCACACCCGACGGATCGAGCCCCACCTCTGCCAGAGCCTCGCGCGTCCCTTCCTGCCACGGCGCACGCACGCCGTCGCCGGCTCGATGCCGGCCCATCGGCCCCTCCCGACCGGGCCTCCGCGCGGGGGGCCGGCCCGCAGAGAAGCCTCCGCTTGTGTGAACCTTCCTACAGTACCGTCGCGGAACGTAGTGCGGTGTCGGCGTTCCGTAATGTCTGGTTCCGGCGGGACGACCCGCCGTCCCGGTGACTCACGTCCGCACCGAACCGGCCGGGGGCGGGCGAGGCCGACGAGCGCCCGTACGGCATCCCGTACTACCGTCGTCGGACTCGCATCGACGACGTCGCAGCACGGGGCCACCTCGGCGGTCCCGCTCAGCGCAGGAGGACGACGGTGGACACCATGCCCGAGACCGCGCAGCGCGCGGCGTCGCATGGCGCGGCGGTGACGCCCGCGAGCGGTCCCGTCGTCACCCGGACACGGGCGGAGCTGGCTGACGCCCGCGACCCACTGACCGGCCGGGTCGGCGTCGTCATGACCATGGGGGCTTTGCACGAAGGACATGCCGCGCTGATCCGGGAGGCCAGGCGGAGCTGCGACGGCGTCATCGTGACGATCTTCCTCAATCCCCTGCAGTTCGGCCCCGGTGAGGACCTGGCGCGTTACCCCCGGACCTTCGACGCCGACCTCGCGCTCTGCACCCGGGAAGGTGTCGACCTCGTCTTCGCACCGGGCCCCGACGTGGTGTACCCCGACGGTGACCCCGGGGTGAGGGTGTCGACCGGGCGGCTCGGGGAGGTCCTCGAGGGGCGCAGTCGTCCCGGGCACTTCGACGGCGTGCTCACGGTGGTCGCCAAGCTCCTTCACCTCACCCGCCCGGCCGCGGCGTACTTCGGCCAGAAGGACGCCCAGCAGCTTCTGATCATCCGCAGGATGGTCCGCGACCTCGACTTCGGCTGCGAGGTCATCGCGGTGCCGACCGTGCGGGAGCCGGACGGCCTGGCGATGAGCAGCCGGAACATGTACCTGTCGCCGTTGGATCGCGAGGTGGCGCTGACGCTGGTCCACTCGCTGCGGGCCGGCGCGGCGGCCGCGTCCGAGGGCGCCAGCGCGGTCCGCCGGGCCGCGAGGTCGGTGCTCGTCGCCGAGCCTCTGGTGCTCGTCGACTACCTCGTGCTCGTGGAGCCGGAGTCGCTGGAGGACGTCCCGGAGTGGTATCGCGGCCCTGCGCTGCTGGCCGTGGCGGCCAGGGTCGGCACCACCCGACTCATCGACAACGCGCTGCTCACCGTCGGCCAGGTGACGGCCGGCGGTTGAGGCGCCAGCGGCGCATCCTCCGTACGGTCGGCTCGCGCGACGGGCGACGCGGGGCGGGCGCTCGGCGCGTTGACGCCGGTCCCCCCTGCGGGCATCGTGTGGCCGGGGGATCACTGGTCACAGG
The DNA here is from genome assembly GCA_035541595.1 of Kineosporiaceae bacterium. Taxonomy (GTDB): domain Bacteria; phylum Actinomycetota; class Actinomycetes; order Actinomycetales; family Kineosporiaceae; genus DATKNA01. The sequence goes on along the minus strand of DATKNA010000074.1, from coordinate 3,312 downwards.
CCGCGGCGCCGATCAGGGAACGAGGTGGGGGTCATCACAGTCGCGACCGTGCGCGCACGGCGGCGTCGCTTCATCTGGCCCGCGCATCGGCCGGGACCGCCGGGGCCGCGCGACCGTGGCTCCGAGCGCGACGCCTCCCAGCAGCTGCGCGTGGCCGCCGTCGGCGCGGCGGTCGCCGTGCCCGGGTGCGTCCTGCTGTCGACGACCGGCATCCTCGACACCTATCGCTCGCAGGTCGTGGACGATGTCTCGCAACTGACGGCGGCGGTGTTCGCAGCCTGGTGTTGTGGCTGGACCTTGCTGCGGGACCGCCGCGCCGGCCGCGGGCCGGACACCTGGCGCTGGCGCGCCCTGCTGCTCGTCGGCGTCACCGGATGGGCCTTCGGCCAGGCCGTCTGGTCGTTGTACCAGCTCGTCGCCGGGCGGCCGCTGCCGTCGCCGTCCCTGGCCGACGTCGGGTACTTCGCCCTGCCGGTGTTCGCCGTCCCAGCGGTGCTCGCCTTGCCGATGACCACGTCACCGCGGCCCGCACCTCCTGCCGAGCTGACCGTCGGCGACCGGCGGACCCGACTCCTGCTGGCCTTGGACGCCCAGGTCATCGTCTGCTCACTGTTCCTGCTGACGTGGTCCACCACGCTGGGCGCCGCCGTGCACTCGAAAGCACCGACCACCGCCACCTTCGCCGTCGCCGTGGCCTACCCGATCACCGATCTGATCATGGCGGTGATCGTCCTGCTCATAGCCGTGTTCCGCCGGCCGCACCACCCCCAGGTGCTGGTCCTGCTCGGCGCCGGTCTGGTCGCCCTGTCGGTGTCGGACAGTCTCTTTCTCTACCTCGTCTCCGTCCGTGCCGGCGCGATGCCTCCGCCGTACAACGTCGGTTTCGTCGCGGGTCCGGTGCTCATCGGGCTGGCCGCGCTGGCCCCGGAGCCGGAGTCCAGGGCCCGCCCAGGGGGTGGCCAGACATGGGCGGCGACCTGGTTCGTGCTCCTTCCCTACCTGCCGTTGACCGCGATCGGATTGCTGGTCGTGGCTCAGCAGGGGACAGGCTCGACGATGGACGGCACCGAGGCGTACGGGCTCGTCGTGCTGGTCGGGCTCGTCGTGGTCCGCCAGCTGCTGACGCTGCTGGAGAACATGGAGCTGCTCCGCCGCGTGCGACAGGGGCAGGACCAGCTACACCACCAGGCGTTCCATGACTGGCTGACCGGCTTGCCGAACCGCGCGCTCTTCCGTGACCGCCTGGAGCAGGCGTTGGAACGGCACCGACGCGGGGGCCACCGACTCGCCATGCTGTTCTGCGACCTCGACGATTTCAAGGGCGTCAACGACACCCTCGGCCACGCGGCCGGGGACGAGCTCCTCACCGTGACGGCGCAGCGGCTGCGCAGCTCGGTCAGGGCGTCCGACACCGTGGCGCGGCTCGGCGGCGACGAGTTCGCGATCGTGTTGGACGACGACGGGATGTCGCCGCTGACCACCGGTGAACGTGTCCTGGCCGCCCTGGAGCGTCCGGTGATGCTGGCGGGCCGGCACCTGTCGCCGCGGGCCAGCGCAGGGCTCGTCGTCGTCGAGCCGGGCGAGCACCCGGTGACGGCGGAGGCGCTCCTGCACCAGGCGGATGCGGCGATGTACCGGGCGAAGCGCAGCGGTAAGGGCCGACTCGTCCAGCATTCGCTGGGCCCGGTCGGGGGGTCGCCGGCGGGCGATCTGCGGACGCAGCTCAGCCGACTCCTGGCGCCCGAGGCGGGCGCCGGACGGGCACTCGACCGGCGGGTCGACGGCCGGGTCGATGCGACGGCCCGGACGGACGCGGAGAGCGATGGCAGGACCGGCCCGCTCGACCTCGTCTACCAGCCGATCGTCCGGCTTCCCGGCGGGGGGGCGGTCGCCGTGGAGGCGCTCCTGCGGTGGCGCTCACCCGGCTCGGCGCCCGTGCCGCCGCAGACCGTCGTCGAGGTGGCGGAGGCGGCCGGCCTGGTCGGTCGCCTGCAGGCGCGCATCCTTGGCCAGGCCTGCCGGGATCTCGCCGGGGTCCGGGCCTCGCTGCCGTCGCAGGTGGCGGTCCACGTGAACGTGCCCCCCTCCCTCGTCACCGATGGAGCCCTCGTCGCGCAGGTGCGTGCCGCGCTCGACGAGCACACCCTCCCCGGCGAGGCGCTGGTCCTGGAGGTCACCGAGACCGGAAGGATCAGGGACCTGCCCGCGGCGGCCCGCGTGCTCGAGGGAGTGCGCCGGCTGGGCGTCCGGGTGGCGCTGGACGACTTCGGTTCCGGTCAGAGCACGCTGACCCACCTCCTGCGGCTGCCGATCGACATCCTCAAGTTGGACCCGTCCCTGACCGCCGACGCCGCCGGCGGCGGCCGGACGGAGCAGGGCCGGCCGGCCGGACCCACAGCGGGCGTCGACCGCGCCGTCGCGGTCAGCGCAGGAGCGGTGCAGATGGCCCACCGCCTCCGGATCCCTCTGGTCGCCGAAGGCCTGGAGGCCCCCGAGCAGGCGGCCCGCCTCGTCGCCCTCGGATGCGACCTCGGCCAGGGCTACCTGTTCTCGCGGCCCCTGCCGCTGGACGAGTTGCGCCTGGCCGGCCTCCTCGGGCGGGGCGGCACTGGTCGAGCGACGCCGTCGGCGATCGCCCCGCTCAGGGAGCCGTGAACCCCGTGATCCCCATCTGGGACGGCGACGCGGCAGAGCGGGCGCCGGGCACGGCACCCGCGTGCCCGGCCTCAGCCGCCGTCGTCCGCGAGCGCCTGGAGCAGGGACTGCGCCGCCTCGGGGCGCAACCGGCCGGACGCCAGGGCCCGGGCGGCGGTATCGCGGGCCAGCCGCCGGTACGTGGCCAGCGCCCCCTCCACGCCGCTGGCCGCGATCGCCGCGATGTGCGCACTGACGGTGCCGGCGTCCCCGCGGGCGACGGGCCCTGTCAGGGCGGCGTCCCCCTGCCGCAGGACGTTGTCGAGCGCGGCCGAGAGGAGCGGCGCGAGCACCCGGGAGCCGGATTCGACCCCGGCGGCCGCCAGGAGGTCGAGGGCTTCGGCCACCAGCGTCACCATGTGGTTCGCGCCGTGGGCGAGCGCGGCGTGGTACAGCGGGCGGGACTCCTCCGCGACGACGACGGGCTCGGCGCCCATCTCGACGACCAGAGCCTGCCCGATCGGCAGCACGGGCGCCGGCGCGGTGACCGCGAAGCAGCAGTCGGCCAGGCGGGCCAGGTCCAGGCTCATTCCGGTGAACGTCATCGCGGGGTGCAGGGCCAGCGGGATGGCCCCCGACGCCGTCGCCGGCTCCAGCACGCGCCAGCCGAACCGGCCG
>DATKNA010000073.1:0-14860 GCA_035541595.1 Kineosporiaceae bacterium | reverse complement strand
AAGGGAATGACCGCGAACGCCAGGAAGCAGGTGATCGCGGAGATGATCGGAGCGATGATGAAGACGGCCCGGTCGACGGCCCGCGGGACGATGTCCTCCTTCAGGGCGAGCTTGACGCCGTCCGCCAGCGGCTGCAGCAGGCCGAACGGGCCCGTGCGGTTGGGCCCGGGCCGGGACTGCATCCGGCCCACCACCCGGCGCTCGGCCCAGATCATGAGCAGGGTGGCGACCACGAGGAAGACGAAGACGGCCAACGCCTTCCCGAGCACCACCCACCCGTTGTCGTGACTGAAGTCGGCGGCCGGGTTCTCGCTCGACAGCAACGCCGCGGTCATGGGAGCGCTCCCTCGCTGGTCGCCGTGCGGGCCTTGACGCCGGTGCCGGCCGTGCCCGCCGTGATCGTCACGAGGGCCCCGCTGTCGACGCCGAGCGTGGCGCGCACCCGGCTGCGGGGCGAGTTCGTGGGTAGCCAGACGACCCGATCGGCCATCTCGGTGACGACGAGCGGCACGGTGACGGCGCCGCGGGTGGTGGACACGGTCACGAGGCCGCCGTCCGCCGCGCCGATCTCCGTCGCCGTGGCGGTGGACATCCGGGCCACCGGGGCGTGCCGGGTGCCGGCGAGGTAGGGCTCGCCGTCCTGCATCCGGCCGTCGTCGAGCAGCAGGTGCCAGGTCGCCAGGACGGCCGTGCCGCGCTGCGGCTGGGGCGGCTCGGCCGCGGCCACGGCGGGGGCGCCGGCGCGCGTGCCCTCCCACGCGTCCAGCTCGGCGAGCTCGCCCCGGGCCCGCTCGACCCCGCGCAGGCCGAGCGAGACGCCCATCTCGTCGGCGAGCGCGTCCAGCGCGCGCAGGTCGGACATCGCCGTCGTCCGCAGGGCGACGTCGAACGGCCGCCAGCGGCCCTCCCAGTCGACGAACGTCCCCGCCTTCTCCGCCGGCGGCGCCACGGGGAGCACGACGTCGGCGCGCCGGGTCACCTCGCCGGCCCGAACCTCCAGGCTGACGACGAACCCGGCCGTGTCGATGGCCGTGCGCGCCGCGACCGGGTCCGGCAGGTCGTCCGGATCGACACCGCCGACGACGAGGCCGCCGAGCCGGCCCGCGGCGGCGGCCTGGAGCATCCCGGCGGTGTCGCGCCCCGGGATGGCGGGCAGCGCGGGCACGCCCCACACGGCGGCGACGTCCACCCGGGCGGCGGCCTGCGAGACCGGCCGTCCGCCGGGCAGCAGGGACGGCAACGCGCCGGCCTCGACCGCCCCCCGCTCCCCGGCGCGGCGGGGCACCCAGGCGAGCCGGGCGCCGGTCGTGTCGGCCAGCCGGACGGCGGCGGTCAGCGCCCCCGGTACCGTCGCGAGCCGCACGCCGACCAGGATCACGGAGCCGGCGGCGCGCAGCCCCTCTGCCACGGCACGGACCGCGCCCAGCTCGCCGGCGCCGACGGCGTCCAGGACCTCGGCCTCCGTGCCGGGTGCCGCCGGGATCAGCCGGCCCTCGAGCTTGGCCAGTCCCCGGGTGGCGTACGGCGCGACCGCGTGCACCGCCAGGCCCCGGGCGACGGCCTTGCGCAGCCGCAGGAACAGGATGGGCGATTCCTCCTCCGGCTCCAGCCCGGCGAGCAGTACCGCCGGCGCGGTCTCGAGGTCGCGGTAGGTCACCCCGAGGCCCGCTCCGGCGACGGCGTGGGCCAGGAACGCCTCCTCCTCGGCGGAGTGCGGGCGGGCCCGGAAGTCGACGTCGTTGGTGCCGAGCGCGACGCGGGCGAACTTGGCGTACGCGTAGGCGTCCTCGACGGGCACCCGCCCCCCGACGAGCACGCCGACGCCGCCGGCGTCCCGAGCCGCGAGCAGACCGCGGGCGGCGACGTCGAGAGCCTCGGGCCAGGAAGCCACCCGCAGCTCGCCGCTGGCCTCGTCGCGGACCATCGGTCGCTCCAGCCGGTCCGGCGCGGTCTGCCAGGTGAACGCGAACCGGCCCTTGTCGCAGTTCCAGTCCTCGTTGACGACGGGGTCCTCGAAGGCCAGCCGCCGCATCACCGTCCCCCGCCGGTGGTCGACCCGCAGCCCGCAGCCGGAGGCGCAGTGCTCGCAGACGCCGGCGGTCGAGACGAGGTCGAAGGGCCGGGCACGGAAGCGGTAGGCCGCGCTGGTGAGCGCCCCCACGGGGCAGATCTGCACGGTGTTGCCGGAGAAGTAGCTGGCGAACGGCTGGCCGCTCTCGTCCGCCAGGGCGCCGCCCTCGGTGACGACCGTCGTGGCGAAGCCGAGGACGCCGGGCGAGAACACCCCGACCTGCTGGTTGGCGCCCCGGTTCTGCAGGTCGATGAACGGGTCGCCGGCGATCTCCCTGGAGAACCGGGTGCAGCGCTGGCACAGCACGCAGCGCTCCCGGTCGAGCAGGATCTCCGTGGAGATCCGGATCGGCTTGGGGAACGTGCGCTTCGTCTCCTGGAACCGGCTCGTCGGCGAGCCGTTGCTCATCGCCTGGTTCTGCAGCGGGCACTCCCCGCCCTTGTCGCAGATCGGGCAGTCCAGCGGATGGTTGACGAGCAGCAGCTCGATGACGCCCGCCTGCGCCTTCGCCGCCACCGCAGAGGTGGACTGGGTCCGCACGACCATGCCCGCGGTGACCTCGAGCGTGCAGCTGGCCTGGGGCTTCGGCATGGCCCGGAGCGATCCGTCCGGGCCGGGGGTGGCGACCTCGACCAGGCACTGCCGGCATGCACCGGCGGGCGCCAGCAGCGGGTGGTCGCAGAACCGGGGGATCGCGACGCCGACCGTCTCCGCCGCCCGGATGATCAGCGTGCCCTTGGGGACGGTGACCTCGACGTCGTCGATCGTGGCGGTGACGAGGTCGGCCCCGGCCGGCCGGCCCGGTGCCGGCGGGTTGGCGGTAGCCGCGGTCGATGCGGTGGTCGACGAGGTCATCAGGCGTGGACTCCGGCGAAGAGGGTGGAGGCGACGGGGTCGAAGGGGCATCCGCCCTCGGTGAGGTGGCGGATGTACTCGTCCCGGAAGTACTGCACGGACGACGTGATGGGGCTCGTGGCGCCGTCGCCGAGTGCGCAGAACGAGCGGCCGTTGACGTTGTCGCACAGGTCGAGCAGCGTGCCGAGGTCGGCCTCGGTGCCGTTCCCGGCCTCCAGCCGCCGCAGGATCCCGACCAGCCAGTACGTGCCCTCGCGACAGGGCGTGCACTTGCCGCACGACTCGTGCTTGTAGAACTCGGTCCAACGCAGTACGGCACGCACGACGCAGGTCGTCTCGTCGAAGATCTGCAGGGCGCGGGTGCCGAGCATGGAGCCGGCGGTCGCGACGCTCTCGAAGTCCAGCGGTACGTCGAGGTGCTCGTCCGTGAGCAGGGGTGTGGAGGAGCCGCCCGGCGTCCAGAACTTGAGCCGATTCCCGGCCCGGACGCCCCCGGCCATCTCGAGCAGCTCCCGCAGCGTGATGCCCAGCGGGGCCTCGTACTGCCCCGGCCGCGTGACATGGCCGGACAGCGAGAAGAGGCCGAAGCCGGTGGACCTCGGCGTGCCCATGGACGAGAACCACTCGGCGCCGTTCAGCACGATGGACGGGACGCTGGCGATGGACTCGACGTTGTTGACCACGGTCGGCCGCGCGTAGAGGCCGGCGACGGCGGGGAACGGAGGCTTGAGCCGGGGCTGGCCGCGCCGACCCTCCAGCGAGTCCAGCAGTGCCGTCTCCTCGCCGCAGATGTACGCGCCGGCACCGGCGTGGACGACGATGTCGAGGTCGAACCCGGAGCCGAGGATGTTCTCGCCGACGTAGCCCGCTGCGCGCGCCTCCTCGACGGCCGCGAGCAGCCGGCGGTAGACGTGCAGAACCTCGCCGCGGACGTAGATGAAGGCCTTGTGGCAGCCGATGGCGAAGCTGGTGATGATCACGCCTTCCACCAGGACCTGTGGCGTGGCCAGCATGATCGGCACGTCCTTGCACGTGCCGGGCTCGGACTCGTCGGCGTTGACGACGAGGTAGCGCGGGCCGCCGTCGGACGTGGGCAGGAAGCTCCACTTCAGGCCGGTCGGGAAGCCGGCGCCGCCGCGACCGCGCAGGCCCGAGTCCTTCACGGCCGTGAGGATGTCCCCGGGTGCCGTCCCGAGCGCGGCCCGCAGGGCCCGGTATCCGCCGTCGCGCTCGTAAGCGTCGAGCGTCCACGACCGTTCGTCGTCCCAGCTCCGGCTGAGCACCGGGGTGAGCGTGACTGGAGATCGATCAGGCACCGTCGTCAGCCCTCCGCCCCGGAACCGGGGCCGTTCTCGGTCGGGTCCTTCTTGCGCGCCGCGCCCCGCGGCGTCCTCGGCCGCGGCGTCGTGGCCCGGCCACCGTCGCCGTCCGTGGTCGACCGTTCCCTGGTCGACCCGTCCGTGGTCGACCGTTCCGTGGTCGACCGGTCGGCGGTGACCGACCGGTGCTCCCTGCCCGGCGGTGCCGTCCAGCCCCGTTCGTGCGCGAGCTCCAGGCCGCGCAGCGTGGCGGGGCCGGCGCCCACGCCCTCGTCCGCGCGACCGTCCGGGAAGCCTGCCAGCACCCGGGACATCTGCTGGAAGGTGCACACGCTCGCGGCGCCTCGGGTGGGCGTGACGCTCCGGCCGGCCTGCAACGCGTCGACCAGGTCGCGCGCCGTCTGCGGGGTCTGATTGTCGAAGAACTCCCAGTTGACCATCACGACCGGCGCGTAGTCGCACGCCGCGTTGCACTCGATGTGCTCGAGAGTGACGGCGCCGTCGGCCGTCGTCTCGTCGTGGCCCACGCCGAGGTGCTCGGACAGGGCGCGGAAGATCTCGTCGCCGCCCATCACCGCGCACAGGGTGTTGGTGCAGACGCCGACGGTGTACGTGCCGTTGGGGCGGCGCTTGTACATCGTGTAGAAGGTCGCCACCGCGGCCACCTCGGCCGTGGTCAGGCCCAGCGTCTGCGCGCAGAATGCGATGCCGTCGGGGCTGACGAAGCCCTCCTCGCTCTGGACCAGGTGGAGGAGCGGCAGCAGTGCCGACCGCGCGACGGGGTAGCGGGCGATGATCTCGCGGGCGTCGGCTTCGAGCCTGGCCCTGGTCTCGTCGGTGAGAAGAGGCATCAGCGGTCGACTCCACCCATGACGGGGTCGAGCGAGGCGACGGCGGCAACCACGTCGGCCACTTGGCCGCCCTCGCACATCGCCGCCACGGCCTGCAGGTTGACGAAGGACGGGTCGCGGAAGTGGGCCCGGTACGGCTTGGTGCCCCCGTCCGAGACCAGGTGGGCGGCGAGCTCGCCGCGCGCGGACTCGACCGCCGAGTAGACCTGGCCGGGCGGCACCCGGAAGCCCTCGGTGACGAGCTTGAAGTGATGGATCAGAGCCTCCATGGACTGCCCCATGATCTCGCGGATGTGCTCGAGGCTGTTGCCCATGCCGTCGCTCGCGATGGCCAGCTGGGCAGGCCAGGCGATCTTGCGGTCGGCCACCATCACCGGGCCCGGGGGGGTGTCCCGCAGCCGCTTGACGCACTGCTCGACGATGCGCAACGACTGGCGCATCTCCTCGATCCGGATCCGCATCCGGCCGTACGCGTCGCAGGTGTCCCAGGTGACGACGTCGAACTCGTAGTGCTCGTACCCGCAGTAGGGCTGCGACCGCCGCAGGTCGTGCGGCAGGCCGGTGGCTCGCAGGACCGGCCCCGTGATCCCCAGGGCCATGCACCCGGTGAGGTCGAGGTAGCCGACGTCGACCAGGCGGGAACGCACGACGGGGTTCTCGTTCGACAGGCCCTCGACGTCCGACACGTCCTGGTAGACGTCCGGCAGGGTGTCGGTGATCATGTCGAGCGCACCCGGCGGGAGATCCTGGGCCAGGCCGCCGGGACGGATGAAGCCGTGGTTCATCCGCAGGCCGGTGATGAGCTCGAGGATCTTCAGGATCCGCTCCCGCATCCGGAAGCCGACGGTCATGACCGTCAGGGCGCCGATCTCCATGCCCCCGGTGGCGAGCGCGACGATGTGCGAGGAGACCCGGTTGAGCTCCATGAGCAGGACCCGGATGACGTCGACGCGCTCGGGGATCTGGTCCTCGATGCCGAGCAGGCGCTCGACGCCCCGGCAGTACGCGACCTCCTGGAACAGCGGGGTGAGGTAGTCCATCCGCGTGCAGAGCGTGACGCCCTGCGTCCAGGTCCGGAACTCCATCGTCTTTTCGATGCCGGTGTGCAGGTACCCGATGCCGCACCGGGCCTCGGTCACCGTCTCTCCGTCAAGTTCGAGGATCAGCCGGAGCACCCCGTGCGTGGACGGGTGCTGCGGGCCCATGTTGACGACGATGCGCTCCTCGCCGAGCTCGGAGGCCTCCTCGGCGATCTCGTCCCAGTCGCCGCCGCTGGCCGTGAAGACGCGCCCCTCGGCGGGGCCGCCGTCCGAGAGCCCGTAGGGGTCGGCGTCGTCGGTGCCGCCAGAGATGCCCGTGGCCGGGGAGGCGCCGACGTCCCCGGGGCTCGCCGGATCGGCCGCGGCGATCGCCGGATCGGCCGCCGGCCGCCGGTGGGGGTCGTCGACCCCCCGCGGATCGAGGGTCTGGTCGCTCATCAGGTGTACGACCTCCGGGTGTCGGGCGGGTGGATGACCGCGCCCTTGTACTCGACGTCGATGCCGCCCAGCGGGTAGTCCTTGCGCTGCGGGTGGCCGGGCCAGTCGTCCGGCATCTCGATCCGGGTGAGCGCGGGGTGGCCGTCGAAGACGATGCCGAAGAAGTCCCAGGTCTCGCGCTCGTGCCAGTCCGCCGTGGGATACACCTCGACCACGGAGGGGATGTGCGGGTCGGCGTCCGGAGCCGTCACCTCCAGGCGCACCCGGCGGTTGTGGGTGATCGAGAGCAGGTGGTAGACGGCGTGCAACTCGCGGCCGGCGTCGTGCGGGAAGTGCACGCCGCTGACCCCGGACAGCAGCTCGAAGCGCAGGTCCGGGTCGTCGCGAAGAGCACGGCAGGTCTGCACGATCGCTCCCCGCCGGACATAGAACGTGATCTCTCCCCGGTCCACGACGGTCTTCTCGACGGAGTCGCCGAACGTCGTCCCGGTCCGGGCGAGAGCGCCGGTCAGGGCGTCGGCGACGGTGTCGAACTCTCCCCCGAAGGGCCGCTCGGACGGCGCCGGCATGGCCACGGTGCGGACCAGGCCGTCGTAGCCGGAGGTGTCGCCGGTGTCGGGCTGCCCGAACATGCCGCGGCGGACCTCGAGGATCTCGGCCTCGGCGACGGTGGTCGCCGGGACCTGGCCGGCCGTGTCCGGGCTCGGGGGGGTCCCGTCGGGGCGGGTGGCATCCCGGTCGCGGGGACCACCCGGAGAGCCGGTCACCGCAGGAGGCCCTTCATCTGCGACGTCGGAACGGCCTCGAGCGCGGCCCGCTCCGCGGCTTCGGCCACCCGCCGGCGGTGGACGCCCAGCGGCGCGTGCTGGATCTGGTCGTGCAGCTCGAGGATCGCGTTGATGAGCATCTCCGGCCGGGGCGGGCAGCCGGGCAGGTAGATGTCCACCGGCACCAGGTGGTCGACGCCCTGGACGATGGCGTAGTTGTTGAACATGCCGCCGGACGAGGCGCACACGCCCATCGACAGCACCCACTTCGGCTCGACCATCTGGTCGTAGATCTGGCGCAGGACGGGCGCCATCTTCTGGCTCACCCGGCCGGCGACGATCATGAGATCCGCCTGGCGCGGCGATCCGCGGAACACCTCCATACCGAACCGGCCGAGGTCGTACCTGGGCCCGCCGGTCGTCATCATCTCGATGGCACAGCAGGCCAGCCCGAACGTGGCGGGCCACAGCGAGCTCTTCCGCATGTATCCGGCGATCTGCTCGACCGTGGTCAGCAGGAAGCCGCTCGGCAGCTTCTCCTCGATACCCATGGCAGCGGTGCCAACCCTCTCAGCGCGTCGGTCCCGGCTCAGTCCCACTCGAGGCCGCCGCGGCGCCACACGTAGGCGTACGCGACGAACACCGTGACGATGAACAGCACCATCTCGATCAGCCCGAACAACTTCAGCTGGTCGAACGCCACGGCGTAGGGGATGAGGAAGACGCTCTCGATGTCGAAGACGATGAACAGCATCGCCACGAGGTAGTACTTCACGGGGAAGCGGCCACCGCCGGCGGCGTGCGGCGTCGGCTCGATACCGCACTCGTATGCGTCGAGCTTCGCGCGGTTGTACCGCCTCGGCCCGGCCAGTGCACCGGCGGCGATCGAGAACACCGCGAACCCCGCCGCGATGGCTCCCAGGACGAGGATCGGTACGTAGGGGTTCACGCCCTCACCCTTCAGCGTCGAGGACCGGCGGGAGCCGGTCCGCATTCCCTGACGACTGCGGACCTGCTGCGGCCCCTCCGACCGCGCCCATCCTAGGGTGTGATCGGATGGCCTGCGGCCGAGGTGCGGAGCGCGCGCGCCCGGGCCACGACCGGACCCGGACAGCCCACGGTTCCGCAGGTCGGCCAGGACATCCATGTGCGCTTGTGAAGAAATTCACGAGCGCGTGACTAGAGGATATCCCTCCCGTGCGGTAACGCGCCGCCGCGGTCGGCGAGCGACCGGCGCCAGCCTTTCGGACGCCTGATGCGCCGTCGACCGGGCCCCACCCGGCCCCGTCCACGGCACCGGCGTCAGGGACGCCTGGCGCGGTGCAACGCGACGATGCCACCGGAGAGGTTCCGGTAGGCGACGTCCGACCAGCCGGCGTCGGCCAGCCGGTCACCCAGGGCCCGCTGGTCCGGCCATGCCCGGATCGACTCGGCGAGGTACACGTACGAGTCCGGCGACGACGACACCCGGCGCGCCACCGCGGGGAGCGCGCGCATGAGGTACCCGGAGTACACGCGCCGCCACGGCGCCCAGGTCGGATGCGAGAACTCGCACACGACGAGCCGGCCCCCGTGCCGCGTGACCCGCCGCATCTCGGCGAGCGCCGTCCCCACGTCCCCCACGTTGCGCAGCCCGAACGAGATGGTCACGGCGTCGAAGGCGGCGTCCGCGAACGGGAGCCGGGTCGCATCCCCGGCGGCGAAGGCCAGCCGGGAGCTCCGGGCCTGTCCCACCCCCAGCATGCCGAGCGAGAAGTCGCACGCCACGGCGTGCACACCGGCGTCGGCGAACGGCTCGGTCGACGTCCCCGTCCCGGCGGCGACATCGAGCAGACGCTCGCCCGGCCGGGCGTCGACCGCCCGGACCACGGCCCGGCGCCATCGGCGGTCCTGGCCGAGGGACAGCACGTCGTTCGTGCGGTCGTACCGGGGGGCCACCTCGTCGAACATCGCGGCCACCTCGTGCGGTCGCTTCTCCAGGCTCGCTCGGGGCATGTGTCCATCGTCGCAGGGACCCGGCGAGCCGCAGGGACGGCTCCCACCTACGCTGTGATCGATGTCCACCGCTCCGGCCGGCGCGCCTCTGGTGGCCCGGACCGTTCCGCTGGCGGACCCCGGGCCGCTGCTGGCACTCCTGCCGGCCGAGGACGCGCTGGCGTGGATCCGGCGCGGCGAGGGGCTCGTCGCCTGGGGCTGCGCGCTCCGGGTGCACACGACGGCCGCCGATCGCTTCACCGCCGCGGAGGACGCCTGGGCCCGGCTCACCCGGCACGCCGTGGTCCGCGACGAGGTGGGCCTGCCCGGGACCGGGCCCGTCGCCTTCGGCTCGTTCGCCTTCTCGCCGCACTCGGCGGCAGGCGGCGTCCTGGTCGTTCCCGAGGTGGTCGTGGGGCACCGCGCCGGGAGGTGGTGGGTGACCACGATGGGTGCCGGTGCCCTGGTGCCCGGACTCCGGACGCCGACGCCGCGGCGCCGTCCGCGACCGCCAGGCGAGGTCGCGTACGCGGACGGCGCCCGCTCCGCGCCCGACTGGGAGGGTGTGGTCGCCGCGGCGATCACCAGGATCGGTCTCGGCGAGGTGGAGAAGGTGGTCCTCGCCCGTGACCTCGAGGCCAGGGCGGCACGGCCGGTCGACCCGCGATGGCTCCTCGAGCGGCTCACCGGGCGCTACCCCGGCTGCTGGACGTTCAGCGTCGACGGCCTCGTCGGCGCCACCCCGGAGATGCTGGTGCGCCGGGAGAAGGGGCTGGTGACGTCCCGGGTGCTCGCCGGCACCATCCGCCGTACCGGGGACGACGCCCACGACCTCGCGCTCGCCGCGCGACTGGCCCGCTCGAGCAAGGACCTGGAGGAGCACGAGTACGCCGTGCGGTCGGTGGCACAGGCGCTGGCGCCGCACTGCACGTCGACGAACGTGCCCGACGCGCCCTTCGTGCTGCACCTGGCGAACGTCATGCACCTCGCGACCGACGTCACCGGTGTGCTCACCGACGACAGCACCAGCCTGACGCTCGCGGCCGCGCTCCACCCGTCCGCCGCCGTCTGCGGAACGCCGACGACGTCCGCGGCCGCTCTGATCGAGGAGCTGGAGGGCATGGACCGCGACCGCTACGCCGGTCCGGTCGGGTGGATGGATGCGCAGGGGGACGGCGAATGGGCCATCGCGCTGCGGTGCGCCCGGCTCGACCCGGCCGACCGGCGACGGGCCCGGCTGTTCGCCGGCTGCGGAATCGTCGCCGGCTCGGACCCGGAGGCCGAGCTCAGCGAGTCCGACGCCAAGCTGGTGCCGATGCGGGACGCCCTCGCCTCCGACTGACCCCCGACGCAGCTCCCCCGTGATCAAGGAATGGATTGGCCAGGAATTCCTTGATCGCCACCACGAGGCGGCCCACGAGGCGGCCCACGAGGCGGCCTACGACGCGGCTCGCGACGGCCCGGCTCGCGGGGAGGGCGCGGTGGTGCTCGGTCTCGCTCGTGCTGTCACCCTGGCGTGTGCGGACCCTCCTGCCGACGGGCGGCCCCGATCGGGCAGGATCACCGCGCAGCGCGAAGCGAACCGAAGGGAGTTCCGATGGCGACGGTGTGTGTGACAGGGGCAGCGGGCAAGCTGGGCCGCTTCACGGTGCTCGAGCTGCTCCACCACGGGTACGACGTCGTCGCGACCGATCTGGCGCCGCGGCCGCCCTTCCTTCCCGGCGAGGGCAAGCTGGCGTACCTGCAGGCCGATCTGGAGGACTACGGCGACACCGTCGAGGTGTTCGCCGGGTGCGAGGCCGTCGTGCACCTCGCCAACGTGCCCGCTCCGGGGCTCGTCCCGCCGGCGCGCACGTTCGCCCGCAACACGACGATGAACGGCAACGTGTTCCTGGCCGCGGCACAGCTCGGGCTGAGCCGGGTGGTCTGGGCCTCCAGCGAGACGACGCTCGGGCTGGACTTCACCGTGCCGCCCCGGTACGTGCCGGTGGACGAGGACCACTACCCGATCGCGAACAGCACCTACGCGCTCTCGAAGGTGGTGGGCGAGACGACGGCGCAGCACGTGGCGCAGTGGTCCGGCATCCCGTTCGTGGCGCTGCGCTTCTCCAACGTCATCCTCCCGGAAGCCTACGAGGCGTTCCCGACGTGGCAGGGCGACCCGCTGGTCCGCAAGTGGAACCTGTGGAGCTACATCGACGCGCGGGACGCCGCGATCGCCTGCCTGTTGGCGCTGGAGGCCGACGTCAGCGGCGCGCGCTGCTATCTCATCGCCAACACGGACACCGTGATGACGACGCCGAGCGAGGAGCTCATGGACGCCGTCTTCCCCGGCGTCCCGCGGAAGCGGCCGATCGGCGGGAACGTCTCGCTGTTCTCGATCGAGAAGGCCCGCGCCGAGCTGGGCTTCGAACCGTTGCACACCTGGCGCGACGAGGTCTAGTGCACACCGCGCGCGACCAGGTCAGGCCGAGCGTCGGCGTCTACCGATCGGCAGCGGCCGGCTCGCCTCCGGGTCAGGCAAGGGTGGCGCGGACCGCGTCGTGCACCCGGGCCCGAACCTGGGCGTGGAGGGCTCGCAGGTGGGTCCGGTCGGCCCTGACCTCGACCACGCCGGTGCCCGGCCCCGGCGTGCTCAGCGCCGCGGCCAGCTCCTGGGGGCCGTGCGCCGACCGGTGCTGCACGCCGTAGCCGGCGCAGAGCGCGGCGAGGTCGGTGCCGTGCGGCGTCCCGAACAGCCGCTCGAAGACGGCGGCCTCGGCCGGACCCCGCGCGGCGAGCTCGCCCGGCTCGAGCAGGCTGAAGATGCCGCCGCCGTCGTCGTTGAGCACGACGACCTGGAGGTCCGGGCGGCGCTCGCCGGGCGGCACGAGCAGGGCGCCGGCGTCGTGGAGGAACGCGAGGTCACCGACGAGGGCACGGACGAAGCTCCCACCGAAGGCGGCCCCGGACGCCGTCGCCAGGGTGCCGTCGAGGCCGGCGAGACCGCGGTTCGACAGCACCCGGACGCCGGCGGGGATGCGGTGCCCGACGAGGTCGAGGTCCCTGATCGGATTGCTCGCGGCGGCGACGAGCGTCTCGCCGGGCCGTGCGGCCAGGGCGGCGGCGCGGGCGACGAGGAGACCGCAGAGCTCGCCGGGATGCTCTGCGGCCCAGGCGTCGAGCGCCGCGTCCAGAGCCCCCCGGGCCGCCCACGAGGCCAGCGCCCAGCGCCGTGCCCACTCGCGGTCGCCGCTGGCGGGCGGCAGCGACGCCGGATCGAGTCGGCTGACGCGGGTGGCCGGTCGGCCCGGTTCGGGCCAGTGCTCGTCAGGAGTGACGAGCACCAGGTCGACGTCCGGTCGGGACAGTAGCCGGGTCACCGGCCGGGACAGGGTCGGCCGGCCGTAGGCGACGACGCGCTCGACGCTGCCGCCGAGTTCGGGCAGCTCCAGCAGCAGCCGGTGGGCGGCGACGGCGGCCTGGCCGGCGACGCCGGACGAGGGCTCGGCGAGCAGGGGCCAGCCGGCGGCGAGGGCCACCTCGCGGGCCTGGCCGGGAGCGCCGCGGTCGGTGACGTCACCGGCGACGACGATCGTGCGCGGGCCGGGCTCCAGCCGCCCGGGAGACGAGACCGGGTGCGTGGGGGGCGCCCACGTCGGGGGCGGGGTGACCGGCAGCTGCTCGCCCGCGTCGTCGTCGTTCGGCACCAGGGGTTCGCTGAACCCCAGGTCGAGGTGGACGGGACCCGGCCGGGACCGGATGGTCGCAAGAGTTTCGGCGAGCGCGCGCATCGCGACCTCGGGGTCCTTGGCGGCGTCGGCGTCCGCGAGGTCGAGCCGGGCGCCGACCGCGGCGCCGAAGAGGTCGGACTGCAGGTCGCTGGTCTGGTTCGCCCAGGTTCCGCGTAGCTCTCGCGGACGGTCGGCAGTGATCACGACCAGTGGGCGATGGCCGTGGTGGGCCTCGAGCACCGCGGGGTGCAGGTTCGCGGCGGCGGTTCCGGACGTCGTCACGACGGCGCCGGCCGCGCCGAGCGCTGTGAACGCGGCGACCCGCTCGTCGTGGCGGACGCGGAGGTCGAGAGCGTCCCCGGCCGCCTGCAGCGCGTACGCGAGCGGAGCACTGCGCGCACCTGGGCTGAGGACGACGTGCCGGACCCCGGCGCGCCGCAGCGCCTCGACCGTGAGCCGGGCGAGCAGCGTCGAGGAGTTCACGCCGTCATGCTCGCAGGCCTACCACCCGTACCGGCGGCCCGGTGGCGCTCCGGGCCGGCGGCGCTCCGGGCCGGCGGCGCTCCGGTCGGCGACGCTGCCGGCTGGTGGCTCTGGCCCGGGACCCGGGCAGCAGGCTCCTACAGTGGCCGCGTGGTCAGCGAGCTCTTCGACGCATCGGCGTGGCAGGCCGTGCCCGGCTTCGCCTTCACGGACATCACCTATCACCGCTGCGTGCGGCCCGGCCCGGAGCGCGGGACGGTGCGGATCGCCTTCGACCGGCCCGAGGTCCGCAACGCCTTCCGGCCGCACACCGTGGACGAGCTCTACCGCGCGCTCGACCACGCACGGATGACCCCGGACGTCGGCTGCGTTCTGCTGACCGGCAACGGTCCGAGCCCGCGGGACGGCGGTTGGGCCTTCTGCTCGGGCGGGGACCAGCGCATCCGTGGCAGCTCCGGCTACCAGTACACCGTCGTGGATCCGGCGACCGGGCGGCCGGCTGAGACGGCGGACGCCGTCGACGAGGCGCGGGTCAAGGCCGCCGGCGGTCGCCTGCACATCCTCGAGGTGCAGCGGTTGATCCGGACGATGCCCAAGGTGGTCGTGGCGGTCGTGCCGGGCTGGGCGGCGGGTGGCGGTCACTCCCTGCACGTCGTGTGCGATCTGACCATCGCCTCCCGGGAGCATGCGCGGTTCAAGCAGACGGACGCCGATGTCGCCTCGTTCGACGGCGGATTCGGGTCGGCCTACCTGGCCCGGATCGTCGGCCAGAAGTTCGCCCGCGAGATCTTCTTCCTGGGCCGGACGTACGACGCGGAGACGATGCACCGGATGGGCGCGGTGAACCTGGTGAGCGAACACGGCGGACTGGAACGAGCGGCCCTCGAGCTGGCCGCCGAGATCAACGGCAAGAGCCCGACGGCTCAGCGCATGCTGAAGTTCGCGTTCAACCTCGTCGACGACGGGCTCGTCGGCCAGCAGGTGTTCGCCGGCGAGGCGACCCGGCTGGCGTACATGACGGACGAAGCGGCCGAGGGCCGCGACGCCTTCCTGGAGAAGCGATCCCCGGACTGGTCGCCGTACCCCTGGTACTACTAGAGGGCCTTGCAGCTACCTGCTGCAACGGGCGCATCCGCCCGCTGAGCTGCAAGAACACTGGTTCGTCGTCGTTCGTTGCTGGGCCTCATCACGCGTTGTTCTGTGTCACAGCTGTGTCGCTGGGTGACTCGACTAGCCGAACTGCCACCCCTGGACCTGCATCAGGGCGAAGAAGACGCCGACGATGCCCAATAACCCGACAAGGACCCCCGCCGCCACCTTCAGCCAGTGACGGGAGCCCTCAGGAGCGG
>DATKNA010000072.1:0-11170 GCA_035541595.1 Kineosporiaceae bacterium | reverse complement strand
CTCGTGCGTCCCGTCCCCGGCGTTGACCACGGCGCCGCGGATCCACCCGGCGTGCGCGAGGCGGTACGGCGCTCCGGAGGCGGAGTGCCGGACGACGACGACGTCCGCCCCCATCGCCTCCAAGGTGAGGGCGGTGTCCTTCAGACTCTCGCCCTTCGAGACGCTCGATCCCTTCGCCGAGAAGTTGATCACATCGGCGGACAGGCGCTTGGCGGCCGCCTCGAAGGAGATCCGGGTCCGGGTGCTGTCCTCGTAGAAGAGGTTGACCACGGTGCGGCCGCGCAGCGTCGGAAGCTTCTTGATCTCGCGGTGCTGGGTGGCGGCCATCCGCTCGGCGACGTCCAGGACCGTCACCGCGCCGCCCCGGTCGAGGTCAGCGGCCGAGAGCAGGTGCCGCATCAGCGCGCACCCCCGGGGCGCGGCGTGGCGGCGCCGATCCGGACCTCGTCGACGCCGTCCACTTCGGTGAGCTCGACGTGGACCCGCTCCTCCAGCGAGGTCGGCAGATTCTTGCCGACGTGGTCGGCCCGGATCGGCAGTTCCCGGTGGCCGCGGTCGACGAGGACGGCGAGCCGCACCGCCCGGGGCCGGCCGAGGTCGGACAGCGCGTCCAGGGCGGCGCGGATCGTGCGGCCGGAGAACAGGACGTCGTCCACCAGGACGACCACCTTGTCGTCCACGCCGCCGTCGGGCAGGGTCGTCGCCGCCGGCGTCCGGACCGGCTGCGACCGCAGGTCGTCGCGGTACATCGTGATGTCGAGCGCGCCGAGCGGGACGTCGTGGCCTTCGATCTCCTCGAGCCGGCGGACCAGGCGCCGGGCCAGCGGGACGCCGCGGGTCGGGATCCCGAGGACGACGAGGCGGTGGCCGCCCTTGTTGCGCTCCAGGACCTCGTGTGCAATCCGGGACAAGGCCCGGCGGATGTCCCCGGCGTCCAGGACGGCACGCCCCGCCAGGGCCGGATCCAGCAGTGTGGCGCCGCTCTCGGCAGCACCCTGGGACTGGGCAGACGTCACGTCTGCGACCTCCTTCCCCGCCTCACAGGACGGGCCTTAAAGGATGGTTCGGCCGGACCACGGGCGGGCGCCGGGCGTGGGCCGGAGCACTGCGGGCGGTCGCCAGCGAGGGTATCAGCGGCCGGTGCGGCCGCCTCGCCGTACACCCTCGGTGGGGCGCGGCGTGCCCGCCGGTCGGCTGTGTACCGGGTCGTGGAGGCTGCGATCGGGCGAGGTGCAACGGGGCGATCAGGTGATATCGATCCGGGATCAAACGGGATGAAGAGGGCATGGTGACGAGATCGGTTCCAACGGATTCGGCGATCCTGCTTGACGAAATCAGTAACTCTCCGTGACCATCACCGCATGGCCTCCGACTACGCACGGGCGCTGGGCGCCCGACTCCGCGCGATCCGCACCCAGCAGGGGTTGTCCCTGCACGGTGTCGAGGAGAAGTCCGAGGGCCGCTGGAAGGCGGTCGTCGTCGGCTCCTACGAGCGCGGAGACCGAGCCGTGACCGTCCAGCGGCTCGCTGAGCTCGCCGATTTCTACGGTGTCCCGGTTCAGGCGCTGCTGCCCGACGCCGCGCCGACGGGGAGCAGCGAGCCCCCGCCGAAGCTGGTGCTGGACCTCGAGCGGCTGCAGTCGGTCCCGGCCGAGAAGGCGGGCCCGCTGGCCCGGTACGCGGCGACGATCCAGGGCCAGCGCGGCGACTACAACGGCAAGGTCCTCTCGATCCGCACGGACGACCTGCGCACGCTCGCCGTCATCTACGACGTCCCCCCGGCCGTGCTCGCCGAGCAGCTCATCGCCTGGGGTGTGCTGAACGCGGACGCCCGCCGCGCGGTGGCCGCCGAGGACTGACACCCTCCTGCGTTGATCAAGGAACAAGTGGCGATCAAGGAACAAGTGGCGATCAAGGAACTCGCGGGAGGCTCCTTGATCGCCACCTATTCCTTGATCGCCACTTGTTCCTTGATCAACGCAGGAGAGGGCTAGCGCGTGAGCGTGGGCTTGACGGCGAGGAGTCGGGCTAGGAGGCCGTTGACGAAGGCCGGTGACTCGTCCGTCGACAGCGACCGGGCCAGGTCGACCGCCTCGTCGATGGCGACGGCGTCCGGGACCTGGTCGTTGTAGAGCAGTTCCCAGGCGGACAGCCGCAGCAGGACCCGGTCGACGCCGGGCATCCGGTCGAGGGTCCACCCCTGGGCGTACGTGGCCAGGAGCTCGTCGATGCGTTCCCGATGGGCGATCACGCCCTCGACGATCTCGACCGCGTACTCGGGCACCGGCGGGTCGGCGCGGCGGAGGCGTTCGGCCAGCACGTCGGCGGCGTCCAGGCCGCGCTGATCGGCCTCGAACAGGATGTCGAGGGCGCGCTTGCGTGCCTTGGTCCGGGCTGCCATCCGTGGTCGCCTGCGGTCGCGCCGGTCCCTGTGCCCGCCCGTGGTCGAGGTCAGTCGTTGACCCGGCCGAGGTACTCCCCGGAGCGGGTGTCCACCTTGACCCGGGTCCCGCTCTCGAGGAACAGCGGCACCTGGATCTCGTAGCCCGTCTCGACCGTCGCCGGCTTCGTGCCGCCGGTGGAGCGGTCGCCCTGCAGGCCCGGCTCCGTGTACGTGATCTCCAGGACGACCGACGTCGGCAGCTCGACGTAGAGCGGGGTGCCCTCGTGCATGGCGACGATGACGTCCTGGTTCTCGAGCAGGAAGTTCGCCGCGTCGCCGACGACGTCCGCGCCGACGTGGAGCTGGTCGTACGTGCTGGAGTCCATGAACACGTAGTCGGTGCCGTCCTTGTACAGGTACTGCATGTCCCGCTTGTCGACGGTGGCGGTGTCGACCCTGGTGCCGGCGTTGAACGTCTTGTCCACGACCTTGCCGGAGAGCACGTTCTTCAGCTTGGTGCGCACGAACGCGCCGCCCTTGCCCGGCTTGACGTGCTGGAACTCGACCACGGACCACAGTTGCCCGTCGAGGTTGAGCACCAGGCCGTTCTTGAGGTCGTTCGTCGTCGCCACGGATCTGCCTTCGTCCTCGCCGTCCAGGGATGGTCGGCCGCCCATGCTACCGGCCACCCTCCCGGGCGCCCGCGGTGCCCGCTGCGCCGACCGGTAGCCTGACCACCCGTGAGCGGCGCGGCGGTGGAGGGAGCCCCGGACGCCGCAGGGGCGTGGCTCGCCCGGGTCCGGGAACTCCAGGCGATCGCGCAGGAGGGTCTGACGTATGCCCGCAACCCGTTCGACGCCGCCCGCTACGCCCGGTTGAAGGCCGTCACGGCCGACATCGCCGCTGCGCTGGATGCCGACGGCGACCCGGGGCCGCTGCGCCTGGCGATCGAGGGCGCCGAGGGGTACCTGACACCCAAGCTCGACGTCCGGGGCGCCGTGTTCGACGCCGAGGGCCGGGTGCTGCTGGTCCGGGAGACGTCCGACGGGCGCTGGACGCTGCCAGGTGGATGGGCGGACGTCGGCGAGGGCCTGGCGGCCGGCGCCGTCCGCGAGGTCCGCGAGGAGAGCGGGTACACGGTCGCGTACGAGCGGCTCTTCGGGGTGTACGACCGCGAGCGCTGGGGGCACCCGCCGATGCCGTGGTTCACGCTCAAGGCCGTGGTCGGCTGCCGGCTGCTCGGTGGCAGGCCGACGACCAGCGCAGAGACGGACGGCGTCGAGTGGTATCCCCGGGACGCCGTGCCGGAGCTGTCGCCGGGACGGACCTCTCCCCGCCTGCTGCAGCGGGTCTTCGAGCATCACGACGATCCGTCCCTCCCCCCGGACGTCGACTGAGCGCCCGTCTGCCGACGCCCGCCGCGACGTCTGTCCGACGAGGCGGTCGTGACGCGCTAATGATCACGTCCCGGGGAGCACGTCGCGGGAAGGGGTGTCGATTGGGGGCACGCGCGTTCGTGGACAGGATGAGCGAGTGGCACAGAGCCGCTCCCGGACAGCAGCGAGGAGATCGCCGTGAAGCAGTACCTGCTCTCGGTCTGGTTGGTCGACGGCGCGCCCGTGCCCGGCGAGGAGGAGATGGCGCAGGCGTACAAGGACGTCGACGGGTTCAACGCCGAGCTCATGGAGTCGGGGAGGTGGGTCTTCGGCGGCGGGCTGCACCCTGTGGAGACCGCCACCACCGTCCAGGTGAGGAACGGCGACGTGCTCACCACGGACGGGCCGTTCGCCGAGTCGAAGGAGCATCTCGGCGGCTTCTGGGTGATCAAGGCCGCCGACCTCGATGAGGCGCTCTCGCTCGCCCGCCGCGCCACGGTGGCCTGCAGGGCCCCGGTCGAGGTGCGGCCGTTCGAGGACGAGCCCGAGTCCTGATCCGAGGGGCGCGCCCTCGCGAGGCGACATGCCCGCGATGATCGAGGCGACGTGCCCGCGATGATCGAGGCCGTCTACCGCGCCGAGTACGGGCGCGCGGTGGCCACGCTGGCCCGCCTCCTCGGCGACATCGATCTCGCCGAGGAGGCGGTCCAGGACGCGTTCACGGTCGCCGCCGGGCGGTGGCCGGTCGACGGGACGCCGCCGAACCCGGGGGGCTGGATCGTCACCACGGCGCGGCGCCGGGCCATCGACAGGTTCCGCCGGGAGTCCACCCGGGACGACCGGCACGCCCAAGCGGTGCGCCTGTACGGCCCGGCCGTCGTCGGCGCGGGCGAGACCGCCGAGGAGGCGGGTGCGGTGCGGGACGACCGGCTCCGGCTGTTCTTCACCTGTTGCCACCCCGCGCTGGCGCCGGAGGCGCGGGTCGCGCTGACGTTGCGGCTGCTCGGCGGCCTGGACACGACGCACATCGCACGCGCGTTCCTGGTCCCCGAGGCGACGATGGCGCAGCGGCTGGTCCGCGCCAAGCGGAAGATCCGCGACGCCGGCATCCCCTATCGGGTGCCGCGCGATGCCGACCTGCCGGAGCGGCTGCGCGGCGTGCTCGCCGTGATCTACCTCGTGTACACCGCGGGCCACACGTCGCCGGACGGCGACCGGCTCGTGCGTGCCGAGCTGTGCGACGAGGCCGTGCGCCTGGCCCGCGTCCTGGCCGACCTCATGCCGGACGAGCCCGAGGCGCTCGGTCTGCTCGCGTTGCTCCTGCTGCTCCAGGCGCGCCGGCCGGCGCGCACCGGTGCGGGCCGCGAGCTGGTGCTGCTCGCCGACCAGGACCGGTCGCGGTGGGACCGTGCGCTGCTCGACGAGGGCCTCGCCCTGGTCAGGCGCTGCCAGCGGCTCGGTGCCCCCGGGCCATACCAGCTCCAAGCCGCGATCAACGCGGTGCACAGCGTGGCCCCGAGCGTCGAGGCGACGGACTGGCCGCAGATCCTCGCGCTCTACGACCACCTGCTCGCGGTGCACCCGACGCCGGTCGTCGCCCTCAACCGGGCCGTCGCCGTCGCCGAGGTGGAGGGTGCCGAGGCCGCCCTGGCCGTGCTCGAGCCGCTGTCGCTCGACGGCTACCAGCCCTACCACGTCGTCCGTGCCGAGCTGCTCGCCCGGCTGCGACGGCGGGA
Organism: Kineosporiaceae bacterium; assembly: GCA_035541595.1. Lineage (GTDB taxonomy): Bacteria > Actinomycetota > Actinomycetes > Actinomycetales > Kineosporiaceae > DATKNA01. Next base: position 5,675 of record DATKNA010000072.1, on the reverse strand, counting down.
GGAGGCCGAGCTCGCCTACGTCCGGGCGCTCGAGCTCACCGGGAACGCCGTGGAGCGCGACCACCTGGAGCGGCGCCGCGCAGCCCTACGCTGACCGGCGCGAGCGGCCCCGGCGCGCCGGTGACCTTGTCAGCCGTCGGCGTGCGAGGTTGGCTGGTCGCATGACCGTGCGCACCGCCCCCTGGCCGGCCGGCTTCCCGTGCTGGGCCGACCTCACCGTGCCCGACGTCGACGCGGCCGCGGCCTTCTACGCCGACTTGCTGGGCTGGTCGTTCGGCACGCCCGACGAGGCGTTCGGCGGGTACGTCATCGCGACCGTCAGCGACGCTCCGGCGGCCGGCATCGGTCCACTGCCGTCCCCCGAGCAGCCGGCCGCGTGGACCCTCTACATCGCCGGCGACGACGCGGACGCCACCGCCGGCGCCGTGACGAGGGCGGGCGGCCAGGTGCTCCTGCCGCCCGGCGACGTCGGCCCGCTCGGGCGGATGTTCGTCGCCGCCGACCCGACCGGGGCCGTGTTCGGCGTGTGGCAGGCCGGCACCCATATCGGCGCCGGCGTGACCAACGAGCCGGGCGGACTGGTCTGGGAGGACCTGCGCTCGTCGGATCCGGACAGCGCCCGCGCGTTCTATTCGGCGGTGTTCGGGTTCGAGATGCGCCCCCTGGAGATGGCGGGCCCGGACTACGCCACCTTCCACCTGCCGGGGGACCCGACCCCGCTCGGCGGAATGGGCGGCATGATGGGTGCTCCCGAGGGGACGCCGTCGCACTGGCTCGTCTACTTCGGGGTCGCGGACGTCGACGCGGCCGTCGCGACGGCCACGTCGAGGGGCGGCGCCGCTCTCGCGCCGGCGTTCGACACGTCGTTCGGGCGGATGGCGGCCCTGACGGATCCTGCAGGCGCCGTCTTCTGGGTCGTCCGGACGGACTTCTCCCAGTTGCCCGACCGGTCCACCTGACCCGTGATCATGCAATCCCCGCTGATCATGCAATCCGTGTCGATCAAGTGACAAGTCGTCACTTGATCGACACGGATTGCATGATCACGGAAGAGGGGGGCGAGGAGGGGCGAGGAGGGGCGGCGTCAGCCGCGGCGGGCGCGGGCGCGGCGCTTCCCCTCGTGCATGGCCGCCACCCGCGGCACCGGGATGGCATGCCCCTCCTCGACCAGGTTCCGGGGCAGCGCCTGCGGAGCCGGCATCTGTTCGCGCCACGGGTCGCGGTCGCCGAGCAGCCCGGGCGCGGTGAGGATCGTGAAGTCACCGGGGCGGACGTCGTCCAGCGCGCCCCAGCCGACCGGGAACGACACCGGCACCCCCGGGCGGGCCCGCGGGCTGTACGCGCACGCCAGGCTGGCGCCCCCCGAGCGGGTCGGGTCCACGAACACCTTGCCGCGCCGGTCCTCCTTGATGAACGCCGTCGTCACGGCCGCCGGGTCCAGCCGCTCCGTGCGCGCGGCGAGCGCGCGGGTCGCCGCCATCGCGTCCTCCACGGACGTCGACGAGACGGCGGGCACGATCACGTGGATCCCCTTGGACCCGCTCGTCTTGACCGCTCCCCGGAGTCCCCCGCCGGCCAGCGTCTCGTGGACCAGGTGCGCGGCGTGCACGACGTCCGCGAACGCCGCCCCCTCGGGCGGGTCGAGATCGAGCACGAGATGGGTGACCCGGGCCCGCAGGTCGAGCACAGTGGGGTGGAACTCGACGGCCCGCTGCCCGGCGAACCACACCAACGTGCGCCGGTCCTCGCACAGCGGGTAGCGCACCTCCCGCTGCGAGGCCTGCGCCCACACCGTCGTCGTCGGGATCCAGTCGGGCGCGTACGAGGGGAGGTTCTTCTGCATGAAGGGTTGCTGCCCGGGCCGCGCGCGCAGCACGGTCAGCGGGCGATCGTGCAGCTCGGGCAGGATCCGGTCGGCCACGGCGTCGAGGTAGTCGACGAGGTCGCGCTTCGTGACCCCGGCGCCGTCGAAGAGCTCGCCGTCGAGGTGCTTGAGCTCGACGCCGTCCCGGATCTCGACCTGATCGCGCGCCGCCATGGCGAGCAGTCTGCCCGCAGCGGGTCACTGCGTGCCGAAGGGGACGACCTCGGCCACGAGGTCGGACCAGGCGCTGCCCCCGATCACGGCGCGAGCTCGGCGTACGCGGCCAGGAGCAGCGCCGGGTCCGGCCCCTCGAGGCGGCCCGGCCGGGCGAGGCCGTCCAGGACGACGAACCGCAGCAGGTCGCCGCGCGACTTCTTGTCCCGGCGCATCGCCTCCAGCAGCTGCGGCCAGCGGTCCTGCCGGTACGTTCGGGGCAGCCCGAGCAGGCCGAGAACAGATCGGACCCGGTCCGCGACGGGCTCCGGCGTCCGCCCCGCCAACCGGCCGAGCTCGGCGGCGAACACCATGCCGACGCTGACGGCCGCCCCGTGACGCCACCGGTAGCGCTCGACCAGCTCGACGGCGTGCCCCAGCGTGTGCCCGAAGTTGAGGATCTCTCGCAGGGAGGACTCCCGAAAGTCCTCGGTGACCACCCGCGCCTTGACGGCCACGGCCCGCTCGACCAGCTCCCGCAGGACCGGGGACGACGGGTCCGTCGCCGCCGCGACGGAGCCCTCGACGAGCTCCAGGACGGCCGGGTCGGCGATGAACCCGCACTTGACCACCTCGGCGAGCCCCGCGACGAGGTCGTTCCGAGGGAGCGTGTCCAGCGCCGCGAGGTCACAGAGCACGCCCGCGGGCGGGTGGAACGCGCCGACCAGGTTCTTGCCCTCGGCGGTGTTGACGCCGGTCTTGCCGCCGACCGCGGCGTCGACCATGGCGAGCAGCGTGGTCGGGACCTGAACGACCCGGACCCCCCGCAGCCAGGTCGCGGCCACGAACCCCGCCAGGTCGGTGACCGCGCCACCGCCCACTCCGACGACGGCGTCCGTCCGCGTGAACCCCGCCCGGCCGAGGACCTGCCAACAGAAGGCCAGCACCGCGGAGGTCTTCGCCTCCTCGCCGTCCGGGACCTCCGCGACGACCGCCTCGAACCCCTGCCGGGCGAGGTCCTCCCGGACGGCCTCCCCCGTCTCCCCGAGCGCCCGCGGGTGGACGACGAGCACCCGCTGCGCGCCCGCCACCAGCGGGGGCAGCTCGCCGAGCAGGCCGGTGCCGACGAGGACGTCGTACCCCTGGCGGGTCGGCCCGTCCCCGGGCAGGCCGGGCCCGACCCGGATCGTCGTCGTGTCGCTCACGATGCGGCCCGGTCGAGGGCCGCCACGAGCCGCTCGGCGACGGCCTGCGGGGTCAGGCCGTCGGTGGACACCGTGAGGCTCGCCACCCGCGCGTAGACGGGTCGCCGATGGTCCATCATCCGCAGCCACTGCGCCCGGGGGTTCCCGATGCCGACCGGCCGCTCGCGCGAGAAGCCCAGTCGGCGGCCGGCGTCCGCCACGCCGACGTCGAGGAAGGCGACCCTGTGGCCACGCAGCGCCTCCTCGACCAGGGGGTCCATGACGGCGCCGCCGCCCAGGACGACCACGGCGAGCGGGGTCGCCAGCGCCTGCTGCGCCGCCGACCGCTCGAGCTCGCGGAAGGCGACCTCGCCGTCCTCGACGAAGACATCCGCGACCGGCTTGCCCGCGGCCGCCGCGACGTCGTCGTCCGTGTCCCGCAACGGCGCGCCGAGCCGGCCGGCGAGCACCCGGCCGGTCTCCCCGGCGAGGGCCCCGGGCGGCCCGACGAGCACGACGAGCGGACGCTCGGTCACTCGGTCACCCGCCCTGCCTGCGGCGGCACCGGTCGCAGCAGGTCGGGCAGGGCTTCGAGGTAGCCCCGCAGGTTCCGCGCCGTCTCGGGCACGCTGTCGCCGCCGAACTTCTCGAGCAGGGCGTCGGCCAGTACCAGGGCGGACGTGGCCTCGGCAACGACGCCGGCGGCGGGAACCGCGCAGACGTCCGAGCGCTGGTTGATCGCGACCGCGGGTTCGCCGGTCGCGACGTCCACGGTGTCCAGCGCGCGCGGGACGGTGGAGATCGGCTTCATCGCGGCGCGCACGCGGAGCAGCTCGCCCGTGCTCATTCCGCCCTCGGTCCCGCCGGCCCGGCCGCTGCGCCGGCGCAGGGCGCCGTCCGGCCCGCGCTCGATCTCGTCGTGGGCGGCCGAGCCACGGCGGGCCGCCGTCCGGAACCCGTCGCCCACCTCGACGCCCTTGATCGCCTGGATGCCCATGAGCACGCCGGCGAGCCGGGCGTCGAGGCGGCGGTCCCAGTGCACGTGACTGCCCAGGCCCGGGGGGAGCCCGTAGGCCAGCACCTCGACGATCCCGCCGAGGGTGTCCCCGTCCCGGCGGCACGCGTCGATCTCGGCCACCATGCGGGCGCTGGTCGCCGGGTCGTGACAGCGGACCGGGTCGGCGTCCAGGGCCTCGACGTCCTCGGGGACCGGCAGCGGGGCGTCGTCGGGCACGGCGACGGGGCCCACGGCCACCGTGTGACTCACCAGCCGGACGCCGGCGGCCTGGGCGAGGAACGCCGCCGCGACGGTGCCGAGCGCGACCCGCGCCGCCGTCTCCCGCGCCGATGCCCGCTCGAGCACCGGCCGGGCGTCCCCGAAGCCGTACTTCTGCATACCCACGAGGTCGGCGTGACCGGGTCGGGGCCGGGTCAGCGCGGTGGCCCGCGCCTGGCCGGCCAGCACCTCCGGCGGCACGGGGTCGGCCGCCATCACGGTCTCCCACTTGGGCCACTCGGTGTTGGCCACCTCGACGGCCACCGGGCCGCCCTGGGTCCGCCCGTGACGCACGCCGCCCAGGAACGTCACCTCGTCCCGCTCGAAGGTCATCCGGGCCCCCCGGCCGTAGCCGAGGCGACGCCGGGCGAGGGCGGCGCGGACGTCGCCGGTGGTGACGGCGACGCCCGCCGGCAAGCCCTCCAGGACGCCGACGAGGGCGGGGCCGTGCGACTCCCCCGCGGTCAGCCAGCGCAGCATGCCGCGATCCTCCCACGGGCCCCGGCGACCCGGCCGCCGAACCGGTTCGCGGTCGCGTCGTCAGCTCGGCAGCGTGGTGAACTGTCCCGGACAGAGCGTGAACGTGTCCTCGAGGTGCTGCACCCTGGCGCACTGCGGCGTGCCGGGGACGACGGCGGTGAAGCGCAGGCCGGGGCCGAAGGTCGTCCCCACGTGCACGCTGTACGTGCGCGCGTTCACCCGGAACGAGGCGCGCGAACCGTTCCACGCGTAGAGCCCGACGAACGTGGGGCTCACGGTGACGGTCACCGTGGCGCTCCCGGGCTGACCCGGTGGCGTCGAGGAGGTGGCCGACGGGGCGGGAGCGGTCGTCGTGGTCGCGGTCGTCGACTCGACGTGTGGGGGTGTGGTCGGCGCGGTCGGGACGACGGGATGCTCGTCGGCGAACGGGTCGCGGCCGGTCAGGGGGGCGTCACCGGTGCGCGTCGCGGTCGACCTCGCCGAGGGCGAGGCCGTCGTTGCGGAGCTGGTCGCCCGGGGCCGGAGCAGCACCGAGGGAGCGCCGGTCGCAGTGGGATCGGCCGGCGACCGGAGGAGGGTCCAGCCGAGGCCGCCGAGCGCGATCGCCGCGGCCGCCACGAGCACGAGGGCCAGGGGCCGCCGCAACACGGTCGCCGCGCGGCGCTCGGCCTCCCCGGCGCCGGCGCGTGTTGCCGCCCTGGTGGCGGGCGGCGCCGGC
>DATKNA010000071.1:0-8252 GCA_035541595.1 Kineosporiaceae bacterium | reverse complement strand
GGCGTCCCCAGGAGGCCCTCGTCCGTCACGAGGAGCAGGTTCGACGCTACGAGGACGCTCATAATGACACGATTTGGTGGTGTTAAGAGCATGCCATGGGGGTCGCAGCGCCGCAGCGCCGGACCTGCGGACGCACGGCCGGGTGCGCCAAGGCCGGCGGCCTTCCGCCGCCGGCCCGAGCGTCGCCGTGACCGCGTCAGCTCAGCCGCAGCCGCTCACCCGGGAAGATCAGGTTCGGGTCCTGCCCGATGACCTGACGGTTCAGCGCGTACAGCGCCTGCCAGGCGCCGGGCACACGGTGCCTGGCGGCGATGGCGGACAGGTAGTCGCCCGGACGGACGACGTACCTGCCGCCGCCGGTGCCGGACGTGCTCACGCTCGCCCGGCCGGTGCTCCGGGTCGAGCTGTGGGTGGTCCCGGTCGCCACCTGCTCGCCGGACGTCGCTGGCGGTGCGGCGACGTGACGACCGGCGACGTGCAGCGGGGAGCGGACCGTCGAGCGGGAGACCTGTGGTGCCGACCGGGTCGTCGCCGCGGCCGATCCGCCGCTCACGCTGCCCGACAGGTGCAGCTTGGCGGAGCAGGCCGGCCACGCGCCCCAGCCCTGACCGGCCAGGACACGCTCGGCGACGGCGATCTGCTGCGAGCGGCTGGCGAGATCGGCCCGCGGGGCGTACGCGGACCCCCCGAAGGCGCGCCACGTCGAGGTCGTGAACTGCAGCCCGCCGTAGAAGCCGTTGCCGGTGTTGATGTGCCAGTTCCCGCCGGACTCGCAGCCGGCGAGCTGGTCCCACGCCGAGGCCGGAGCCGCCGACGCGGAGGTGGCAGTGATTCCGAGCGCAAGAGCGCCGGTCGCGACCGTAGCCGCAGTGATGCGTGCACGCATGGGATCCCTTCCACGCCTGCGAGGTGAGCTGTCGGGTTCGGATCGAGGGTTGACCCGGCCGCTCGCGCGGCTTCACCCCGAGACGCAGGAGAGAGAGCCGGGGCGGCCGGTCGACCCGGCGTGCCCAGCTCGCTTCCTCGCGCCGAGGAACCTGTGGGTCCCCCGCTCCTGCCCCTGAAACGGCGACACCTGTGGTGGGCAGGACTCGGCGTGTCCACAGGAGGGTGCGGCCCGAACTGCCGCAAAACCAGCACGAACGTAACGGCTTCCTGGGGTGCTGTGAAGCCCGAGTAACACATCGCACACGTCATAGCCCGTCGGTGTGATGACGACCCATGCTGTCCGGGGGTCACGCCGACAGCCCGGGGTCGAGCAGGTCCGCCACCTGCCGGGCGTTGGTCCGGCACGAGGCGAGCAGCGTCCTGTCGGTCCACGTCGCGGTCCCGACCTTGATCGGTCCCGTCCGCACCTCCTCGCCCATCGTGGCCGAAGCACGCTGCCGCAGGGAGAGCGCCTCAGCCAGGCCTCCGGGAGCGAACGGTGTTCCGCTGCCGACGAGCACTGGCGACCGCGCACGCCAGGAAGCAGGCGGCGCCGGCCGAGGTGTTCAGGTTGGCGGCGGCCTGGTCGACCATGGACGCGCTGGACCCGACGACGTAGCCGGCCAGCGCCGATATGCCGAAGAAGATGCACCCGAGCAGGTTCACGGCCGGTTGCCACCAGCCGGGGCCGCCGCGCAGCGGCACCCATCCTCGTCGGGGGGACGCAACGTAGGCGATGACCCCGGAGATGAGGAAGCAGATCGAGCCGAAGGCGTCCGGGCGCCACACGAGTCTGTCGTAGTCCGGGTTCGACAGCGTGACCTGGAGCGCCTGGAATGTGGTGACGTTGAAGAACAGCGTTCCCAGCGACTGGATGACCGCCGCCCACCATGCCGCCCGGCCGGCCCCGTCGGCCTCCCGGCCGGGTGCCGCCAGCCACGTCTGCATCGCGCCGCCGGCCGTGAACAGGATCGACCCCACGAAGAAGGTGACGGCGTCCGCTCGCGCGCCGACGAGCTGGGCGTAGCCGGGGACCGGGCCGACCAGGAAGCATGCCGAACCCAGGGCGAAGGCCCAGGCCATCAGCAGCTCGACCCGGCTCCCCGACGACCTCTGCGCGCTCACGCTCCCATTGCGTCGGGCGACGCCGACGGCGTCCTCGTTCAGAGCGGATGAACCTTTGGCCGCAGGATCCCGGCGTCACCGCCGCGGATGGGCGCGCCGGCCGAGACCGGCCGACGTCATCCTCGGCGAGTGAGGCGGTGCTGGCCGCACGGGCAGCAGCCTTCTGGCGAGCCCTAGGAAGGAGCCACCATGCATCAGGTCAAGCGCGACCCAGAATCGCTGGAGGCGCTGCTGTCGGTCGCCTACTCCGGCCGTCTGGCGGAGCGTCCGCTCCCGAAGAACCGCCTGCCCGCGGAGAGCACCCTGCCCACGGTGGCGTACCGGCTGATCCACGACGAGCTGCTGCTCGACGGGAGCTCCCGGTTGAACCTGGCGACGTTCGTCAGCACGTGGATGGAACCTGAGGCCGAACAGTTGATGGCCGAGGCTTTCGACAAGAACATGATCGACAAAGACGAGTACCCGGCCACTGCGGAGATCGAGCGACGCTGCGTGAACATCGTGGCCGACCTGTTCCACGCCCAGAACCACGAGGCCGCGGTCGGCGTGTCCACGATCGGGTCGAGCGAAGCGGTCATGCTGGCCGGCCTCGCGATGAAGTGGCGCTGGCGGCAGCGTCGCGCGGCCCTGGGGCTGCCGGTGGACCGGCCCAACCTCGTCCTGGGCAGCAACGTGCAGGTCGTGTGGGAGAAGTTCTGTCGGTACTGGGACGTCGAGCCACGGTACGTCCCGATCGCGGCGGGCCGGTACACGATCACTCCGGAGACGGTCGTCCCCAGGATCGACGAGAACACCATCGGGGCGGTCGCCATCCTGGGGACGACGTTCACCGGTCAGTTCGAGCCCGTGAAGGACATCGCCGACGCGGTGACCCGCCTCAACGCCGAGCGTGGCTGGGAGGTGCCCGTGCACGTGGACGCCGCCAGTGGGGGCTTCGTGGCCCCGTTCGTTCACCCCGACCTGGAGTGGGATTTCCGGCTCCCGGTGGTGAAGTCGATCAACGTCTCCGGGCACAAGTACGGGCTGACCTACCCGGGTGTGGGGTTCGCCGTCTGGCGCGATCAGGCGGACCTCCCCGAGGACCTCGTCTTCCACGTGAATTACCTCGGCGGGGACATGCCCACGTTCACCTTGAACTTCTCCCGGCCGGGCAACCAGGTCGTGGGTCAGTACTACAACTTCGTCCGGCTCGGTCGCGCCGGCTACACCAGGGTCATGACCACCTTGCGGGATCTCGCGACCTCGCTGTCCGCGTCGGTGGCCGCCCTCGGACCGTTCGAACTGCTCAGCGACGGTTCGGAGACGCCGGTGTTCGCCTTCGCCGTGCACGACCCCAGCAGGTACACCGTGTTCGACGTCTCCAGCCGGATGCGCCGCTACGGCTGGCAGGTGCCGGCCTACACCATGCCCGCGGACGTCGAGGACCTCGCCGTCCTGCGGGTGGTGATCCGTGAGGGCTTCAGCGGGGATCTCGCGGACATGTTCCTCGAGCACCTCACCGAGTCGGTCAACTACCTCGAGAAGCACGGGCATGTCGAGGAGGAGAGCGAGCACAGGCACTTCAGCCACACCTGAGGCCGACCCGAGGCCGATCCGAGGCCGACCCGAGGCCCAAAGCCTCGCAGCGCTCCTACAGTGAGCCCCTGGCGACCGCAGCCGTCCAGCGAGCCAGGAGAACCTCCATGCCCATCGTCGACAACGTGATCTACGCCGGCGGTCGCCGCGTGGCTCGACCTGCGTCGCTCGACCGGACGGTCGCGGACCTACGCGCCGCGAACGAAGGCCGGGACGCGTTCTGTTGGATCGGACTCGTCCGGCCCGACGCCGCCGAGATGAACGCCGTGGCGCGGGAGTTCGCACTGCACCCGCTCGCGGTCGAGGACACCGTCTCGGCGCATCAACGACCCAAGATCGAGCAATACGGCGACGTGACGTTCGTCGTCCTGCGGCCCGCCTGGTACGTCGACCACGACGAGGTCGTCCAGCTCGGTGAGATCCATGTCTTCCTCGGCCCGAAGTTCGTCATCACCGTCCGGCATGCCGACGAACCCGACATCGCCGCCATCCGCACCCGCCTCGAAGCCGATCCCAAACTGCTGGCCCAGGGACCACCGGCCGTCCTCTACGCGATCCTCGACCGCGTCGTCGACGACTACCTGCCGGTGCTCAAGGGGCTCCAGACCGACCTCGACGAGATCGAGGTGCAGGTCTTCGCCGCCGAGCCGCACGCTCCGCAGCGGACGTATCAGCTGACCCGGGAGGTGATCGCGTTCCACCGGGCCGTCTCGCCGCTGCGGGACATGCTGGCCGACCTGCGCGTCGAGCTGAAGGACCGCGGCGGCGGCGGCGATCTCGAGTTGCGTCGAGCCCTACGCGACGTCGCCGACCACGTGACCCGGGTGAACGATCGCATCGAGGGGTTCCGGGAGATGCTGACCAGCCTCCTGGACATCGACAACGCCCTGGTCGCCCGTCGGCAGAACGAGGAGATGGCTCGGCTGACCCAGGCGGGTTACGACCAGAACGAACAGGTCAAGCGCATCTCCGCGTGGGCCGCCATTCTCTTCGCGCCCACCCTCGTGGCCTCGATCTACGGCATGAACTTCAAGCAGATGCCGGAACTGTCGTGGCCGCTCGGCTATCCCTTCGCGCTCGCCGTGATGGTGTTGCTCGGGATCGGGCTCTACGTCTCGTTCAAGCGCCGGGGCTGGCTCTGAGTGCGCATCTCCGTGAGGGTGCGACCCGGAGCCGGCCGGACGCTCGTGGGCGGTTCGCACGCAGGGGCCCTCGTCGTCCGGGTCACCGCTCCTGCGGTCGAGGGGCGGGCGACCGAGGCGGCCCTCGCGGCCGTCGCCGACGCTCTGGGCGTGCGGCGCGCGGACGTCCGCCTCGTGACGGGCGGCACGAGGCGGACCAAGGTGGTCGACGTCAACGGCGCCGATCCGAAGGCGGTCGAGAGACTGATGGAAGCGCGGGACCGAGGCCGGAGCTCGTAGCCCTCAGGTTCGTCGATTCCGCCCGGGTGAAGAGAGACTTCCCCCGCGACGGATGCGGAGGGCATCAGCGAATCGTGCAGCCGGCGTCCCCGGTCCCGCGGGGGTGGCCCGTGGGTGCGGATCTATACGGTGACCCTCTGGGGCCTCTTGCAGTGCAGATCCCCCGTGGAGGTCGCCGTGACACCCGGCCCAGTCACCGTCCCGCCCGAGCAGCGCGGCCTCGTCGTCGCCCTCGCTGCGCTGACCCTCGAGCGATCCGCTCCGGAGGAGCTCGCCGTGCTGCCGCAGCTGCGCACGCTGCTCGACGAGGCCCAGACCTTCCGGGTGGATGGACCCGAGGTCGCCCGGATCAACGGGCACCTCGTCTGGTCGCTGCGGGCCGAGGTCGCCGCGTTGGAGAGCCAGGCCGCCGCGCTGGGGACCGGGATGTGCACGCCTTCGAGGCCGCCCGGACGGCCGACGTCCTCGCGACGCAGGAGCATCGGACCTGGACGACGATGCTCCGCTAGCCACAGCGACGGTCAGAGCCATCCGCTGTATCCGCTGGTGGCAGCTCGGGTTCCGCGGGTATGGACGAATGCTGTCCACTTCGCCAGGCTGTCCGTGGCACTGACGTGTCGAGGACAACTCAGCTGAGGGGGTCCAATGAGTAATCTCGTCGATCACCAGCCCCCGGTGCACCCGGAGCACGGTCACCTGCGTCGGGAGGTCGGGTTCTACGGACTGATGTTCGTCTCGCTCGGCTCCATCATCGGATCCGGATGGTTGCTCGGAGCTCTCAACGCGGCGGAGACGGCCGGCCCGGCCTCGATCATCTCGTGGGTACTCGCGGCAGCCATGCTGACTGTGTTGGCCCTGGTGTACGCCGAGCTGGGCGGGGCGTACCCCGTCGCCGGCGGCAGCGGGCGCTTCCCGTACTTCTCGCACGGGCCGCTGGCGGGATTCACCGCCGGCTGGGCCTCGTGGCTGCAGGCCGTGGCGATCGCGCCGATCGAGATCCTCGCCGCCATCACCTACGTCAACAGCATCAGCTGGGTGAACGAGAACTTCCCCATGCTGAACGCCACCGGACCGAACGCCGGCCTGCTGAACGGCAGCGGTCTCGTCGTCGCGTCGCTGGGGATGGTGCTGTTCACCGCCGTCAACCTGGCCGGTGCGAAGTTCATGTCGGACAGCAACGTGATCGTCGTCCTGTGGAAGACGGCCGTCCCCCTGCTAACGATCGTGGTCATCGCGGCGCTGTCGTTCCACCCGAGCAACTTCCACTCCGGCGGCGGCTTCGCGCCCTATGGGGTTCACGGTATCTTCGCCGCGCTGCCCGCGGGCGTCGTGTTCGCCCTGCAGGGCTTCGAGCAGGCGGTCCAGCTGGCAGGTGAGGCGCGCGACCCGAAGAAGGACATGTCTCGGGCGATCATCGTGGCAATGGCGATTGGCGCCCTCCTCTACATTCTGCTCCAGGTCGTGTTCATCGGAGCGGTCGAGCCGAGCCATGTCGCCCACGGCTGGTCCAACCCTCTCGGCGGCGGTCCCTCCGACTACGGCGCTTACTACACCATCGCGCTGGCGGTCGGCGCCGGATGGCTGGCCAAGGTGCTGATCATCGACGCCGTGGTGTCCCCGGCCGGGACCGGCATCGTCTACGTGGGGACCACGGCACGCATCTCCTACGCTCTCGGCGAGGAGCGGGAGATGCCTGGAATCCTGTCCACGGTGGACCGACGGGGTGTCCCCGTGGTCTCCATCCTGGTGACGGCGGTCGTGGGCTTGCTGTGCTTTGGGCCCTTCCCGAGCTGGAACAAGCTGGTTGGCGTCGTGACGGGGGCGACCGCGATCATGTACGCCTTCGCGCCCGTGTCGCTGGCCGCATTGCATCTGCGCGATGGCGACCGGCCTCGCCCATACCGCATGCCGTGGCCCAAGCTGCTCCAGCCGACCGCGTTCGTGTCGGCGAACCTGATCATCTACTGGGGTGGGTTCGAGTACACATGGAAGATCGCCTGCGCGCTCCTCGTCGGCCTGCTCATCTTCGGGATCGGCTCGACGATCGCCCAGACGGGAAGCCTGTTCATGGTCAGGCACGCCATCTGGATCGGACCGTGGATCGGCGGCCAGGTGATCATCGGCGCTCTCGGCCGTTATGGTGACGGCAGTCACAGCCTCCTGCCGCAGTGGTGGGATCTCGTTGTGGTGATCGCCTTCAGCGTGGTCATCTTCTATTGGGCAGTGAGCTGCGTGATGCCGCGGGAGAACGTGCAGGAGGAGATCGCGAAGGACGCCGACCAGATCGACTACGTCGCGATCGGCTAGCGCCCGTTCCTGCGTGAGGTCGCCGGCACTGGAGCGATGCTGTGCGTGACCCGGCTCGTCGGTTGATGACCGTCTCGTCCCGTCGCAGCGCGCACGGCGGCGGACGGGCCCAACCCGACCCTCGCTCACGCAGCCAGACTGTGCCGTCCGGCGCAGCCCATGCTGGTTCGCAGATGATCGCGCGAATGGCACGCTTCGGACATGGCGCGACGGCAGGACTACCGATTGGCATTGCGCGGACTGACAGGTTCGGAGCGCACCGCGTATCTGGACGGGCATTCCGGCCTGCCTGGTCCGCGGGGGAACCTGGAGCTGATGGAAGCAGCTGCCGACGAGGGTGATGCCGCCTGGTTCCTCGACCTGTCACGCGACGGCGACGAGTTCCGCGCGGCTACCGGTGCGGTCGGTCTGGGGCGCCTACTCGCCGAGCGACAGGACGCCGATCTCGTGGATCGACTTCACCGTCTGGCCGGGGATCGTCGGTGGAGGGTCCGGGAGGGGGTGGCCATGGCCTTGCAGCGGTTGGGCGACCACGATCCGCCCCGCTTGTGGCGATTGGCTCGGACGTGGGCGGAGGACGCCGACCCCCTCGTCCAGCGGGCTGCTGCGGCCGGCGTCTGCGAACCTCGATTGCTCAAGGGTCGTGAGGCGACGGTTGCCCTGGACATCTGCGGGAGGATCACCGCCAGCCTCGCCGAGCGGCCCGAGGGCGAGCGACGGTCCGACGCCGTCCGCTCCCTGCGCAAGACGCTGGGGTACTGCTGGAGCGTGGCCGTCGCCGCCGCGCCCGATCAGGGCATTCCACGCTTCCTGGCCCTGGCGGAGAATCAGGATGCGGATGTGGCCTGGATTGTCCGGGAGAACCGCAAGAAGACCCGACTACAGCGAGTGCTGCCG
>DATKNA010000070.1:0-4963 GCA_035541595.1 Kineosporiaceae bacterium | reverse complement strand
GCGTCCGCAGCGTCGTCGAGGACCGCCTGGGCCGCGCCGACGCCGGTGCGCCGGGCGAGGAACGCCGCGATCGTCTCCCTGGCACGCCGTTCGGGCTCTTGCGGCAGGTAGCCGACGGCAGCGGTCGGCGGGGAGGCGGTGATCGAGCCGGACTCCGGGACGTCGAGGCCCGCCAGCAGCCGTAGGAGGGTGGACTTGCCCGCGCCGTTCGCCCCCACGAGGCCGACGACGTCCCCCGGCGCGACGACGAGGTCGACCCCGGAGAAGAGGACGCGGTCGCCCTGTGCGGCAGTCAGGCCACGGGCGAAGAGGGTTGCACTCATATGCCGACGACGCTACCCGGCGGGTCCGACATTGCTGACCGGTCAGAAGGGCGGGTCGACACCGCAGTCCCGGTCGCGTGCGGCCCGGTCGGCGGCCTGGCGGATCCTGTGGCGGGTGTAGTCGGCCATGCTGGCGAGCCACGCGCGATCCTCCCTGTCATGATCTTCTAAGCTGACCCGCCGGTGATCCGAGGTCACGCGTACGGCGGTGCGCCTCGCCAGCTCAGCTTCCGAGGCCGCCTCGCGAGCGTTGCTGACGGCGGCGTGCGCCACTGCGGTGGCGACCTCTGGATCGTCGAGGTCGACCGAAGCAGGCGTGGCCGGCGTGGGGGCCTGCCGGTAGCGCAGCCCTGTGCGGGTGGTCCACTCCAGCGTCCCTGGAATCTCGTCCCCGTCGGCCCCGGTCAGGACCCGGACGTCGATCAACCCGGCCGTCTTCAACCGATGGTGCGACCTGCAGAGCGGCTGCACATTACAAGAACACGTCACGCCACCCCCGCGATCACCTCTCGGATCGTCGGGTCGGTACGGGATGCGGTGGTCCAGGTCACAGTCGCCGGCCCGGATACGACAGCCTGGGAACCGGCACATCGGCGCCATCGTCCGGGTGAGCTCGGCCAGCCTCGGCGGTGGATCGTGCCTCGGGACGGTGATCGGGGCGCCCACGCCCACGACTGTTCGATGAACGTCGTCCACGATCACGCACCGCCACGTGATGGCGGTGATGCCGGCGGGTTCGCTGCGGATGGTCTCCCGGATGATCTGCCGGGCCAGCCCGGCGGCCACCGGCCCGTATCCGTCGAGCCTGCCGGGGTCGTTGGCCAGGCCGAGGTACGAGTTCAGCGGCAAGGTCAACGACACCGAGAGCGGGCGGCCAGCCCGTTTGGCCGAGGCGGCGCCGGCGAGCGGACGATCGTCGTCGCTCGCGACATTCGCGGCGGTGCCGTCGCCGTTCGCATCGTTGCTCCGGCCCGAGGGGAAATCGTTGCTCCGGCCCGAGGGGAAGGTGTCGTCGGGGTCATGGAGCTCGGGATCGTCATCCGGGCTCGGCGGCCGGCGCCGTGTGCCGGTGGCGCGGGCGACGAGCTCGTCAGCGCGGAGCTGGTCCAAGGAGCGCGGGTCGCCCGCGGCCTGGGCGGCCTTGGCGGCGAGGGTGAGCGCATTCCAGACGGCGGCGGCCGCTTCGACGGCGAGCTCGGCGGTCAGGGTGGCCGTGCCATCGCGGGTGGCCTCGCACCGCACCCGGCGCTCCGCGCGGAACCGGCGGGCCCGGCGTTCGGCCGCCTCAGCCTGAAGGGTGTCGATGGCGCCGCGGATGGCGTCCCGCAGTGCAGGCACGGTCATCCGTGCGATCACGGGCAGCCCCATGCCCGGGCGAGCGGGATCGGCGAGAACGTCGACGAAGGCGCTTTCGTCGGGATCGTCTGGATCGATATCGCCCAGGACGAGCCGCTCCACCGCGTTGGCCACCACCGCGTCGAGGTGACTGGTCTCGGCGATGAACGTGGTCAGCTTGTACCTATCCACCCAGCCCGACCGGAGCAGGCGACGCAGTCGAGGCAGGCGCGCCTGCACGATCAGCGCTTCGGCGGCCTCCACGTGCCGATCCGACAACATCCTGGACAGGCCGCACGCCAGGGAGATCTCCGCTGACGCCAACGCGGGCGCCAGCTCGGCCGCCGCCCCGCTCCAAGAACCGCGGACCGACCGCTGAACCCGCAGGATCTCCCGGTTAAGCCGCGCGGTCAGTGCCGGGTCGGCGTCGTCGCAGCGGTCATCGACCGGCAACTCGTTCGACACCGGAGGTGCCGAACGCCACGCCGAGATCAGTCGGCCGATCATGGAGATCTCAGCCCATAACGCCCAGCTCTCGAGGCGACGGGCGGCGACCACGGCGTGAATCACCTGCCGCCACGGATCCGTGGACGGCCCCTCAGGCAGCGCCCCCACCGGCCAGCTCCCGCGTGCCGGGTCCACGGCTGCCTCGATCGACGCCGCACATCGGGCGCCGGGCGGACCGAAGAACGGATCATGGACCACGGCCGGCGAGTCCGCCGCGCTCGCCCTACAGGGCGACCCCGGCTGAGCTGGCTCGAACGGGGTGGAGCCGTCTGGTTCACCGACAACACCAAGGACGCCCATGCGGGACGCATCGCCCCATCTTCCCCCGCCCATGAACTCCCCCTGAGTCGAACTCCCCCTGAATTCGAACATCTGTACGAATCCTAGCACCGCTGGCTGTCGCTGTCGAGGCAGCGGCCGTGTCGGGCGAGAGCCCTGCGGCTCGCCGGGCGAGGCGCAGGTGGGCGGTCACCGCGGCCCGATGACGGCAGCCCTTGGACGCCCGCCAGCCCGGGACACGCGCCGCCTGGCCGGCCGGGGCCGACGTCCCTACAGTTCCGGCGACGTCCCTACAGTTCCGGCGACGTCCCTACAATTCCGGCGAGGTCCCCACAGAGCGGAGAGGGAGCATGACGCGACCCGTGCCATTGCTGCTGCCGCCGAACCAGTTCGACCACTTCTACCGAGGCGGCGCACGGATCGCGGCCCTGCGGGGAACCGACCCCGGCCCCACCCCGTACCGGCGCCCGGAGGAGTGGGTGGCGTCGACCACGACGCGGGCCGGCCAGGCGACGCAGGGGCTGTCCCGGCTGCCGGACGGCACGTTGCTCCGCGACGCCCTCGCCGCCGATCCGGTCGGCTGGCTGGGCTCCGCCCACGTCGAAAGGTACGGCGCGGACGGCGTCGAGCTGCTGGTCAAACTGCTCGACGCCGGTGAGCGGCTACCCGTGCACCTGCACCCGACCCGCGCGTTCTCCCGACAGCACCTCGGGTTGGCGCACGGCAAGACCGAGGCGTGGGTCGTGCTCGAGGCGGACCCGGGCGCCGTGGTCGGGCTCGGCCTGCGCACCCCGCTGACCCGCGACGAGCTCGCCGACCTGGTCCGGAGCGGGCAGGGCGGCGCGCTCGTCGAGGCCCTGCACACCCGGCCGGTGCGGCCCGGCGACGGGATCCTCGTTCCCGCGGGGACGCCGCACGCCATCGGCGCGGGCGTGCTCGTCGTCGAGGTCCAGGAGCCGACCGACCTGTCGATCCTGCTCGAGTGGGAGGGCTACGCCATCGACGGCCAGCGGGAGGGCCACCTCGGCCTCGGCTGGGACCTGGCGCTCGCGGCCGTCGACCTGACCGTGTGGTCGCCGTCCGACGTCGGCCGGCTCGTCGTCAGCGCCCCGGTAGCCGGTGCCGACGCCCTGGTACCGGCACTGCCCCCGGAGGCTGCCTCCTACTTCCGGGCCCACCGCGTCGACGCCGGGGCCGGTCTCGTCGACGTCCCGGCCGGGTTCGCCGTCCTCGTCGTCCTCGGCGGCGCCGCCGAGCTGATCCCGCAGGACGGCCGAACGCTCGGCCTGACCCGGGGCGACATCGCGCTGGTGCCCTGGGCGGCCGGGCCCTGGTCCCTGCTGGGCGACGCGACCGGGGTGCTGACCCGGCCACCCGCCCCGGACGCGCCGGACGCGCCCTGGTGACGCCGCCGGACGCCGGCCCGATCAGTGCGACGTGGCCGCCGGTGTCCCCAGCGGCTGGCCCAGCTCGTCCAGCAGCTCGGTGAACCAGGGCAGCGTCGTGTCGAACCGCTTCCCGCCCTTGATCCGCGGGAACTCGATGACCCGCAGCTCGTCTCCGCGCTCCTCGTCCTCCCCGGTGACACCGCTCTCGCCACGCAAGGCGGCGTCGACGGCGAGCTCGGTGCAGCGCCGGATCAGAACACGGTCCTCGGCGTTCGCCGGCGCCGAGCGGGAGAAGTAGCCGCTCTTCTGCACCATCGTCTTCTCCGCGCCGAGGCGCTCGGCGAACTGCTTGCCGAACCAGGCTCCCGGGTTGATCGTGTCGAGCTTGACGTGACCGAAGGCATCCCGCGCGGGCGCCTCCCCCCGGGCCGTCAGCTCGGCGACGATCGTGTCGACACCGGCGCCCTCGGAGACGAAGAGGTTGACGCAGCCGATCTCGTCCATGACGGCGCGCAGGCGGTCCGCCTCCGCGTCGATGTCGAACTCGAGTTCGGGCACGAAGACGCCGTGCACGTCCCAACGGCGCTCCTGGTTGCCCAAGCCCGCGTAGTCCTGATCGCGGACCTGGGCGTGGTAGCGCCGGGTCGCCTCCGCCGTCAGCCAGCCACAGCCCCGACCCATGATCTCGTGCACGACGAGCATCCGCGGGTTCGACGAGTGCTCTGCCACGATGTTGCGGGCGTACAGGGTGCTCTGCTCCGCAGCCGTCCACGCGCCCAGGCTCTGCCGGATCGGGACCACGTCGTTGTCGATCGTCTTCGGCAGACCGACCACGGTCAGCTCGTGCCCGTTCTCGTGCAGGTAGCGGGCCAGGTCCGCCGCCGTCGTGTTGGTGTCGTCGCCGCCGATCGTGTGCAGCACGTCCACGCCGTCGCGGGTCAACTGCTCCGCCGCCACCTGGAGCGGGTCGTGGCCCTCGCGGACCAGCCCGCGCTTGGCGGCGTCCGCGGCGTTGGTGAGCTTCACCCGGCTGTTGCCGAGCGGGCTTCCGCCGAACCGGTGCAGCAGGTGCGCCTTCGCCCGCACCTGGGGCGTGACCTCGAGGTACCGCCCGCCCAGGAGACCGGCGTA